>VSNY01000020.1 GCA_009774535.1 Lachnospiraceae bacterium
ACACGCCGACTGTCTTAGTCGCAGTTAGCGATTAGTTCACCGCAGCGTTGCCCCAGTCCGCTCAATCCTATGCCGCCTGGCTGTCCTCCCGTTCCGCTGCCACGGTCACGTCCGGACTGCCACCACCGTTCCGCTTCCACAGTCACGTCCATCTTCCATTTATAACTGGCAATACAGCAAATTCTCTTTCAGTTCATCCGTAATCTCCCCGCCCGCCTTCTGATACTTATCATACAGCGCCGTCAGCCTCTGTGCCTTCTTCGCATTATCCCGCTCAAATTTCGGAATAGAAATCTGATACATCGGATTAATCTTAAGCTTATCACGAATTTCCTTTGCAAACGGACAATACACAACCAGAATCTCCCGCGCGACTTTATTCAGCCGGAAGCTTCCCTTTGATTCATAATTGATCCAGCCCTGATAATCTTTCACAAATACTTCCCGGTAATTATTCTTTGCCCGCTGAATCGCGGTTTTCAGCTTATCCTTTGCATCTGCGGAAAGATCGCGGTTTTTACGGTAGAACTGCAGATAATCGCAGTATTCCGACGTCAGGGACTTTTCACGCACATCGTTCCAGCGCACGCCCTGGATCTTGCGGCACATCTCCCAACGGTATCTTCCGACAGTCTCGATCATCATCTCTTCCAGGTTGGCGGCCGTAAAGATCGGGAAAAGGAAACGCGCCCTTGTGTCCCTGCGTTTATCCGCTGTTTCCTGCCACATCATCGCCCTGGTTCCCGCGTTCGGCATCAGGATAATATCCGGCAGCACTTCTTTCATCAGCATTTCATGACTTAAAATATCATTTGCCGCTTCTGTAAAATTAACCTCCCGAAAGAATGCCGTAAAGTCAATTTTGCGGATTTTATTGAGTTCTTCATCCAGCCGTTCCACGGTTACCGCCATTTTATCAATGGTATTAATCAAGTCAAATTCACACAGGATCGGACAGAACGTCGTAATCTTTCCGTAAGTAATCCGGTTGGCGGAACTGAACATATTCATAATCTCAAAACGAACTTTTTCCTTCTGGTCATTCTGCATTTTTTTAACCTGGGCTTCGTTCAGATCCCCGTTTTTCTTCTGTTCAAGCAAAAATGCCATATAATCCAGCTCAAATTCATTTTTGGAAGGCTCGTTGCGGCCAAAATAAATGCTTTTCAGCCAGGTATAAATGGTGTAGACGCGTTCGGATTTAAACTGCCGCAGACGCCCCGTCAGGTCGTAAAGCGCGATCGCGTTTTCTTCTCCCGCCAGCTTTGTATCCATAAAACCAAAGTTTAAGAACATCTCAATAATCGGCGACGCTTCCTCCTCGTTTTCGATCGCCTGCATAAATACCTGATAGTAAATATTGTAAAAAAGCGGGGCAATCTGCTTGCGGATTTTATAAGCTGCGGCATCTGTGGATGTCATATCCGGAAGGTTTCTGAATGCTTCTACCTGCGCCTTGAAAGCGTCCGCTTCTTCCTTGCTGATCTGTCCAAATTCCAGAATATGGCGGAAGCAGTCTTCAGTCCGCACATCTATTTTCTTTGCAAGCTGAGCAGATGACGCGTTTGCAAAGTCATATTCTTCATACTGTTCAATGCGTGCCTTGATGACAGACGGCTGATAAATCTGGATCTTGCGTACAAATCCGCTTAAAAAATCCAGTTCCTGTTTTACCGGAGCAATGTCCAGATGCCGTTTGCTGCAGCGGACGGCTAAATCAAAGTGCAGATGGAAAATATCATTTTCGGATTCTGCCAAAAGAATTTCCCTATGATCCGTCAGATAAGAAACCATTTCCCCAATTCCGAGCATCGCACGGTGCATCTGTGCAGATGCTTCCATAATGACGCCTACGCACAGGCTGTCATCTTTTACCATCATCTGAATATATTCTTTCAGCACATTTTTAATCAGACTTGTGCTGTTATTTACTTCCCATGCTTCTGCCTTATGCTTCATCTCCAGCATGTTAAAATAATCCATTTGCGGAAACGGCTGTTCATCCAACTGGTAGCTGCTGCAAAATGTCTTATAGTCGTTATAGACTGTCTGCACAAATGCATGAAATTGGCTGGTGCGCTTATGCAGCTGCGCATACAATCCAAAGATCCGGTGCCTCTGCTCAATCGCCGTGCGCAAAAATACAATCCGGTAACGTTCGTTTGCCGCCAGAATATTTTTCAGGTCGTCCGCATTCCCGCACGAAAGCGGTGCAATTGCCGTGTCTTCTTTTGTAATATAATCACAAATAAACCAGTCCCGCTCTAATATACCGATAATCGCGTTCGGTCCAAGTACGACTTCCGCAAATCCCAGCTTCTGGATCACAGCGCCGGACTGAATCAGATACCAGTCTTTTACTTTATCTTTTCTTTTTGCAATTCGCTTTCCTTTTTGAATCTTGATCAATTCCATTCTTCCATCCCCCGCTGCTTTCTGTCGATGATTTTCTAAAGTGTTTACCTTTATTTTAGCGGTGTTCACCGTTTATTGCAAGGGATTTTTATTTTAAATCTCTACCTTCTGCCTGCGCAGCAGTATCCAGGCGGCCAAAAGCATCGCTGCTGAAAGAACGATCACCACAGCCGCAATCCCGCCTTCGGAGAACTCTCTGCAACTTTTGAACAAGCGAGCAAACACATGATCCTGCCCGCTGTCCAGGAGCTTTTTAATCCGCGGACTGACAGCACCCAGTGCGACCAGCAGCCACAGCAAGGAGGACGTTATTTTTCCGAACCTTAAAAACATTGCCCCGAGTAATGCGCTGACAGCCGCTACAGCCAGACACCCCAAAAGGACCGCATCCAATCGGAACAAAAATGCAAAATCGATCTCCACCGGAATACCCGCATACAGACTTCGCAAGATCTGCTGTTCCAAAGGATACAAAAGACAAGCTACTGCCGCCGCAAGCAGATTATCCAAAAATGACATTGCAAACAACGCTGGTACCAGGCGTCTGCGCACCGCACCCATACTGACTGATAAATTAAAGCACAGCGGCACCGCGCTGATTTCCACAAACAGCATAAGAAAACCAGCCGCCATAAATGCCATCAGTGTACCAATCGGAAAAATGCTGTCTGCATCCCCATACACAAATACGGCAACACCAAGCATGATCTCTCCCAGCAGAAAAAAGGCCGCTTCTATTACAAATATAAACACCGGTTCATCCCAGCGCATATAGAACTGCTTTTTCATTTCCTTCATCCGTAATCCCCTCCGATCAAACTGTCATTGCTCCATTTCGTTCTCCCTGATCCGCCAATCAGGCCCTTACTTCCCATTTTTTAACAAACTGCCAGCTGACGGCATTTGCTGCCAGACAGACTACAGCGCCGGCTGCAAGAGCCAGCCATTGCCAATGCTGGACCATCTCTTTTCCAAATACTGCGCTGACAGATAAAATCACACCAGACATTCCGGCATAGCTGACTGCAAATCCATAACTTGCGCTAACCGCAACACATACAATGATCATGCATACCGTTCCTGCCCTTCCCCATTTGACTAAAATAACTCCTCCCAGCTGCGACAGACCTTCCACAATCAGAAACAGAGCCAGACTCATCGGCAATTCTGCCTGACCCATATGCAGCAATTTCGTCAGAATCCAATAAAGCAGCAGACTTTCCGCCATGATCAGTCCGTTCATTACCAGCATTCCGTTAAATGCATGTTTTCTCAGACACCCGAAAGAAACCGGTACGGAATACAAATACTGAAAAGAATAAGAAGATAATCCATTCATAAGCATAATAATCATGGACACAGAAACAACCGCATGCGGCACATACTCTAACAATTCCTGCCACGCAAAGCTTTCTCCATTGATCAGCCATATATAAGCCGCCATAAAAACACTGCCTGCCACTGCGCCACATACCAAAAGTTCTGCCTGCCGAACAAAAAATCTGCACGACCGTCCAAATGCATGCACCCTCATACGGCTTCCTCCTCTCCGCATAACGCCAGAAATAATTCCTGCAGGCTGACCGGCTGTACCGTTACCTGATACGCCCCGGTAATCTGCTGCCCTTCCTCCAGCATAACCGTCGCCCCTTTGCTGCGTCCCATTGTTTTTACCCGCTGCACCGCAAGCCCTGCGCAGGCAGCATCCACATCCTGCGCATTACCGCTGACATGCAGACAGCGGTCCAACAGCTTCTGTGTATTTTCCTTTAACAGCACCGTGCCGTTTTTTAACAGAATCACTTCCTCAAACACATCCGCGGCTTCTTCAATAATATGCGTAGAAATCACAAACGTACGTCCGGTCTGCGTATACTCTTCGATCAAAAACCGGTAAAACTGCTCTCTGGCGACAACATCCAGCCCTGCCACCGGCTCATCCATCATTGTAACATCCGCTTTACTCGCCAGCGCAACGATAATCGTTACCATGCTCATCATACCCTTGGATATTTTAGAAATTTTCTGTTTCCCGTCCAGACCAAACTGCGCCGTCAGACGCTTTGCCATCTGCGCGTCCCATTTCGGATAAAAAATTGACGCAATCCGCAGATATTCCTTTACCTTTATGTTATTCTCCCCAAACGAAGATACCGGACTGATTTCCCTGGAAAAGCAAAGATGCTCCAGCGCCGCCGGATTTTCCCAAACGGGCTTTCCATCGTAAGTAACGGTCCCTCCTGTCGCCGGATTTTGTGCCGTCATCACAGACAAAAGCGTCGTCTTGCCTGCTCCGTTCCTTCCGATCAGGCCGTATATTTTCCCCTGTTCAATCTCCAGATTGATATCTTTTAACACTTCTTTCCCATGATATGTTTTTCCAACATTTTCACATTTCAGACTCATTGTTTCCTCCATTTCCGTGTTTTTCTGACTGCTAAAACACACCTGCTTCCTGCTCCCGGCCGCCAACAGCAGCTTATTTCTGCGGCGTCTCTCCCCGGATCATACATATCAGCTCTTCTTCCCGAATGCCCAGACTTGCCGCTTCTATTAATAGAGAGCGGATATAGGTATCATAAAACGCATCCCTGCGTTTTTTTTGAACTGCCTGTTTCGCTCCTTGCGATACGAACATGCCAATCCCTCTTTTCTTGTACAAAATTCCCTCGTCTACGAGCAAATTTATCCCTTTGGCCGCGGTTGCCGGATTAATTTTTAAAAATTTTGCCAGCTCATTGGTGCTTGGCACTTTTTCTTCTTCCAGCAGGATATCCCGCAGAATGTCGTTTTCAATCATTTCACTGATCTGCAGATAGATGGACTTTTCCTGGTTCAAAATTTCATTCAAGTGTATCACCTCTCTCTTTTGATGGGAATCTATCTGTATCCATTGGATCACCAGTTAAATGGTTCATTACTTATGTAATTAACCATAGCACTTAGGAAGCGCATTGTCAAGCGGTAATCGGAAATTTTTGATGAAATGGTTTTAATGGAATTATGCAAAGCCGCACAAAATAATAAAAATTCCCTGCATGTGACAACTTAGACACATCCATGATACAACTTCTCAACATCTCCCTGTTAACATTTCCCTAATATCAGCAATCCAACAAGGAGGTAACTTATGCAACAACTGCAACTACGAAAAAAATCAGCCGCCGCATTCCTGGCCCTTTCCTTTCTGCTGACAGGATGTGTTAAAGATCAAGCCAGGAAATCCACAGCACCTGACAACAGCACGCAGAAAGATTCCAAAACAAATGACCACGCCGCGGCGGATCTTTCTGACGCACAGTCCCCCGGCGATACAGACGCGTCAGCTGCAGACAGCGAACCCGAAGCTATGCTGCTGGAACGGGACGTTCCTCTGCCGGACGCCATCGGCAAAAAGGAAACAGCGGTTTCCCTTGTGTTAAATGGAAAGCAGGGTGTAGAGCTGTTTTCCCGGGATAAAAAGAATCATATTTATCAATATATCCTAACGGACGATAACTGGAAGCGGCAGGAACTCCGCTTTCCGGATCAGATCCGGGAATCTGCCGGACTGGACCGCCTGGAGATGCTGCGCGGGGAAGACGGCAGATATTATGCTTTTTACGCGCTTTCTGACGAGACGTACCATCTGCAGGCAACCGATGATCTGCATACATTTGAAGACCTGACGCCGCCGCAGTGGAAAGAGCTTCCCGGCGCCAAACACTATGTCATTCCCACAAAGGTGCAGGTAACGCAGAACAGTGTTTTGTGCGCCCTGATCAAATATGAAGATCTGTGCCGTTTGTATGATTTAAAAAACGATGGTGAGATCCTGCATGAATTTGCTTCTTATCCGAATATGGAAGTCTGCGGCGATCAAATTCTCTGCGAAACGATCGACCGCAAAGGCAGCTTTGTCTATGATCTTGAAAAAAAGGAACATACGCTGGAACTAAGCGGAGGGCTGACGAACAACGCCGTTTATGAAATGCGCTCTTTGGATGAAATGTATGCCTGCAACGACAACGGCATTTACCATCTGTCCTCCGGCAAATGGCAGCTGTTAGTGGACAGCAGCTTAAACAGTCTGTCCGACCCGAATCTTAGCTGGCAGTGCATACAGCACAACAAAGAACGGATCTATATCAGCTTTTTGCCTGCACAGTCGCTGGCTGAAGGCAAACATAAAGAAGGCTTCCAATTAAAATATTACGAATACAGTACGGATATCCCTCATATGGACCGCACCATGACGATCTGGGGCCTGGAAGAAAACGCCACAATTAAAAACACACTGGCGCAATTCCGCAAAGAACATCCAAATATAAGGGTTGTCTATGAAATTGCTTCTGCGACGAGCGGCGTAATGACAACCGACGATCAGATCCGCCAGTTCAACGCTGGATTGTTTGCGGGAAACGGGCCGGATGTCATTCTGATGGACGGCCTGCATCCGAATACTTATGCCGAACGGGGGCTTTTGTATGATCTGAGTGAAGATCTTGCAGACTGCAGGCAGGAACTGCTGCCTGGCGTGCAGACGCTGTTCGCGGAACATCCCTACATGATTCCTTTACGGACCGTTGTACCGTTTGTGATCGGACAGACGGATCTTATGGATGATTCGCTGGAACAATTTCTGACAAAAAGCAGCGGAAAGCGAACCGCAGAACTGTTACCCGAAGAGATCTTTACGATCTGCAGCCGTTTTTTTACAGAAGGGCTTGCACTGAACAAAGCGGATCTTAGCAAACAAGAACTGGTTTCCTTTTTGGAACTGTGCAAAAAAGCTTCCGCTGCCTGGCCGCGCAACGATTCCTTGACGCATTCGTTCAGCTGTACCAGCGGCAGCGGCTGGGAAGAGATTGGCATGGGCAAAACAGACTTTACGTTTTCCTATGCGTATGGACTAAACCAGTTCTGCAATATGCTGGATACCATCGGACAGTTGTCAGAACAAGGATTCTCTATACACTGTGCTGCTAACAGCTTCGTTCCGCATAGCGTGCTGGCTGTCAGTACGCAAAGTCCGAACCGGGACCTGGCCGTCGCCTTTATTCAAAAAGCGCTGGAACAGGAACTGCAGCAATCCGATTTTTCGGATGGTTTTCCGGTCAATTCCAAAGCGCTGGACGCCTGGGCTGACCGCCAAAGCAATATGATGGTCGCTGTCAGTAATGTTAGCGGGGACTATTTTGACACCAAATGGCCATCTCCGGAAATACTGACCCCGTTCCTTACGAGCGTAAAAGAAGCTGCACAGCCTGTGTTTATAGAACGCTATGCGCTGGATCTGATCCAATCCGAAGCCGTCAAAGTCATTTCCGGCGATACGTCAGCCGAAGATGCCGCCGGAAGAATTCTGAATCAGCTGGAGTTGTATTATGATGAATAAAAAAACATGGAAACCAATGCTTTACCTGCTTCCCAGCCTTTCCGGAGTCTTGTTCTTTCACCTGCTTCCGTTTGCGGACGTGATCAAACGCAGTTTTATGGATGATCTGGGAAGACATTTTACCGGAATGCAAAACTACGCCAAACTGTTCCGGAGCAGTCATTTTCTGCTGGCAGGCAAAAATACACTGCTATTTATGATATGCAGCACGCCTGTTTTACTGGCGCTTTCCTTAAGTATCGCCGTCCTGCTGCATACACACACTGCCCATCATCCAGCGCAGACGCATGCGCCTATGGGTATCTCCATACTTCCGCTCATCTATCTGCTTCCGCTGGCGCTCCCGGTTGCGGCGCTGAGCGGCGTATGGAAAATCTTTTTTCATGAATACGGACTGCTGAATGCCCTGCTTACTGCTTTTGACATACCCGCCGTCAGCTGGCTGCACACAAAATTTTCCATGGTCGTTGTGATCGCAACCTATCTATGGAGGAACCTTGGCTATACCATGATCTTATGGCTGGCCGGGCTGACCGCCATTGATCCGGGCCTCTACGAAGCAGCCGCGCTGGAAGGCGCCGACAAAAAACGCCAGTTTGCATACATTACCATACCGCTGCTCAAACCGCTCGGATTTACTGTATCAGTGCTTGCCATGCTAAACTCCTTTAAAGTATTCCGGGATATTTACCTGATTTCCGGTGACTATCCGGACAAACATATTTATATGATCCAGCATCTGCTAAACAACTGGTTTACAAATATGGAATTTGGAAAAATCACGGCAGCAGCGCTAATCATCATTCTGATGACCGGCTGGCTGATCCTTGCCCTGCAGCTTGGATTCTCATGGCAAAAACGGAGGAATCATTATGAATCAACGAAAATACTATAAAAACGCTCCCAGCCGCCTGTTCCTGCTGCTCCTCGCGCTGGTGATCCTGTTTCCTCTGGCTCTGATCTTTGTCAGTTCCTTTCTGACCAGTGACGAAGCCGGCATGACTTACGCCGGGGTTTTCCAAGGGAAACAATTTGCTTCCTTTGTGCTGATGCCCGCAAGGCCCGATTTTCAGCCTTATGCAGATTTATTTTTATACTGCGGACAATTTTATACCATGTTTTGGAATTCCGTCCGGGATACCGCGCTGATTACGATCGGGCAGGTACTGACCGCCGTCCCCGCGGCGTGGGCATTTGCAAAGCTCTGTTTCCACCTGAAAAAAATATGGTTTACCGTTTACCTGATCGTTATGATGCTTCCCTTCCAGATCACTATGCTGTCAAATTACTTTATCCTGGACCGCACCGGACTGTTAAATACCCCATGGGCGTTTATCCTGCCCTGCATCTTTTCTACATTTCCGGTATTTGTAATGACGCGGTTCTTTGCGGATGTGCCGGACGAAATGATCGAAGCCGCCTGTATGGACGGGGCGGGAAGCTGGCAGGTCTTTTGCCATCTCGGTCTTCCTCTCGGAAAATCCGGAATCGCCGCCGTCGCCGTGCTGCAGATCCTGGAAACTTGGAATACCGTTGAACAGCCGATGTTTTTTATACAAAATCCGGCCCATTTCCCGCTGTCACTGTTCTTTCCGAATCTGACTGCGGAGACGCTTGGCAGCTCGTTTGTAGCTGCCATCGTCATGATGCTGCCGCCCGTATTTGTATTTTTATACGGCAAAGAAGAACTGGCCGCCGGGATCGGACATATCGGCATCGAAAAATAGAAACAGGAGGTACCAGATCTTATGCATACAAAAAACCATACCAGAAAACCCCGGCCAGCCCTTCGATTTGCAGACGCAAAAAGAAAATGGCTGATCTTCCTTGCAATATTTCTGACCGGAATGTATCTAATGACCTTTGTACAACACTATTTTGAAAACAACGGAATTGCAAATATAGATACCTGCACGCTGGAAAAGCAGCCGCTGACACATTGGCTGGAAGGCACCGGAGTTGTCAGCGGAAATCAGATCATTGCCTATGTGAAGCCAGCCGGAAGAATGCTGGAAAAAGGTGACGAAGTACTCGTAAAAACCGCCGGAGCAAATCAGCAGCTGCTGCCAATTGCAAAGATCTCTTATGACGCCCAAAAAAATATAATTACTATGTATTTTACGATTGACCCGGATGATTATACGGATGGCGCGCAAGTAATTGTCTCCAGAGAACAGAAGACGAATCCATATCTGTGTCTTGCGGCAAAAGCTGTCCACAAGGATGAAATGGGGAATTATTTTGTGTATCTGGTGAAGGAGAAAAAAAGTATTCTTGGCATAGAACCTGTATGCCGTATGAAATACATTGATGTTTATCTGGAGGACGGGGTATATGCCGCTGTAGATGTAAAGAACAGCAGGATTACAGAAGATGATCTTTTTGTATATCATGCTGACCGGGAGATTCAGGATGGGAGTAAAATTCATCTGCTGGATGAAAATGAACGTTGATATATGAAAAATTCCCCTTTTCCTCACAACACCACACAAGCCAAAACAGGCGGGAATTTTCAGAAAAGAGTCCGGATCACCACTATGCCGGCAGCAATCATACGGACTCTTTTCTGCTTATTCTTTTTTGTGTTTCTTAGCAAATAACTATATGAGACGTGAATATTTCAACCTTCCTACTCCTTCACCCCGCCAAGCGTTACCCCGGCAATAATAAATTTCGACAGCAGCAGATACACCACAATGATCGGAACAATAGCCACCGTGATCATCATATAGATCTTTGCCATATCAAAATTCATATAATCCGCTCCACGCAGCGTAGCAATCAGAATCGGCACTGTCATCTTATCCTTTGACTGAATCACAAGCGCTGGTACAAAGTAATTGTTCCATGCGCCTACAAATGAAAAGATTGCCTGAACCGCAATCGCCGGCTTCATAATTGGAAGCACGATGCGGTTAAACGTCTTAAACTCCCCTGACCCGTCAATCCGTGCCGCTTCCACCAAAGACAGCGGCAAAGAGGACTGCAGATAACTGTGCATAAAGTAAAAGACAGACGGGGACGCAATGGATGGAATGATCAGCGGCAGCAGAGAATCATACATGCCCATTTTGGTAATCAGGCGCAGGAAGCCCATTGCCGTAACCTGCGTCGGCATAACAAGGATCGCCATAATAAAAGTGAACGCAGCTTTTTTGCCTTTAAAGTCATACGCATACAAACCGTATGCTGTCAGCGCGGAAAAATAGGTGCAGATCGCCGCGCTGCTGCCGGAAACGATCAGGCTGTTTAAAATGCCCCGAAACATTGGAAACGTACCGTCATTTGCTACGTTGCGCAAATTCTCCAGTAAATGCGAACCCGGCAGCGCGGAAAATCCTTTCTGCAGATCTGCATGGGAACGTGTCGCGTTGACAAACAGGATGTAGAAAAAGAACAAGCACATAAATGACAGAATAACCAGTACAATATGTGCAAAAATGGTACGCACATGGTTTGACTCATTTGCTTTCATAATCTCAACTCCTCCTTACCGTCCTGCTGTTTTTCTTGCTTTTTTTGCCGCTGCTTTGGAGCCGTCCGGATCGTTGTTATTCGTCATCCGGTATACGATCAGGCACAGAATGCCGCTGACGATAAACAGATAGACGGAAAGCGCTCCGGCCATACCATAGTTCTTGCTCTTTAAGTGGCTGTTTAAGAACATAATCAGCGTCATGGATGTACGGTCCGGCGAACCCTGTCCATTCGTCAGAATCTGCGGCACGTCAAACATCTGCAGGCCGCCAATAATGGAATTAATCAGCGTATAAGCCAGGATCGGCCGGATCAGCGGCAGCGTAATCAGAAAGAACCGCTGGATACTGTTGCACCCGTCCAGTTCGGACGCCTCAAAAATATCCGGGCTGATGCCCATAATCGCCGCCATCAGCATAATCGTCGTATTTCCAAACCACATTACAAAGTTCATCAGTCCGACCAGCGACCTTGTGCCGGTTACCGTCCCCAGAAAGTCCACTGGCTGACTGATTACCCCCATTGACATCAGAATCGAATTGATTGGCCCGTTCGTAGAAAACATCGTAAAAAATAACATCGCAAACGCAGAGGCCATAATCAGGTTTGGCAGATAAATAACAACTTTAAAAAACTGCGTCCCACGTATTTTCAAACGAGCGTCCACAAACCAGGATGCAAGCAGCAGCGCAATGACGATCTGCGGAATAAACCCGATGATCCATAAGATCAGTGTATTTGCCGCATATTTAAACATATCCGATCCTAACAGGCTGACATAATTCGCCATCCCGATAAAATTCGGCCCAATCTCCTTGATTCCGGAACGGTAATATTCAAAAAAGCTGTAACGGACAGTATCCACCAAAGGAATCAAAGAAAAAATGAAAAAACTGAGAAAAAACGGAAGGATAAACAGATATCCCCATCTTGCATAACTAATGCTTTTACGTTTCATAGACCATCATTCCTTTCTTTTTATCCTGCCGTATCTTATTACGGCCACTGAATCTCGCTGATCTCAGGATAACGTTCTCTGATTGCTGTCTCAAAGTTAGCCTTTGCCTTATCATAATCCACTTGTCCCTGAAAATAATCGCTGAACGCATTTTGGATCAATTCCACGCATCCCTGGTCATAGGCAGACAGCGGCGCAATCTTGATATTTTCTGCTACCGGCGCAAAATATTTATATGCGTTCTGGCCTCCTAAAAACTCTGACGGATACAGCTCGTCATTCTGCGCCGCTTCCTGCATACTGCTGCGCGCATTTGTAAATTCTGAATATTCCTGTGCAATCTTAGATAAATTTTCCTGATCCGCCGTCAGTGAAAGAATAATATCTTTGACATATTTCGGATTATCTGTTCCGGTGCATGCATGGATATAAGAACCGCCCCAGTTGTATTCCTGCGGTGGATTTGTAACTGCCCAGACGCCGTCTTCACCGTCCCAGTTCGGCTTTAAGGTAAAGTCAATGCCCCACGCCGGGAACAGGAATGCGAATACTTTGGATTCGGAACTCATTGCTTTGTTCCAGTCATCATTCCACTGCCCTTTTACCGTCTTATTTAAATAACCTGCATCCAGCCATTCCTTGGAATCCTTTACCCAGTCCATAATCTTCTGGTCGACCTTTAATACCGTTTCGCCAGGACTGATCCATGGCTGTGAAATACTGTTGCCATACAAACGAAACGTATCTGCATAAGAAGAAAATGTATAATACCCTTTTGCCTTTAATTCTTCCGCTGTCGCTTTTAATGTATCCCAATCCTTCACCTTTTCACCGATTTCCTGCGGATCATCCGTACCGAACGTATCCTTTGCAATATCGCGGCGGTAAACCAAAAGGCCAGGGCAGCACTGCCAGGTCGAAGCCCTCTGCACACCATTTACATCCGAAGCCGTAACTTTCGTAAAATCATACTGATCTGCCAGATCTTTATCCGGATCAATGCCAAGATCTATTAACGGCATAGCTACATCTGCCTCTGCATCTGTATATTTATACACATAATCTGTCTCTGACAAAAAGATATCTACTTTGTCGTCTGCCGCCGCATCCGCCTGGTTCAGAAGGGCTTCATCCAGCTTCTGCTGATAAACGCCGTCCTGATTCGGGTTAATAATCCAGTGGATCTCGGTGCCGTCATTAAGATATGTAACCGTCCCATCCGAAGAAGTCTCCTTCACTTCCGGATAAACTGCCTGTAAACGCTGGCTGAACTCGTTGTTCCAACTGTAGATATTAATAACTTTCCCTTCCGACGCATCAGAATCCCCGCCTGTTTTATCTGCATCGGCATTCCCGTCTGTCTGTACGCCAGCATCGGCATTTGCGTCTTTGTTCATTTTTGTGTCAGCCCCAGAACCACAGCCCGCCGCTATCACCGCTGCCAATAGAATACTAACTGCTTTCTTTTTCATTTCTAAATCCTCCTTGTTTTATTTATTCTCTTAAAGCATATAATGCTTATATTCTGTATTATATTGCAGTCTAAACACATTTTATATAAAAAGAAATCTAAAAATATAAAAATTATGACCTATTTGGACACATGCTTTTCTACAATTCCAGGATGATCTGTGTATGATCCTTCAGCATGGATTCCGGTACGTAATTGTCTGCCAGCTCTTCCCCGTTCACGACAAATCTGCTGCAGCCTGTCTGTACATGCCGCGGATTTCTGACAACGATATGCAGATGTCTGCCGCGGAAATCTTTTTCAATTTCAAACGATTCCCATTCTGACGGAATGGCCGGCGCGATCCGTAGTCCGCCAAAATCCGGCCGCATGCCTAAAATGCCCTCCACACAGGCAACCATAACAGTCGAGGCCGTTCCTGTCAGCCAGTGTACATGGGAGCGCCCGAAATGCGGGCTGTCCTTGCCCTCAGTAAACTGCCCGTAACAATAAGGTTCCAGTTTACGGATCTGCGCCTTCTCATTTTGCGCCGCCGGGGCATTTTCCATAAAATACCGGAACGCACGATCACCGTGTCCGCATAATGCCTCCGCTAAGATCAGCCAGCCCTGTGACTGTGAAAATATGCCCGCATTTTCTTTTGAGCCGGCATTATAAATAACAGCCAGCGCTCCGCCAAACGCATGTTTGTGATATGGAGGCGCCATCAGCATTGCCCCATATTCCGTATTCAGCCTGTCATAGACCACATCCAGTGCCTGCTCTGCCTGCTCCTGATTCGCCAGTCCGCTGATCACAGCCCAACTCTGCGGATTCAGCCAGATATTTGCTTCCGGATCTGTCCGTCTGCCGATCACTTCTCCCTGCTGCGTATAGCCGCGGATAAACCGGTCCTCGTTCCAGCACAGTTTTTGAATATCTGCGCCAAGCTTTTTCTGCATACGCTCCAGATCCTCCAGATAGCCGCTGTCATTCTTGTGCTGCGCAAACTCTTTTAGAATCGTCATTGCATAATACAGCTGGAACGCGACAAAGGAAGACTCCCCGTCCCTGCCCAGACGCAGGCAGTCGTTCCAGTCCGCATATAATCCTGCAGGCATCCCGTGTATGCCAAGATGCTCCATAGAAAAACTGACCGCCCGCTTTAAATGCTCATAAACGCTGCCTTCTCCCTTGTTCGCAAACGGAATGACTTCATCCATGAACGCCAGATTGCCCGATTCCGCGATATATTTATATACTGTCGGAAACAGCCACAGCGCATCATCTGCACGGTATGCCGGATGCCCGGTCTCTTTGACATAAGAGGCGTCCTCCGGCGTATCCTCATGACCCGGATGATGGGTGAATTTTACAAGCGGCAGCCCGCCGCCATGGTCTACCTGCGCCGAAAGCATAAACCGTATTTTTTCCAGCGCCATTTCCGGCGCCAAATGGATCACGCCCTGTATATCCTGCACGGTATCCCGGTATCCGTATCCATTCCGAAGGCCACAGTAAAAAAACGACGCCGCGCGCGACCAGATAAATGTCATAAAGCAATTGTAAGCATTCCACGTATTAACCATCGTATCAAATTCTCTGCACGGCGTTTTAACCTGAAAATGGGAAAGCTTCCCGTGCCAGTAAGCGATCAGTTCCCGCTGTTCTTTTTTACACGCCTGTTCCGGCTCATCATAACGTTTTATGATCGCCGCCGCCTGCGCGTCATACTGCATGCCAACAAGAAAAGCGAGGCATTTCGTCTCTCCAGGTTCCAGCTGCACCTGCGCTGTCAATGCGCCGCAGCCGTTTCCGTTATAGTTCATCTCTCCGCACAGCGCACCGTCGATCACCCCCTGCGGATTTCCATATCCGTGATAACGCCCGAGAAATTTTTCTTTATCTCCGCAATAAGAAGAGACGTCCGCGCCCGCCAGTCCGAAAAACCGCTCTGTCATAATCTTATCGTCTACATCTTTGCCGTCCTCCACACCGTCCAAATTTCCATGAACCATCTGACAGATCCTGTTGCCGCAAAACTGCGTCCTTGTAATAAACTGAGAATACTGCAAGTTCACCTGATCCTGTTCGTAATTGCTGTTATTGGTAAATTCCGCATATCCGGTAATGCCAAGACTCCTGGCCCGATCGGAATGATTGGCAACCTGCAGGCTCCATACTTCATACTCCTGATCCAGCGGCACATAATACATCGCCTGCGCCCGAATGCCGCTGTATTCAGCTGTCAGAACCGTATATCCTGTTCCATGGCGGCATTCACTTTTGTATACAGACAAATCTTTCCCAACTGGCTGCCAGGATACAGACCAATAATCTTTCGTATCATTGTCGCGGATGTAAATATAGCGTCCCGGCTGATCAAACTGGTTAAAAATATACCGTAAAATCCGGCCGTTCGCGCCAGATTTTGCAAAACTGTACCCGCCGGCCTGATTGGAAATCAGTGCGCCGTACTCCGGCGATCCTAAGTAATTAGCCCACGGCGCAGGCGTATCCGGCCGTTCAATGACATATTCGCGCGCCTCGTCATCAAAATATCCATATCTCATATCCATTCTCCTTTTCCATCTTCCATATTTTTGAAAACCTTTTTTGTCTGACACCCCTCCCTGCTTTGTTCTTCTGTTATGATTATATCTTTTACACCGATGTTCTTATATAAAACTATGTACAAAAATATCAGATTCATGATATAATGCACAAAAGAAACCAAAACACTGTTCCGTCAGCAGCAGTTTTACGGCGATGCGGAAGCCTCCGTTCTTTCTGTCCTGGCTGGACGGCACATCAGACAACCAGATAAGGAGAATTATGGATTTACAAAAAGAATGGCATAAGCAGGAATTAAAAGCCGCAGAAGATTGTCTCGCACACCGTCCGCTGGAAGAAGAGTATACGTTTTATCACGCTGTCAGTTCGGGCGACATCGACTATGTACAGGACAATTGCCGCAAGAATATCTTCGGCAGCCCCGCTGGAATGGGCGTACTTTCTCATAATCCGCTTACAAATATGAAATACCATTTCGTCGTAACCGTCGCCATGATCGTGCGGCACTGTGTCGAAGCCGGCATGGAATTAGAACAAGCTTACCGGCTGAGCGATTTTTATATCTTAAAAATGGACGCTTGTACGTCCATTGCCTCCATCTGCAAGCTCCACGACAGTATGGTACTGGATTATACCGGAAAAATGCTGCTTCTGAAAAAAGAAAGCGTCATTTCAAAACCAGTCATCCTGTGTATGGACTATATCTACAGCCATTTAAACTGCCGCATTACCATTGAAGATCTTGCGGGCTATACGGATCTGTCACCCAGTTACCTCTCGCGCCTGTTCAAGCAGGAGCTTGGCATTCCGATCAGCAACTACATAATAGAAAAGAAAATCGAAAAAGCCCAGCACCTGCTGAAATATTCTGATTACAGTTTTATTGATATCGCAAATTACCTGGCCTTTTCGTCGCAAAGCCACTTTATCCAAACCTTTAAAAAATCCGTCGGGTTAACGCCGAAAAAATATCGGGATAAGTTTTACCGCACTTCCTGGTAATTCCTGTATACGGCGCAATGATTATCTTCCAAGCCTGATTTCTACCTGATGCACTTCATTTGACAGCTTAAGGACTCTGTCTTTGTCCAAAACTGCCGAACCGCGGCTGGAAACCATCTGTGTTCCGTCACAGTCCGCCCGCTGTATTCTGTATTCCCCATATGTCAGCTTGTCAGGGTTACAGATCACTACCCGAAACTTTTTGCCCGCAAACCGCAGCTCTATACGTGCCTGATCCTGCTGGTCGAACTGCTCTACGACCAGCTTCGGGCAGATTTCCAAATTTCCTGCCTTCCCCCGCACGCCAAATACCTCCGTAACCATGGTAAGCATATACCAGCTCGCCGCACCTGTTAAATAATGATACATACCTCTGCCGTCCCGATTAAAATATTCAGGAATACCCGGATAGATCCTGCTGGTCTCAAACCGCAGCGCCGCATCCGCCAATGTCTGCAGCACACGATACCCTTCTCTTACAAAACCTCTTTGATACAGCGCATTTGCGTACATAACCGTCATATGAGAAAATACGGCTCCGTTTTCCTTTTCTCCATAAGCAAACCCGAACATTCTGCCCATGTCATATTTGCGCTCTTTAAAGTCCGTATTTAGACGGTATCCGCCAGACGTTTCCTTATACAGATAACGATCCGCGCTTTTACAAATCTGTTCCGTCTGTCCATGATCCGCCGTCCCGCTCATAACCGCAAAGACCTGTCCGGTCAGCATCATCCGTACACCCGATTTGTGATAACCCTCCACTGCATTTCCATGTTCATCATAATAACTATTAAACCAGCCTTCTCCATCGCCTTGTATCCACTCTGTCCTGCGGATATGCTCCTGTATCCATTCCGCTTTATGTCTTAGGTTCTCTGACAACTCTTTGACTTCTATCATAACCGTTTTACCACTGATCTGATGCCTGCAGGCCTGCAGATAAGCCTGCAGAATTGACTGTTTTTCTTCTATGCTATCATAAACCGCAGGATCATCCGGCAGCAGCATCCGAATTTCTTCCAATAACTGCACCTGCTTCCATCCGGATTGTTCCGACAGCGACAAAAGTATGTCCGAGAGCTGCAGCAGGTTCCCGGCATACGCACACGTAAACGCCACACTTTCCCCGCGCTGCGTCGCCATATCCAGCGCATCGTTCCAGTCAGCGCCTCTCAGCCGGATGTGGTTGTGTTCCCCAACTTCATAAAAAGCGCATAGGTTCTGCACTAACAGATGCTCTAATACGGTTCCCTGGTATACTTCTCCCTTCTGGTCCTTTTGCCATACTCCATCTTGTACATCCCATTGCGTATCCAGTTCACAGCCCCGCATTGACTGCTCATCTTTAAAATAAGGAATCTTTTCTCTCAATATCGCAAAATCCCCTGTCTGATCCATATAAAGCCTGATCGTCAAAAATGGCCAAACCCCGTGATCCATCCAAACACGCGCAATTCCATTCCGGTCTGCCACAAACTGTCCCTGGCCTTCGCCTATAATTGTAGCATTTGTCCCGTCAATACGAACGCCTCCGCTATTTGCAAGAATCATCTCCCGGACGCTTCCCGGATCCATAATCAGCAATGACAAGCAGTCCTGCCACAGATCCCGCCATCCCCTTCCGCCTCTTCCATAATCATGATACGGCAAAAATGAACAGCCATAAATACGGCGCAGGATCGGCTGGAAGCTCACCCATCTGAGAAATTGGTCAAACCGGCCGCTGCCCGTATGATACCGGACGTTTACCTTCTCCTGCCAGTAAATCCTTGTCTTTTGGAACGCCTCTTCCACTTGCTGCGGCGTCTGGTATGCGGCAATTATTTTTTCAATTTCATCCTCATCCGCGGTTACACCCATAACAACCGTATACTCCGCATGTTCTCCCGGCGCCAGGGAAATTGGCGCAAACCGTATGCCGCCCACTGCCTCCCTTCCTTCCGTGTAAAAGCCTGCCCTCTCTCCGGGCGCGTTCTCCCTGACTTTCTGCGGATTAGTAAAGCTGCCGCCTTCCCCGATATAATCCTGCGCAAGCGGATAAAACCCTTCCGGCTTTTCTCCGCTTGCAGGCACCGCGCATACAAAATAAGTCAGGTCATTGATCCGGTGTCCCCTCTCATCAAAAGACAGTGTCGGCTTTACATATACGCCCCAGTCTGTGGTCCGGATCTGATGCAGCAGTGACGTTACATGTCTGTGATCACGAATATTATCCGCACTTCTCCCATAAATCGGTATTGCTGCTATAGGAGTAACTGTCTGCTGCGTATCTGCCAGATTATAAAGTGTTACCCGCATCAGTTCTGCCGAATGCTCCAGCGGAACAAACGAAGTCACTTCCGCCTTCAGCTGATATCTGTCAGATCTTCTTGTCACCGTATGCCACATCAGCCCGGCGGTCAGCATACTTTGATCCTGCGCATCCATAAATTTTACGCTCTCCTGCTGCGCAGACGCTCCCACCGCCGACCAGGCTTCCCCATTCTCCATGCTGCACCAGAAGTTCCTGCCGGAGCGGTTATTATGCAGATTTTCCGCACTGACAGGCTCCATCAAAAATGCGTTCTGACTGATCTTGCTGTCTCCTCCCAAATTCGGGGTTACAGAACATTTGATCCCCTGTTCTCCGGCAACCGGAAAATACAGATAACTGTAATTTTCTGGCTGCTCCAGGCAAAAAGTTCCGTCTTCATCAATAAACTGTATCGTATGCATCTGTTTCCTCCTTTGATTTGCATCGTATTGTTTTGCTGTATCTGCATCTGTCTGTTTCCTGTATTCTAACCATTTTCAACGGACGCATATATCAGATCGTTCTGATAAATATCAAATCCATGTCCTGTTCTGTAAATAAAAAAAAGCCCTGCAATGCCATCTTACACTGGCATAATTCTGCAAGGAACATTCTTCATATACAGTTGTCTGTAAAGCTGCTTCTGCTACGAGCGGCATGTTAACGGAGAATGATCAAATCTGCCGCTTCAACGCTGGTATATTGGCAGGAAACGGGCTGGATGTAATCTTGTTGGGCAGCCTGCACCCGGATACTTATATCAAAAGATAAAAGACGTGAGCCGTCTTCTATCCATCCAGCCCAATAAATTTCCCCTACCCCATCACCTCCTTACGCATCTTAAGCAGAATTTTCTTCTCCAGCCTGCTCACCTGCACCTGGCTCATATCCAGCTCCCGCGCTGTCTGCACCTGCGTCTTTTCCTGAAAATAACGAAGCTCAATCAGCCTTCGCTCCCTCTCACCCAGCTCCTCCAGCAGCTGTCTCACCAGCAGATCATTCAGTACTTTTTCCTTCTCCGGGTCCCCCATACCGCCCGCCGTTATACTGCCGCCTGGTGACTCAGCCCCAAACCTCTGCCCGACGCCCCGTCCCTCCGCGATCTGGTCAACCAGATATAATTCGCTTCCGTCCGACTGATATACGCTGCGGTAAATCGACTCCACTTCCAGATTCGCTTCCATCGCCATCACAATGTCCTCCCGGCTCAGTCCGGTTTCTTCCGACAGCTCCTGCATCGAAGCTTCCCTGCCCTTTTCCTGACTGATCTTTTCCGCCGCCCTGCGAATGCGCCATCCGTTTTCCTTAAGGTTCCTGCTGATGCGTACCAAGCCGTCATCCCGCAGGAACCGACGGATCTCGCCGCTGATCAAAGGAACCGCATAAGTGGAAAATGCCACATCATATGTAAGATCAAATTTATCAATTGCTTTGATCAGCCCGATACTGCCGATCTGAAAAAGTTCTTCCCTGTCATGCCCGCGATGTTCAAATCGTTTGACAATGCTTCCTACCAGTCCAAGGTTCTGCCTGACCAGCTCTTCTTTTGCATCCGCATCTCCCTGCTGCGCCCGCAGGATCAAAGCCATTGTCTCGTTCATAGGCGTTAAGCTCCTGTCCCAAACTGCTTGATCATACGGACCGTTGTTCCCTGTCCGGGCGCGGAATCTACTTCTACGTCATCCATAAACGCCTCCATAAATGCAAATCCCATTCCGGAACGCTCCAGTTCCGGCCTTGTCGTATAAAACGGCTCTTTTGCCTTTGGCACATCGTCAATCCCCGCTCCATAATCCACGACTTCGATCTGAATCTGCTGCTTTTCTTTTACACAGGTCAGATAAATTTTACCAATGCCATTTTCATAACCATGTATAATAGAATTGGTTACCGCTTCTGATACCGCTGTCTTAACGTCTGCCAGCTCGTCCAATGTCGGGTCCAGATCCGCAAGAAACGCAGCGACAGCCACTCTTGCAAACCCTTCATTGACCGAATACGAATCAAACCGGATGCTCATTTCATTACGTTCACTCCTTGGCTTCATCATACTCCCTTCTTTATACTCACTTCCAGGCCGCAGCATATTTCCTTCCTTGTATTCACTCATATTTTACCGCCTCCGTTTCCATCAGTTTGTGCAGGCCGGAAATCCGGAAGATCTTTTGAATCCGGTCATTCATGTGCTGTGCTTTTACACTGCCCCCGCAGTAGTTCATATTCCGGCACCTGCCGATCAGCACGCCGATCCCGGAGCTGTCCATAAACTCCGTGCCGGAAAAATCAAACACCAGGTTTCGCACCCGGTACGAATCAATCAGCAGGTCTGCTTCCATCCGCAGCTGCTCGGCGCTGTGATGATCCAGCTCTTTTGGCATGGAAATCGTCAGACACCCTTCTTTTAGTTCGTAATGACATTCCATCGTAACACCCTCCTGTAATACAGTGATCCTTTTTTATTGAGACATAAAAAAGACACTGGCCTTTGATTGGTCAATGTCTTTTGTAAACTATTGCTGCTGTGCATCCAGAATCTGCTGCACCTGCGGCAGATATTTATTTTTTGCGTTATTCGCTTTATAAGACGACGGGTATTCATCTATGATTTTCTGGTACAGCTCTGCCGCTTTTTCGTACTGTTCTATGATCCGGTAGGACTGTGCCAAATAGTAAATGGCGTCCCCGTTATGGTATGTGTCGTCCACATCCACAACTTTTTGCAGCAGCTCTGCCGACTGCTGGTAATTACGCCCCATATAGGCGTTATATCCATCCGTATAAGCAGTTTCCAGATACTTGGAATTAATATCTGTCTGTATGGAATCGTATACCTGTTTCGCCTGCGCGTCCAGCCCCTTGGCGTCTACTTTTGCCAGCGCCTCTTTCGTTTCATCCACTCCGCCCTGCTGGTATACCTGAACGGCCGCCATCAGCTTCTGATAACTGTCGATCTGTGTTTTCGACGCTTCCTGGTCTCCCTGTGCTTTTTCTACATTTTTAGTCAGCTTGCTCACCTGGTCTTCCAGTTCTTTGATCGCCTGATTCTTGGTCGCAATGGCATCATTGGCATCGGATACCGCTGTGTTGGCATTTTTCTGTACGGTCTGGCGGATGCTCGGAACGATCAGAAAATACGTGGCTGTCACGCCGATCACCAGTCCGACCAGAATATTTAAAATCATCATCCACCCGGAATTATCCCGCAAGTTCGCTGGCTGGATAATCGTCTCGGTTCCATTATTATACTCCACCCGGCTTTCCTTTTTCTTCGGTTTTCTGCTTTTATCGATATCCTCGCCTGCCAGCGCATCCAGTTCCGACAGGTAGCGCATCGTTGTCGTATTGCCCCGGTCAATTTTTTCCGCGGCGCGCAGTGATTTTTTGGCCAAATCATATTTGTGGTCGCGGATATATAACAGCGCCAGCAGCTGATGAGCCTTTACCAGCCTTGGATTGCTGGACAGAATCTTCTTTAGCTGGATCACCGCCAGGTCTTCACTGTCCTGCTGGCAGTAGATCAATGCCTGATTGTATTTTTTAATCGTCTGATTTACCACATTTAACAAAGACGCGTTGCTTTGGACTTCACTCAGATATTCCTGGGCAATATTATCCTTACTGTCCTGATTTTTACTGATTACCCATTCACTCAGTGCGGATACTGTCTCACCCATCTCGTAATAAATAAGTCCTAACAGGTTCCTGGCCTGAATATTTCCCTTGTAATACTGCAGACTCAGTTTTAAGGAGTCGGCTGCACCTGACAAATCTCTGACCTTTGCACGTTCCAACCCAAGATTATACAAGTAATTTGATATTGCAATCAGCTTTTTATACATTTTTACATTCATTCCGCAGTTCGGGCAGGTCTGCGCTGCCCCCAGCTGCGCTCCACATTTAAAACACTGCATATCGGCTCCTTCCTGGTTTATCGGTTGCGTCTGGCTTCTTTGATCATCTCCTGTAAGATATCGGTCATATCTGTCAGATTATGGCTGTATATTGCTTCTTCCGCTTCTTCCACTTCCAGGCTGGGCTGAAATTTTTTCAATTCTTCTTCAAAATCTATCATCTGTATTCCCTCCGTCTGTTATTCTTAAACGAATTTATTATAGCATATCTTCCGGCTTTGTAAAGAAATGGTTGTCCTGTTTTTTCTTCCTTTTTCGAAAAAAGTATAAACAGCCTGAACGTAATGCAGCAGAGGCGAAACATTTTGATGTTGATTCTTTCACCGCAGTGTCGTCCAATCCAACAAAAAAACCGGAACCGCCCTCCTTTCATAGATCAGAAAGTAAAGCGTCCGATTTTCTCTGTTCCCTGCCTATAACATTCCAAATCGCCGTCTGCTCCCCGTGCAGGCATTGCCCTGCCCGCACAGAGCCGCAAAAGCATAGAGCCTGCCGCCCGCTGCGGATCAGTCTCCCCATTCAGACAATTTCCGCATTACAACTTTTTCCTGCTGCTTGATAAAAATAATATCGCTAAATGTATCCTTGCATGATGTATCACAGCTGTCAATCGATACAAATACACCCGGGAATACTTTTTTGCGTACTTTAATATTAGCGCCTTTCGCACTGTCTACCATAATGCGCAGCTTCTTTAACGCATCTTCATCAGCCGCCTTGCGCGCCATATCCCGCACACGAATCCGAACCAGCTGTACCCTGCGCGGGTCGTCCTTGCAGGACTGTCCGGTCTTTTCTTCATATTCCTGGAACTTCTGCAGGATCGTCTCCGCCTTGCTGATATTGGCTGCCGCTGTCTTAATGCTGTTGTTTAATTCTTCCATTTTCATACGGACTTCCCCGCCGTTGCCGACAAGTACATGCGTACGGATTTCAGCGTTATTCCCGATGCTGTTTGCTTCAATACCGCCGACTGCATGCACGCTGCCGCCGACGATACAGCCTTTTTTGCTCATGACAAACGCACTGCCTTCACAATAGACATTGCTGTTCAAGAAAATATCGGCTGTAATATCTCCTTTGCTCCGTACCGTCGCAAATTCAAAAAACTTCGCGGAAATCCCGCCTTTTGCATCAATCACACTCTTGCCGTTGCCAAGTACGCCGCCCGACAATACGATGTCCTTATTCGCAAAAATACTGCCGCCCTGCACTACGCCGTCAATGGTTACCGTACCCGTCGCCCGGATCTCCACATCGTCCACGCTGCCATGTATAATGACGTCGCCCCGGAACTCAATATTGCCCATATTGGCGTCCACATCGCCGGATACCTCGTATACAGGCAGAATATTAATTTTATCATTAATTTTGTCAATCTTACCGGTAATAGATGCTACATACGTAACTCCGTCCGGATTACACTCAAATCCTCTGCCGCGCAAAGGCGGAAGCTCTCTGCCGACACGCGCGCGAACCGGCGCATCCTTTACGGTATATCCGTCCACACCCTGGATCGCCGGATGATACAGCGCAATCACCTGGCCTTCCGTTACCATTTCAAACAATTTGATCGCATAACTGACGGTGCCGTCTTCATTGATTCTAGGCTTGCCATCCAGCTTGCTTTCAAACATATACTCAAAATAACCATCTTTTCCATCCACTGGAACCTTGCCTGCTGCAACCGCAACAGAACGGCCATAAGTTCTGCTCTGGAGCATACCAACGATCGCCTTTTGATCAATCCCTTTTTTTACTCCGCTGGCAGACAAAGCGTCCTGAATGTCCTCTAAACGATACTGCATTCCAGCCTCGGGTTCCGGCAGACGCAAATATGCCGTCATCCCATCCGGGCTAAAACTTATTGCTGTTCTATCAAGCTGTAGTGTCTGCATGACCTTACCACCCTTCACTCATAATTCATAACAGTCCGGCCCATCCAGACTGCCACATGCAAAATCCATTAGAAATACATGATATATTTCCTTTAATTTTACCATTAATTGAGACAAACTTCAACAAATATTCTGCGAAAAAATAGTAATAAATGGATTTTTTTATTTCATCTGTGCCAGCCGCTGCTCCACCTCAGCCATCATTTTCTCGTATTCCGCCAGTTTTTTCTTTTCTTCCTCAATTTTCGACTGTGGAGCTTTGTTCAGGAACTTCTCATTGCCCAGCATTCCATGGGAACGTGCCAATTCTTTTTGCAGCCTTGCCCGGTCTTTGGTCAGGCGCTCTAACTCCTTTGCCTTATCTACCAGCTCCTCTAACGGAAGATATACCGTCGCACCCGGAATTACAACCGACACGGCATCTTCCCCGATGCCTGCCCGGTCTGCCTGGATGCAGACCTCAGACGCGTTCGCCAGATTCTGGCAGGATTCTTTTGCCTGTTCCAGCATACCGCGGATTGTTTCATCCGCTGATACGAGAAACAGCTTCGCTTTCCTGCTGTTCGGCACATCCATATCCTTGCGCACCGTACGGACTGCTTTTACAATATCCTTGACATGCGAAAGCATCTCTTCCTCTGTCTCAAAGTGCCGCGCGTCATCATATTCCGGCCACTTTGCCAGCATAATAGACGCTTCCTGCGGATGCAGCGTACAGAAAATCTCTTCTGTCAAAAACGGCATAAACGGATGCAGCAGCTTCAGCGCTTCAGTCAGTACCATGCGCAGTGTCCACAATGCGGCATTGCCAGCCTCCGGCGCTGTATCGTACTGATAAATCCGCTGTTTTGCGATCTCAATATACCAGTCGCAAAACTCATCCCAGATAAAATCATACACCTTCTGAACCGCGATGCCAAGTTCAAATTTATCCATATTTTCTGTCATATCTTTGGCCAGCGTATTTAATTGGGAAATAATCCAGCGATCCGCCGGTTCCAAAGACTGCGCGGACGGCTCTGTTATTTCCCTGCCTTCCAGATTCATCAGAATAAATCGGGAAGCGTTCCATACTTTATTCGCAAAATTTCTGGATGCTTCCACCCGCTCCCAGTAAAAACGCATGTCGTTGCCAGGAGCATTCCCGGTAATCAGCGTCAGCCGCAGCGCATCCGCGCCGTATTTATCAATCACTTCCAAAGGATCAATGCCGTTGCCAAGCGATTTGCTCATCTTGCGTCCCTTAGAATCACGAACCAGCCCGTGCATCAATACCGTATGGAACGGCGCTTTCCCCATCTGTTCATACCCGGAAAATACCATACGGATCACCCAGAAAAAGATAATATCATACCCGGTCACCAGCACGTCTGTCGGATAAAAATAATCCAGATCTTCAGTTTGTTCCGGCCATCCTAACGTCGAAAACGGCCACAGAGCGGACGAAAACCACGTATCCAGCGTATCCGGATCTTGCTCCATCCCATGATGCCCGCATTTTGGACACGTATGCGGAGCATCAGCCGCTTTTGCCACTACCATCTCCCCGCACTGCGGACAGTAATAAGCCGGAATCCGGTGTCCCCACCACAGCTGTCTGGAAATACACCAGTCACGGATTCCTTCCAGCCATTGCAGATACGTCTTATGAAAACGCTCCGGCACAAATTTCAAATCTCCGTTTTTTAACGCTTCCATCGCAGGTTTTGCCAGTTCTTCCATTTTCACAAACCACTGCTGCTTTGCCATTGGCTCAACCGTCGTGCCGCAGCGTTCATGTGTGCCAACCGCATGCTCATGATCCTGAATACGTGCCAAAAGCCCTTCCTGTTCAAGATCCTTTACAAGCGCTTCCCGGCACGCATAGCGGTCCATCCCCGCATATTTTCCGGCATTTTCATTCATCGTAGCGTCATCGTTCATCACGTTGACCAGCTCCAGGTTATGGCGTTTGCCTACTTCAAAATCGTTCGGGTCATGCGCCGGTGTGATTTTCACACACCCGGTCCCAAATTCCTTGTCTACATATGCATCTGCAACCACCGGGATTTTTCTGCCAACAATCGGAAGGATCAGCGTCTTTCCGATCAGGTCCTGGTAGCGTTCATCCTCAGGATGAACCGCCACAGCCGTATCTCCGAACATCGTTTCCGGACGTGTCGTCGCGATCTCTACAAACCTTCCTTCTTCGCCTTCCACCGGATAAAGGATATGCCAAAAATGCCCCTTCTGGTCTTCATGATCTACTTCAGCATCCGAAATCGACGTCCCACAGACCGGACACCAGTTGATAATGCGGTTTCCTTTATAAATATATCCTTTTTTATGCAAACGGACAAATACTTCCTCCACTGCCTTCGAGCAGCCTTCATCCATGGTAAAACGCTCTCTTTGCCAGTCGGCGGCGGACCCCATTTTTTTTAGCTGTTTGATAATACGTCCGCCGTATTCTTCCTTCCACTCCCAGACCTTCTCCAGAAATCCTTCTCTGCCAAGGTCATTTTTTTCAATTCCCTGCTCTTTTAACGACTGGCTTACACGCACTTCCGTCGAAATTGAAGCATGATCTGTCCCTGGCTGCCAGAGCGTATTGTAGCCCTGCATCTTTTTATAGCGAATCAGGATATCCTGCATCGTATTGTCCAGGGCATGGCCCATATGCAGCTGCCCGGTAATATTTGGCGGCGGCATTACGATCGTAAACGGTTTTTTGCTGCGGTCGACTTCGGCATGGAAATAGCCATTGTCTTCCCATTTTTTATAAAGACGCTCTTCCAGACCGGATGGGTTATATGTTTTTGCCAATTCTTTTGCCATTCTGTTTGTTTCCTTTCTATTTTTGTTATGAAGTTATTTATTTTTTGTTATTTGTATGTTGTAAGTTGTTTTTTCTATCATTGTTTCTGTTATGATAAAAGATCAAATATGACTGCCAGGCAGCATGCGGGTGTTTATAATAAAAAAGCCCTTATAGTTTTCACTATAAAGGGCGAATTCACGCGGTACCACCTTTTTTCCACAAAACGGGCAAACGCCTTTTCTCACGCATGCAAAAATACGAATCGTTCGATCGCCACTCTGCCCTTGGAGAACATCTGGTCTGTCATACGCGGTTCTGTGATCTCTTAAGTCCTGTAACGGGGACAAGGCGGGGCGGCCTACTTACTGTCTGCCTGTATTCTGATACAGCGTTCAGACCCTGGTTCAGCTGCCCGGTTCAAAAGCTACCTTCCATCATACTGCCCAAAGCCATCTTTCAGCCGGAGAATGGCTCTCTCTGCTGGGGTTGTGATGTACTCCTCTTTATCATTACCTGTTTCTGTATAAAATCTTTTATTATCATATAAAGATTTTGCGGAATTGTCAAGAGTTTTTCCATGTAAAAAATGCAGTGCTGCAGTGCCATCACAAAAAAGACACAGAAATTCACTTTTTTATGGATCTTTCATCACAAAAGAAACACAATTAAACGTTAAACTGCTACTTGTAAACAACGAACAGCAAATCATCATTTTCACAAAATGAAGAAACATAAAACAAAAACAGAAGGAATCGAAAGGAGCAGACACTATGGAAAACAATCAATTCAACAATACAGAAAATAACACAAACGAAACATTTCATTCAGCAAACACAGAACATGGGGCATATGCCGGTGATACCAATCAAACAGCAAACACACAGCAGGAATCCAGTTCTACTTACAGCTACAGCTATTTAAACCAGGAACAGAAAAATCCGAACAACATCTGGCGCGCAGATGAAAATACCGCAGGCACTTACACAAGCAGCAATGCGAACGCAGGCACTCAGACAGGCGCAGACAGCAGTTATGGCAGCGGCTACAGCAGCGCTCAGACAGGCGCAGGCTGCAACGGCTCTCCATCCGGCACGGATTATAGCTACAGCGGTGCGCAGTCAGGCACTGCCCATCATTCATACGACAGCGCAGCGCAAGGCAGCAGCAGTTCTTATGGCAGTTCCCAGACAGGCGGCGAAAATAACTACAGTAATATTTACGGCACAGCAGGCAGCCAGTCCGGATGGAACACTTACAGCGACGCAAAACAGCAGAAAAAAGAAGCACGCGCACAGAAGCGCGCCGCAAAAAAAGCAAACGCGGCTGCAGGCGCAGGCACGAGCGCGAACTTCGGTATCAAATTGGCCAAATGCGCATCCATCGCTCTTGTATTCGGACTGGTAGCAGGCACGGCCCTGGAAGGCTCCAGATTTGCAATGAGCAGTCTGCTGGGTACCAATGACCAGGAACCAGCGGTTGTTTCTGACACAGGTTCGGATCAGGAAGTATTAAAAATAGAAGACAGCACAAAATCAACCACTCCGCTCTCAGCGGCTTCCAGCACAGGAGACGGTGTTGTGGCAATCGTAGAAGAATGCATGCCGTCAATTGTAGCGATCACAAATATGAGCCTGGTGCAGTACCAGAACTTTTTCGGACAGGTGCAAAAATATGAAATGCCAAGTGCAGGCAGCGGCATTATCGTCAGCGAAGATCAGGATCATTTATATATCGCGACCAATAACCATGTTATCGCATCCGCTACTACACTGACCGTCCGCTTCAATGACGACGCAACCGCAGAAGCAGAAGTAAAAGGCACGGATGAAAGTACAGATCTGGCTGTGATCCGTGTAAAAAAATCAGATCTGGACGCAAAGACATTATCCGCGATCAAAGTTGCGACATTAGGTGATTCAGAAAAGATTAAAGTAGGTTCCCAGGCGATCGCAATCGGCAACGCACTTGGATACGGACAGTCTGTAACAGCCGGATATATCAGCGCATTAGAGCGTGAGGTAACCACACAGGATGAGTCAACAGGAAGATCTTATACAAACTACCTGATCCAGACGGATGCAGCCATCAACCCTGGCAACAGCGGCGGCGCACTGTTAAACAGCAGCGGCGAAGTGATCGGCATCAATTCATCCAAATATAACGATACGGCAGTAGAAGGTATGGGGTTTGCTATTCCGGCTAATACAGCAAAGCCGATTATCGAAGATCTGATTACCAAAGAGGTTGTATCTGATGATAAGGCAGCATATCTTGGCATTTATATGGAAGACGTAACAGCAACAATCTCAGAGGCTTATCATATGCCTGAAGGCGTATTTGTAAAAGAAGTAATCAAAGATACACCAGCTGAAAAATATGGGCTGAAAGCAGGCGATATCATCACAAGCATAGACGGAAGAAAAGTAGGTACCAGAGAAGAACTTGCAAAACGGCTGCGTTATTATGAAGCAGGTACACAGGCAGAACTGACGATCCAGCGGCAGACGCAGAACGGGTATCAGGAACAGAAACTAACGGTTGTTCTTGCTAAAAAAGAGTCATAGCTCACAAAAATAAGTTTGGAAACATCTGAAAGATCACTCCGGCGGTGTGCAGAATTAGGTTCTGGACACCGCCGGAGTTATTTTTTAATGATATTCCGAACTATTTCTAACCGTCCGTAACCATTCAACGGGCGATCTGAACTGTTACAACCGTTCAGGAAGTATCGCAAAAATTTAAAAAAACTGCTTGCATTCCTGCCCTTTTTTATGTATAATAAACGCGATTAAAAAGAAAGGGTACAGATGTGCAGGGTGGGAAAATGATTTCAAGATAGTTTTATTTGGATACTACAATGATCGTGATACCTGGTTCAAGATTTTGACGCCAGGTCTGTGTACGTATACCGAATAAGATTATCGCGCTTCCCAAGCCCGCTTTGTATGTCTGTTTTCAGAATAGATGCAGGGTTTCTTTGCGTGAGTCTGTTTTCGGATACGGAAACGGGCTTTTTCTTTTTGAAAAAGTCCGCTGAAAGGAGGCCCTATATGATACAAGTCAAACATGTAACCATTACACATAAAAAAGATTATAAAGTGATTCTGGAAGATTTCAGCCTGGTGCTGAACGATGGAGACAAAGCCGTCCTGATCGGAGAAGAAGGAAACGGTAAATCCACGCTTCTGAAATGGATCTGCCAGCCGGAATGGATCGCGGATTATTGCGAGGCATCCGGAGAACGCGTACTGCAGAATCAGCGGATCGGTTACCTGCCGCAAGAACTGCCGCCCGCGGACTGTGGGAAAAGTATTTATGAATATTTTCTGGAAGAACCCCTGTTTTTAGAACAGGATGCAAAGGAACTCAATCAGATGGCTGCAAAGTTCAGCCTGGCGCCTGATTTCTTTTACCGGGATCAGCGGATGGAGACGCTGTCCGGCGGCGAAAAAGTCAAGGCGCAATTACTGCGGCTGCTGTTGTCCGCTCCGGATCTCCTGCTGTTGGATGAGCCTTCCAACGATATTGACTTGGAAACGATGGAATGGCTGGAGACTTTTCTGCTCGACTGGGAACGGATTGTGTTCTATATCTCGCACGACGAGACACTGATCCGGCATACGGCAAATATCGTCATTCATCTGGAACAGATCCGCAAAAAAACACAGTGCCGATGCACAATTGCCCGTATGCCTTATGAGCAATATCTTAAGGAGCGTTCCGGCCAGTTTGGAAACCAGGCGCGTATGGCGGCAAATGAAAGACGTGAAAAGAAGCTGCGGGAAGAAAAGTACCAGCGGATCTATCAAAGCGTTGACCACGCACAGGCAGTCATCACCCGGCAGAATCCGTCAAAAGCACGCCTGCTAAAAAAGAAAATGCATGCCGTTAAGTCCATGGAACGCCGTTTTGCCCGTGAAGATGCTGTTATGACGCAGATGCCGGAGGAAGAACGCGCCATCTTTTTCAAAATCGGCGGTGACGGCTCCAAAATCCCGTCCGGCAAAACTGTCATTGATTACGGACTGGAAAAACTCTGCACACCAGACGGAGAAACCACACTCGCCAGCAATATCAGCCTTTGCATCCGCGGCCCGCAAAAGGTCTGCATCATAGGCACAAACGGCGCCGGCAAAACTACGCTGCTGCATCAAGTAGCAGAAGAATTGCTCGCCCGTACAGACATTCACGCCGCCTATATGCCGCAAAACTACGAAGAACTACTAGACCCTGCCATGACTCCGGTCGATTTCCTGGATCAGACCGGAGACCAAAAAATCCGCACACAAATCCGTACCTGGCTTGGCGCGTTAAAATTTACGGCAGACGAAACGGAACATACGGTCAGTCAGTTATCCGGCGGGCAAAAAGCCAAGCTGTTCCTGTTAAAACTTAGCTTATCCGGCGCCGACGTGCTGCTCTTAGACGAGCCGACCCGCAATTTTTCACCGCTGTCCGGCCCTGTGATCCGCCAGATGCTCAAAAACTTTGAAGGAGCCATTATCAGCATATCCCATGACCGTAATTATATCAGTGAGGTGTGCGACAAAGTATACCGTCTGACAGAGCATGGGCTTATCGAAGAACCGCACGTTCGCGAAAGCGTGCCTTTGGTCTGACCCACGCACCAAACCAGCCACAATCGTACCTTGACATCAGCTGCACACTGCTGTATATTAGACTATACAATGTATCAGAGACGCTCCGGTACAAGTCATTCAACAAATACTATGTTAGGGAGGAATCAAATTATGGGGAAACATCAAAGTAACCTGATATTCAAACGATCAAAGAAAAGCAGCCGCTGCCTGTTGCTATGCACCGCGATTCTTTCTGTCAGCATCGGTACCCTGAGCGGTTGTTCCGGCAGCCAGCCGTCTGCCGGATCTGACAAATCGTCAGACTCCGGCACGCAAACCGTTTCTGACGCAGATCCTTCTTCGGATACCCCTGTATCCGGCAATTCCGATTCTGCCGATGATCCGCTCCGCGACATAGATCTGAATGAACCTATTGATCTTTCCGATGAATCGTGGTCCGTCATTACGCTTGCCTATATCCATGGACTGGAAGACGGAACTTTAGCGTTTGATGCCGTAGAATGGGTGGACGTGCCAAGTAACCGTGCAAAAGAACTAGGTATTGAAGATGAATATCTGGATACCGGATTTTATGTGCATAACGAAGACGTACATATCGAAAATCTTCCGCTGGCTGAAGACTGCCGCTGTACACTTTACGGCCAGACAGACTCCAGCCAGCCGGCAGAAACCGACATCAAAGATCTGCCTGCCATTTTCAAAGAACGCAAAGATGCAAATATTCCTTATGAATTGACCATCCAGAACCAGAAAATTACAAACATTCAGGAACACTACCTTCCTTAATCAAAAAATTTGCTTATATCCAGGCACGCGATGGCCGCTGCACGAAAATGGACTGCTATGTCTCAATCCCGCACAGCAGTCCTTTACAAAACCTTTTATAAAGTCATACATACATTTTCAAATAGTTTCTTATTTTGCGGAAATCAGAAATCTGCCCGGATTTTCGCCATCTTCCACAGCCCGAATTTTCTCTTCTTCAGCCAGACGCCGGATACGGTAAAAATACCACCAGTCACCCACGGCAATCTGACTATGTCCCAGAATATTGCCAACCACCCGCGCTTCCTTCTGCGGCTCTGCAGTCATCCGTTGTAAAATCAGAAAATCATAAAAATCTTCCGGAACTCCCAAAAGCCTTCCATTTACCACCGCGCGCAGCATCGTTCCTGCGTCCAGCATTTCTATCCACTTGCTTTCATACATACGCCGTTCCTGCATGGTAAGTTTTTTTTGCCGATTTAAAAACGTATAAAACTCCTCACTTGCCACTTCACAAAAGCTTTGATACCGTACAATCACAGAGTCTTCCCGCACCACATATTCCGGCAGTTTAACAACCGTAATATCCGCCTTCCTGTTTTTAAGCTCATAACAAAGCCAGCACAGCCCACAATAAGAATAAGGCGCCATACTATACCAGACACGGATCGGTTTTCCTTCTTCTATCAGTTCCAGCAGACGGGAAAACTGCTGATACTTTAACAAATCCAGCCGGATCATCTCCTGCTCTTGCCCGCCAGTCTTCCACCTGACATATTTCAGATCCAAAATCAGCTGCTGTCGGTACCCGCTGTCAAACGGCTGCCGGATATCCCCCAGATCCATAAGATACGAAAGACACACTACTTCATCCGATGATCCTTCTATCATCGCCCATGCTTCCTTCCGTCCGAACTGAGGAGGATTTCCAATCACTGCGGTCGGGCCATCCGCCCTGGTCTGCGGCTGCTTCGCCAGACCCTTTGCACATTTCATAGAACATGCTTCGCTTTCTTCAAATAATATTTCGATCATATGCACATTTCTCCCATCAAAATTCTTTACTTTTAAACTATTTATATCAGCCGATACTCTTACGGGCATTCCCTGCTTCAAAATGGATAACAGTCTGTCTAATCTAAACTTCTGTTTTCCTAGATCCAGTCATTTTTCAGACCGGATCAGGATCTAGGATCATTAGAATATGTCTGCACCTTTTTGTTTTTGAGATGTTCGACCATACATTGAATCAGCTGGATATCTTCTTCCTTCAAACCAGAAAGATTAATATTTCTCTTCTGATCTATTCCAAGCAAATAATCAACGCTTACATTAAATATTTTTGACAATCGGATAATCATATCCACTGACGGACTCCGTTCTTCCTGTTCATAAAAAGATATCGTTGAATTTGTGACTCCGACCTTATCTGCCAGCTCTTTTTGCGTCAATCCGGCATCTTTGCGCAAGTTTTTTAAAAGGTTACAAACATATTTTTCAGCCATTCCATTCTCCTTATTCTTCTGTAATACATTTTGACAAATAGTTCTCCACTTTTTGTAAACGTTATTTTACATTATATCGCAAAATGGTAGGTGCGTCAATTGCACCTCACGTCACTCGTGTAACATACAGCAAACCAGACGTAACCGTTCAGATACCCCATGGAAAAGTTTCAGAATATTCCTTGGCATCTTTCAGAAAATCCGATATAATACTGCTCAGGAACCAGCAGCAAGTTACGCGCCAAATTTACTGACAGTTCCTTATCACAAATATACAGCCAGTACGCCCTGTCTGAATCAAACAAAAAAGGAGAATGTAAATGAATTTTGAAAATGAAAAAGATTTTATTATGAGACAAATCCATGAGATCATAAAACTTCTGATCCATCTTATCCTTGGCAAAAATGAAAGCCAGGCAGAACCATCCCTGGCAGCAAAATACAACCTGTCCGACAGCAAATATGACCAGATCAAAGCTATGGTTGACTGCGGTGAAATCAACGAAGCAGAAAACCTATTATTTGAAAAGCTGGACCGTACAGACCAATCATCTGTCGCAGAACTGCTCTTCTTATACGAATATACCAGCCAGCAATCGTCTGAATTTCTGGAACAACATAACTACTCCAAAGAAGAAGTATTGGAAGGTCTGCAAATGCTTGCAGCAAAAATCGGATTCCAGCATATGATCGACCTGCTCAATGAATCATAAAAAGATATCCATAAATAACAGGTGTCGGTTATTTATGGATATCTTTATTCATAAAAAATAAAAAGCATCAATGATAAGCTTTCATTGATGCTTCCTCTCAAACTGGCCCACAAGGATTCGAACCTTGAAATGACGGAGTCAGAGTCCGTTGCCTTACCATTTGGCGATGGGCCACTATCTTTTCTTTGCCAAACTTTGCTGTTCGCTCTCGACATGATGTATTATATAACGCTTTTCAAAAAAATGCAAGTACTTTTTTGAAATTTTTTTAAA
>VSNY01000200.1 GCA_009774535.1 Lachnospiraceae bacterium
GCCCGATGCGATCCAAAGAAATGTAAACGAGTAAAAAAACTGCCAGAACGATATCATTCAGTTTCACCCCGGCAGATATGCCAAGCAGAAACAGAGACAGTACATAAATTCTTCGTTTATCCTTCCGATATCCTAAAAGCCCCATACAACACCCAATAATTCCCAAAGCGTATCCTGTAATCTCCGGGCCAATGACTTTACCCGTAAACCAAACAAGCGGGCAGCTGAGATAAATAACCACAGAAAAAAATACCTGCCTGTCAGAAGCCTGATGAAAACTTCTTACCGTATATGGAACCAGACAGGCAGATACGATCATAAAAACCGCGCACAAGAAACGCATACCGGAAAAATCTCCGACAGCTTTTAACAGTATCCAATAAATCGATCCATACCCAAGGTAATTTGGTGTTTTTAATACATCTTCCCAGGACGACCATTGGATTTCGTTTTCTGCCATTCCCCAAAACCATTGTTCATCTGGCACCAATGCTTCTGTATAAGAATATACGGTCAAAAGAAACACCGCGTACACCATAAGCAGACTACAGACTGCTGCACGATAAAATATTCTTTTTTTCTTTTCCATGACCTCTTTCCTCATTTCAGTGCAGTAATTTTTCCCATCTGTCTATCTGATGAACCTTTGTACAAATCGCATCAAACACGATTCCTTCTTCTTTCATCTGCCGTGCGTACACTTCTATTTTCTCCTCCTGTCCCTGAAGTTCCGGGGAAACCAGACAGGTATGATATCCCATCTTTTTGATACAATCAAACTGATCTTTACTGACTGGAAGTCTTGAAAAACAATCCACCCATACCCAATCCGCCTTTCCTGCCATTGCCTGTACGGTATCCATTCCTTCATATTCAGAAAAGCGCAGTGCCATCCTGTGTTCTCTTGCCTGTGCCAGTAAATGAATCATAGGAAACGATGAATCCAGAAAGAAAAAGTCAAAAATCCCATACTGATCCAACAATTCCAGAACCTTTAATTCAATCCGTTCGCTTTTCACGTTGCAGATCATCGTCCCATGATGGTATTCCTTCAAATAGGCCTCAAAATCTTCTCCCTGTTCAAACGGATGATGCTGGATATAAATCCTGCCATTCAAATCATCACGCAAATCCAATTCCGCACCATATACCGTCGGAAGTTCATACAATTGTGCAAGTGTATTTATTCTATGACCGATATATTGCACGATTCTATTCCTCCTCTTTTTAGTTTTCTGCTAAATTCTAAAGTCCGTCTGATAAACTTCCATTTTGACCGCATCCCGGTATTCCAATGGGATACCCCATATTTTCTCTTCGGAAACCGCACAGGAAATCTATGTATCTCTAGTTTTTTCTTCCTTGCCATATACAATGCATATAAATCTAACGCGAAATCTTTTGGAGGATTTTCCCAGGATTTGAAAAAATTACGACTAAATACATTTGGCTGTGCATTCACGTCATTCAGTTTCTCCCCCATATACCATGTTTCAAACAGGCTCATGCCATAGGTAAAAAACTGGTCTGTCAACGGCCTGCCCTTGCGGTTTCCCTTAATAAAAATATTTTTCCTGTATCCATTCCTCTCTATAATGGCCAAAGCTTTTAAAAGATCTGCCGGGTCCGTCTGCAGATCTGCATGGGTCCATCCGATAAATTCCCCTCTGCATACTTTTAAACCCTGCAGAATTCCGTATCCGTACCCCTGATTCACATCTACCCGGATCGTCCGTGCAAACGGATAATCTGGTAACAGTCGGCGTAAAATCTCAGATGTATGATCTGTAGAACCATTATCCACCAATACCACTTCGATATCTTTCTGACCAATCACTTTTTGAAACCGTTTTAAAACAACGGGAATATTTTTTTCTTCATTATAACATGGTACAACAACCGACAATTTCATCTTTGATTCCCCTTCCCCACAAATACAAACCATTTCTGTCCCAAAAAATTTATAAGCGTGCTTACTCCTGTTGCAAACAAAAATGCTGCCGCCCAAAGATCTGTCAAAAATAACACCATCTTATTTACCGTTGCATTTAAACATGCAGAGACCGTATAAAGTAAAATGTATTTTAAAACTTCTGTTTTAGAAAACCGCTTACTTTCAAATGTCCAGAACTTATTAATCAAAAATCCAACTGCTGCACCACAAATATAGGAAACTGCTTTGGATATTGTTACATCTGTTTCTGCCGCAAGCAATCCATGATATAGCATAACATCTACAGCAACCGCGCTTCCTCCGCCAACCAGAAACCGGAACACCTGCTTTTTCTCAAACGTCTTTACCATCAAATAAAAACTCCTCTATCTGCCCAAAACTATGCACCATCTTCATCGCAAAATCTGCTTTTTCCATATACGTTTCCTTCGTAATCCAGATTGGAAATATACCTGCTTTAGCAGCTCCTGCTATATCTTTTTTAAAGCTGTCTCCTACATATACCACTTCCCCTGAAGATAAATGCAGCTTTCTTAACACAAGATCAAACATCTTTGGCGCAGGTTTTTCTTCTTCTGCCTCTTCACTGGAAACAAACACATCAATATCATCTTCTATTTGAAGCTGTTTCAGCTTCCGATGTTGTATATGTGCAGTCAGATCAGTACAAATTGCGATCTTTACATGTTCCTTTTTCAAATGCCAAAAACATTCCCTGACTCCGTCTGCCAGCTTCATATGACGTAGCAGATATCCCCAGTAACATTCATACATATCCAATGTATCCTTCGCCGGACGATGTTCCAGCAGTTCCGCTAATTTTTGAAAATAAAGTATCCGGTTATGTCTGGAAGCACAGTCGCGCATCTCACGTTTTACATACTCCCTGGCATCCTCGTAAATGCGCAGAAAATCTTCGCTGGATACACCCAGCTTTTCAGAAAACCTCTGTGCCACAAAAACAAGCGCTTGCTTATGCAATCCGGAATAATCATACAGCGTATCATCCAGATCAAAAATTACCGCTTTTATGTTATACCCCCCCCTCATTTTTTCGCAAATCAACAATAACAAAAACAGCATCAGCACACTGTCTTTGCCATTGCAGTCCTTAAAATTTTCTCTTGTAATCTCTTCCAGCTGGGGAATTATCCGCTGTGCAATCTGATCCAAAGGCAGTATTTGTTCTTCCAAATGTTCTGCACGAATATCAATGGTCTGCCTCTTAAGATCCTGAGAATACTCCCACGATGTATATATCCCCAACCTTGTAAGTTCATCTATAACAGGCTCTACATCAATCGCCGCGCTGATCGTAATTTTTGCACTAATCTGCACATCATAATGATCCGCCATGCAATCTTTCAGTCTCTCATCATAATACTGCACAATCATGTCTGCATATTCCTTTTGCGGATAAATATATTTTCTGGCATCCGGCAGCCTGGATTGTATCTGATCCAGTATTTTTTCTTTGGAATACCCCCTGTATTTTACATCCCTTTGAATTTTCCAATACTTTCTAAGCGTTTCATCTACATCCATATATATTTTCAAATCCAAATTTTTTCTTGTCTGCGGCAGATATAATGCATGCAGCCCGCATAGCAGTACAAACCTCTGCGGCTTAATTTTCCTGGCCGCCGTAAATTTTCCCGTCTCATGGTCATATTCTGTACGTTTGACAGCCACTCCGCTGCGCAAAGCCGCAAGATCCTGCGCCTGGCGGTACAAAAAATTTGCTTTCGGATTCAAGTGCGTATACGCTTCCCAAGGTTTCTCCCCGCGTTCCCAGCGATGATCCCCATCTCCCTCAATATACAGCAGGTTCCTGGCGCCAAGACACCGCTCCACTAATGCAAGAAAAGTACTTTTTCCAGTACCGCTGTCTCCGGCAACGCCAATCATAAACGGCAGATTTTTACGCCTGTATAGTAAATTACTTGCCACACCCAGCTGGTACATCGAAATAATAATATAAATCAGCATCCCAAACAGTAACGTATACACCAGATTGCGGAACATCGGATGCTGTATTTTTAAAAACGACAAGTCCCTGCGTCCGGCAAATAGATCCACCCGTCCACGATCATGCAGAACGATAAAATAAATCAGATAAAAAAGATTCAACACCATATAAATCCAAATATTTTTATATTTTTCCTTATCCACATTTACAAAAAATACTGTGATAAACGGAACAATCCATACATACCATCCAGGCATCGGCGGACACAAAGCCAAAAATACAGCAAATACAATGCCAATCAGACTAAGCAGTAAGTCACGGTTCATTCTATGCATGCCATAAGCAGCCAAATACACAAGCAGCACCGCAGCAATCGGTACATAAAGTTTCACGGATCCAAACTTCAGCGCAACCTGTGTCAGAATACTCTGTTCAGCATTAAATAAAACCATTTTATAAAAAGCTTCTGAAAAAAATGGAAACATTCCTAAAAAAGCCACCGCCAAAACACCTGAGAAAAATAAAATGGCGCGTTTACATCCATCCCGTTTCAGCAAATACAAAAACAGGATCGGCACAGCTGCCAGAATATGCTGTTTGGACAGCAAAGCGGCTGATAAACACAGCCCGCCAAACAAATAACTATAATCATGTCCGGAACTTAAATAAAATACGGCTGCAACAAGAAAACAAGTTGGTATTAAATCTAATTGTCCATGCATATATACCGCATATAGAATAACAGGTGAACCAAAATAAAAAACTGCTGCATATTTCCTCTTAGACGGAAATAATTTTACCAGGAAACGGAGGCATACAAAATCCAAAATAAGGCTTGGCATTTTGAAGCATACATTGACCCAAAATAGCGAACGAACAGAAAAAAGCTGAACCAAAAACAAACCCATTCCCTGTATGCAAAGCATTACGATGGGATATGGGAACGCATCCGTTTTCCCTGCTTCATAAAACAGCTGCCAGGCAGCCGTCCCTTCTTCCAAAAAAGATGATACAAACGGCAGAAATAAATCATTCTGATATTCCGAAGAAAAGATCCCCATCAAAAGAACCTTTACAATTGTGATCACAAATACAAAGATCTTATAACGATCTGCATGCATCTGTTTTCCTCTGATGCTTACCATCATAGTTTCCTGCCGGGCAAAAAGCCTTCACTTTGTACAAATGTCTTCCAATATTGGAATGTATGCATATAATCTTCATAATCTTTGGGTGTTCCCCAGCCAATATAACGCTCAACCTCAAATACCTGTGCTTTCATCCCCAGTTCCAGCACATGCCGTATCACCTGATCCACGTAAAACTCTCCATTTACTCGATCCTCCTCAGCAATCATCTTTTCTGCAGCTGTTACAAAATCGCAACCATGCCGGAACCAGAATGCAGACACCACTGCATGATCCTCCATCGGTGTATTGGAAACCGCCTTTTTAATAGAAACACCTGTGATCTCATATCGTTCATTCGCAATCATCCATCCATATGCATCCGGTGCTTTTAACACCATATCCTGATGCCTGAACGTAAATACGATCACATCTGTATTTTCTTTTTGTTTTTCAAAATCCCCTTGCTGAAAGACCATTCCATTATCACAGCCTGCAATCAGCAATGCTTCCTCTGTATTGATAATATCTTTTGCCAATAGACAGGTACACGCCTGTCCCTGCGTAATTGTATCTATGGTTACAAAAGACGCCTTCGGATAAAACGAACGGATCTGATCCTCCACACCATCTTTTTTATGAAAATCCCTGTCTATGTAAATAATATTTGCGCCGTCTCGCTCCACACCCGGCAGATCCATGGTTGCACATACAACCATAGGATAAGTATTTCCGCTTCTTCTGTCCAGAACCGGTATCGCTGGTTTATGCACGCGGTATCCTTCCTGCGTAAACCTCTGTCCCGCACCAGCCATTGGTATCAAAATATACATGTTTCAAACCTCCTTACGCATTCTGTCCAGAACAAGTAATCCTGCAGATCCTGTGGTGTTCCCCATTGGCAAAACTGCTTCACGTTTGCCGGAGCCCAGACTTTCAGCCCATCTCTGACCATATAATTATAAGGAAGGCTGGCATAAAATTCTCCATACAAGGATTCATCCGCATCTACCAGCTTCTGACAATATTTTTTTAAGATCCTGCCGGACCGAAAATAATAGGTTCCCGGCGAATGTTTGGCTTTTGTTTTGTCCTTTGTAAAAGAATACTTTTCCCGAATCTCAATTAAATTGTCATTTTCGTCAGTCAGACAGGACGCATAATAATTATTTTCGATTAAAAGATGCGGATGAAACCCTGTATAGCAAGGCACACACCCATCGCATCCACGTTTCGTAACCTCATCCTGAAACTTGTTCCAATCCCAGGTCATATAAAAATCACAATAATTTATAATACAAGGTTCTTCGTCTAAAATACGTGACGCTGCCTGCAGCACATCAAAAACCGGCCCCTTTTTTATCCAGTCTTTCACCGCATAAATCTCTGCATTCGGAGCAATTTGCTTCAAAAGTGGTTCCATACCCGGATCTGTATCCAGATGCTCCTGCCTGCAAATAAATAAAAAATCACCTTCCCCCGCATACATCCCCTGCACAATCCATGCAAGCATCGGTATTCCCTGCACACGGATCAAAGGTTTTAATTCCTGATACCCTGCTGCCACAAATCTTGACCCATATCCAGTCATCGGAATGATAATTTTCATAAACCTATTTTCACCTCTTTCTGTATGTTTCCGCTTCCCAGTGCAGCAAAAAATCCTGTTCCTGTTCTGATAGCAGGCTGTAGTTTTCCTGATCCTGAGCCAGCATTACCTGCGCACTAAAACTAAGCACACTTTGCATTTCCAGCGCTTTTTTTACAGATGGTGCATGAAGGTACAAATACCCGCGGTATAAAATCACCGATGGTTCTCCATATACATCACGAAACGCTTCCAGATT
>VSNY01000201.1 GCA_009774535.1 Lachnospiraceae bacterium
TTTGGTTCGGAATAGTGTGGTGCTGGCGGTCTATCTCTTGTTTTCGGTTGCTTGCTTCTTTACCGTACATGAGCATTGGCACCAGGGTTGTCATTGCCGTAGCCCTCAAGCAGATTGATCACGCCCCATACGCCAAGTCCTGCGCCTAATGCGATAACGAGTACTTTCAAAGTGTCGATTGCGCTTGCGAAAAATGCCATATAAAATGTTGAAACCGGAATTTTTGTTTTGTTGTTTTTGTATCATTGATTCTCAGGAAAGAAAGAGCAAATCCCGACTGATTTGTTATTTTTATGGGATCCATCATCCGGTTCCGTCTCCTTTCTTTTTATGTGCATACGCTTTTCTGTCCTGAGATGTTTTTAAAAGGCGGTGCGCGTATCCTCATAAAGATTACCTCCATTAAAAAAGCCGCCTGAACATAGTCAGACGGCGGAGTTGCCAGTTTCTGGTGGTGCTTCCAGTTCGCAGACCTCAAACACATCATCCGGCCTGACCTTCAGGCGGCGTTTCAGGAATCTCGCCACGTCAAACGTGTTTTTCGGGTCTGCATCTGAAAGGTATTTGTATTGCGGGTGTCTTGTGATGTCAAACTTGTCGGAGAAAAATGGACGCACGCCTTGTACCTGGAGGATACATTTCCCTCCGTCCATGACCGCAAGTTCATCGGGTGTCATCAGTTCCTTTCCCAATTTTTGATAGTTTAGCCCATAGCTGCGCTGGCTTCCCCGCGTGTCAGATGTGTTAAAACTGTCTATGGTCTCTTTTCCGAGCATGGAGGAGATCTCCTTTAAGGTACTTTGTTCCTTACCGCCCAGGAAAAGAACGCAGGAGCAGTTGCCGATAATGGTTTCCGCATGGTCTTTATAGACGGCTTTCAGCTGGCTCTGGGTCTGGACGATCACATGGGCGGAGATCTCCCGGCTCCGGATCACGGAGATCAGGTGTTCAAAGTTGGGGATCTTCTGGTTTGCAAACTCATCCAGCAGGCAGGTGACATGGGTTTTCAGTGCGCCGCCATTTTCCAGTGCCCGGTCGCAGAGTACATTGAACATCTGGGTATAGACCATGGAAGCGATGAAATTGAAAGTGGTATCCGTGTCGGAGACGATACAGAACAGGGCGGTCTTGCGGTCGCCCAGCTTTTCCAGTTCCAGTTCATCATCCATCATCAGGTCGCGGACTTCCTTGATGTCAAAGGGGGCCATCCTTGCGCCGCAGGAGATCAGGATAGATTTTGCGGTTTTGCCCGCCGCCATTTTATACTTTTTATACTGGCGGACGGCAAAATGCTCCGGATCCCTCTGCTCCAGGCGGTCAAACATCATATCCACCGCATTTTTAAAAGTTTCGTCCTCCTCGCGGACTTCGGATGCGTTGAGCATTTCCAGCAGCGTGTTAAAATTCTTTTCATTCTCCGGTGCCTCATACCAGATATAGGCGATCAGCGCCTGATAGTAAAGGGCTTCCGCCTTGCTCCAGAAATCTTCCCCGCCTTTGCTGTCCTCGCCTTTGGTGTTCTCCATGATACAGTTGACCAGCTTTAAGATGTCGTTCTCGCAGCGCAGATAGCGGAATGGGTTGTACCGCATGGACTGTTTAAAGTCGATGGTATTCAGGATCTTGATCTCATATCCGCCGCGCTGGAGCATCTTCCCACACTCCAGAACCACCGTGCCTTTCGGATCCGTGACCACATAGGAACTGTTCATCTGCATGAGGTTCGGCTTCACATGGAAGCGGGTCTTGCCGGAACCGGAACCGCCGATGATCAGTACATTTTTATTGATGTTATACTTCGGTATCTTGTTCCTGCCGATCATGATCCGTTCCGTCTGTGTCAGCAGGATATTGTTCTCAAACTTTGGGTCGATAAAAGGTTTTATATCCGTATCCGTCCCCCAGCGGGCACTGCCGTATTCTACGCCGTGCCGATATTTCTTTGCGTTTTTTCCTTTGAAATACACGACAGCCCGGACAGCAATGGCTCCAATAACGCCGATCAGCAGGTCACGGGGGTGGAAACCTGGGAGCGGGTTCTTTGTGATAGCCGTTCCCAGGCCGGAGATCGCTGCCATAGCCTTTGTGACCACATCTCCACCAGCGGAAAGACGGTAGCACTCCGCGATCTTGGAGAAAAACCAGAACATGAACACATAGGGCAGGTTCGGGATGACATATTTTTTGATCTCAATATTTTTCAACGCTCATGTCCTCCTCTGTCCCGGTTCTTCTCCCTGCCGGATACCAGCCCCTTCACGATCTCCTTGAACTGAGAAAGCTGTTTTTTCAGCGACGGCTTCCTCTGCTTCTTCAAGGTCTTTGCGGTATAATCGGCAAAAGCAGCATTCAGTGCATCCGCATCACGGGCCTTGAAGAACACAAGGTATCTCCCCTGTGCCGGATCTTTTTTCAAGGCAAAATCCACACCGTATTTACGGGCGCACCGTTCAAAAGACTTGATGTTCTGGTCTGTGATCTCGATGTTCTGTACGCCGGCTCCCTGCTTCACAAGGCTCTTGACGCTCTGTTTGCCGTGTTTCTGCCCATGCGCCTGTTTCTGGTACTGCCGGATCGCCCATTTCAAAAGTTCCGTTGTCAGCCGTCCGCCGTCTTTCCCTACCCGTATCACAAGAGCGACGGATTTATCCCTTATTTCGTCCTGCATGATGCTTTACCTCCCTTCCTGCAAACGGTTGGCTGCTTCATCGGGCCTCACCGCCTTTAGACTTGCCCTCGGCCATATTACGCTGACCGGCTTCACGCTTTTTATCGCTCAGGTCGCTTAAGATCGAGGGTTTTTCTGAACGTACAGAGGGCTTTTCCTCTGCTGCGTCTCTATCGGCATCCATGATCGCTTCGCGCATCTGCCCACTCATTTCAAACAGTTCAGCCATATTAGAAGGCCACTGGTCAGCAATAAATCTCAGAGGGTTTTCCATACGGAGTAAAGTCTCTGCATCGCCCCGTTCATACTTGAAATCCTCTTTCATAAAGTCGTATGCCGCCTGCATAGCAGCGATCTCTGCGCTCTGGGCAATGATATCTTCCTTATCCATATCCAGAAGTGATGCATGGAATTCGGTCATGTTCTGATCCAACACCGTTTTCAGTGTGGTTACCATCTGCTCCGTTAAAGGGTGTTTTGCTCCATAGTCCATAGAGTTGCTCATGCGTTTTCCTCCTGATTCCCTCCCCACTTGGTCAGCACTACCGTATCACCATCGGAGAGGGTATCCCACAGGCTGTAGACCGCATCCGCCACATCATCCGGATCCGCATAAGCTGTGCTGCCGACCATCATAAATTCCCCTGGCCTTACGAAAATGTCCTGGAACTCTTTCTGCTGTCTCGCGGTAAGGGAATCCAAAAGGCATCCCTCCTCCGGTATGCCGCACAACAGAAATGTGCCGCTGATATAACCGTCTTTCCCCGGCAGGCAGCGGTTCGGAGCAAGCCCCGTTGTATCTTCCCGGCTGAAAAGAAGCACCCTCTGGGGCAGGAAACATCCCACCTGCACAGCGCCGCCCAGCACCGTTTCCACAGATTCCAGTGTGTTGGGGATCACAGCCGGACGGGGCGCTTTCCCCGGCTCTACGATCAGAATGTCCATGTTTTGTGTCATGTTTGTTATCCTCCTTTAATTCTTCTTGTTTATGTGCCAGCCCGCAGGGGCTTTCACAGCGATAAAAATTTACCAGCGGAAAAAGAAATCTGCCTTTATCCCACGCCAAAGCCGTTTGCCATGTCGTGACTGACAAGGCTGGAATAATACTGGCTGATCGTCACCGGGGCATTGAACAGGGCGGAGAGGGTATATGCCCGGATATTGCCGATTAGGGTGGTGTTCTTGTCCAGGCAGTCCATAACATAGCGGATATGCTCACTGTCCAGCTTCAGCAGGCGGCTCTTTACCACCTCCGTACACATATCCTCCTGGTTGATCCGTACAGTAAGCCGTCTGCTGCAACAGACCTCCGCCATCAGTTCCACAAAGCCGTCTAGCCGCTCCTTATCGTAAGGGTTATCCTGCAAGAGTATCTCATAGCTGATGTTCTCTTTTATCAGTTCACGGTAAGCAGACATCTTATCTATCCCATCCATCTCTCCGTGTTTTGCCTTTGAAAAGTTATCCACAGTTTCCACAGCCACAGGTTCCATCCCTGCCGGATAGATAGATGGGTCAGTATCACTCTGGTCAGTTTTATTTAAGTCAGTATTATTAGTTTGTGATTTTCGCAATTCCTGACTTGTGGTTTTCACATTTCCTGATTTGTGATTTTCACAATTCTTGATTTGTGATTCCTGCCGGAGTTCCGGCTTTCCTTTGTCAATAAAGTTTTTGACATAGATCACGTTGGGTTTCCCAAGCCCGCGCCGGACACGTTCCACCAGCCCCACGCCTTTGGCCATGTCCAGTTCATTTAAAAGTTTGTTTGCCTTCTGCTCCGCACAACCAAGGGTTTCCATCACGTCAGCGATGGTGTAGATGATATATACGCGCCCATCCTGATCCATCCAGTTGTTTTTCACGGAAAGCGCCATACGATCGAGCAGCAGCCCATAAAGCACCTTTGCCTCCACAGACAAGCCTTTAAAGCGTCCGTCCGTAAACAGCACTTTGGGGATACGGTAAAAACTGTATTGTTCCGCTTCGTTGCCATAGTAATAATCCAGTTGTAACGGCATTTTTTCTGCCTCCTTTTCCGGTTTTTGAAACAAAAAAAGCCCCGGCAGGTAAAAAGTCTGCCAGGGCAAATGTATCGTGAACGCAAAAAAGCCGCCCAGTAACGAATCAGTCAGTCACCGGGCGGCTTATGCGGCCTTATTCCTGTTTGGTTTTCCATGCTTCCAGAAGGGAGAAGATCACTTGCTCCATCTGTTTTTGGGTGTAGCTTTGGGGAAAATATTTCTTTAACCTGTCATTTTTCAATGTCACCTGGACGGGAACCGGGCGTTCCTCCGTCAGAATTGCGTCCATTACATCCGCACCCAGTTTCCCCTCCCGGCTGTACTTTTTCAGGCGTTTTGCCTGTTCCAGAGAGGGGACTGCGGCCAGTTTTTCCATCAGTGCAAGGAGCATTTCCTGTTCCTCCCGCGTAAGATAGGACAGTTCCACGGCCGGATTAAACGGCAGTTTCTTATCATCAACCATTTGCAGGAGCCGGGGAAGGAGTTCTGTCAGGCGGATAAACCTCTGCACCTGCTTGTAGTTTTCCCCCGCGTTTTCTGCTACAATTTCCACCGATGCCTTCCCCTTTAAATTCTGGACAACTTGTCCAGAATTTCCTTTACCCGGCCTGCCGGCCCTGCGGCGGATCGCGTCCAGCTTCATTTTATAGGCCCATGCCTTTTCACTGGGGAGCAGGTTCTCACGCTGTAGATTGCTGTCCACCATAAAAAGAGTTGCTTCTTCATCATCCAGTTCCCGGACGATCACCGGCATGGTTGTATTTCCGGCAAGTTCACAAGCATGTCTGCGCCTATGGCCTGCGATCAGTTCATATCCGCCTTCCTCACGGGGACGGACAATCCCCGGAACGAGGATGCCATGCTCCCGTACACTTTCCACCATTTCTTCCATGGCCTGGTCGTCCAGCACCTTGAACGGGTGCCCCTTAAAAGGGAAAAGGTCTGTAAGGGCAATCTCCCGGATTGCTCCGCCAGCCTCCCCTGGCGGGTTCCCAGCTGTGAACAGGTCATCAAAAGTGGTCAGTTCAATGTTCTTTGCGCTGCTTTTCACCTGCCCACCACCTCTCTGGTCAGTGCCTGGTAAGCTGCTGCCACTTTGCCGGCGGGGTCATGGAGATAAATGCTCTTTCCCTCCGCGCTGGTTTCCGCTGCCCGGACGGACAGGGGGATAATGCTGTCAAATATCCGCAGCTTCCCATCGTAGGTTTTATGCAGGATCTCCACGATGTCCTTTGCATAATTTGTCCGCATATCTGCCATCGTGACCAGGATCCCGGCAATAGACAGCCCCGGATTGATCTGCCGTTTTACCTTTGCGATCGTCCGGATCAGCTGCTCCAGACCCTTGATCGAGAGGTATTGGGCCTGTACGGGTATGAGTATTTCATCCGCTGCCGCCAGAGCATTGATCGTCAGCATACCAAGGGAAGGCATACAGTCCAGGATAATGACATCATATTTGTTACGCACGGTTCGGAGATACTGGCGCAGGATCGTTTCCCTGCTCATGGTATTGACCAGCGTGACCTCAAGCCCGGACAATTCAATATTGGCCGGAAGAAGGTCAACACCCTCCTCGTGGTGGAGGATCCCCCCGCCATCCGGCAGGGGAGAATCCGTGATGACAGCGCCCAGTATTGTCGCCAGCGTGACCTCCATACGGTCAGGGTGCTGATAGCCAAGGCTTGCGGTCATGGAACCCTGTGCATCCACGTCCACCAGAAGTACCTTTTTCCCTTCACGGGCAAGCCCGATCCCCAGGCTTACCGAACTCATGGACTTGCCGCATCCGCCTTTTTGATTACACAGGCAGTAGACCGTCGCTCCCATTGCTATGCCTCCTCTCTTACACGAACAGTAAGCCCGTCCATGCACACATCATGATGCCCCACCAGATAATAATCTTTTCCGTCATGCTCCACCCGTGTCCATACCCAGCACATCACTTCTGGATACCCTTCCGGCACCAGAGCCTCGATCCCCTGGCCGCTCGTGTAGTAATGCCCGTCTGCGGTTTCGTATCTGCCGCTTCGGTTCTTATGTAAGCGGCTGGTTTTCCTGACCGGGCGGGAAAGGTATTTCAGCCTGTGGTTTACGGTGGAAAGCTTCTCCAGGATCTCCCGGAGTTCCTGGCTGAGA
>VSNY01000202.1 GCA_009774535.1 Lachnospiraceae bacterium
GAAGCAGCCAGCACCGGGAGAACCGTTCCCTGATATCCTACTTTTTCAATCGTAAGCCCCAAAATGTTCCATACCGGGATTGTCCCTTCTGTTACGGCAGTGCCATAAGCATAAGCGTTCAGCAGATCCCCCGAAACCATGATCATACCGATAACCGCTCCCAGATACGGATTGCCCCCGAACATTTTTGTAGCGGAAAATCCAATCAGGATAGGCAGAAAGGCATATGCGGCGCTGGCAAATGTATTGATCATAGCGGCAATGTCAGAAAGAGCCGGATAGGCTTCTACTAAAGACTGCCCCGGAATAAACAGCCCGTTTGCCGTAAGCACATTATTTAAACCCATCATCAGACCGCTGGCAACCAATGCCGGAATCAGCGGTACAAATACGTCAGACAGCGTTTTTACAAGACGCTGCAGTGGATTCATCTTCTGGGCAGCCGCCTGCTTTACTTCACTCTTCGTCGCTTCGGCAATCCCCCCTGTTTCTATGAAACGTTTGTAAACCTCGTTTACGGTGCCGCTGCCGATAATTATCTGGAACTGGCCTCCATTGGCAAACTGGCCTTTCACCAGATCTGCCTTCAGGATTCCGTCCACATCTGCCTTTGACTCATCTTTCAAAACAAGCCTGAGTCTGGTTGCGCAGTGAGCGGCACTGATAATGTTTTCTTTTCCGCCGACCAGCCTCAAAAGTTCTTCGGCAGACGCCTGATAGCGTTCTTCCTTTGTCATGATTCTTTCTTCCTCCTTTTGATTATATGATTTCATAGATAGCAGCCTCATAGGGACGCAATTTCATCTGTTCAAGCCGGATTTCAGATTCCTGTTCATAATTGGACAGGATTACCCTGCCTTTTCCATGGTAATCAAAACGTACCGATTTCTCATAGAAGTTACCTGCCACCAGCCACTTTTTTCCCTTCCATTCCCTCGCATATGCAAAGACATGTTCATCCTCCGGGCAGAGCAGTTCAAAAGTCCCATAAATCAATATAGGCTCTTCTTTTCGGAATCTGATCAGCTTTTTATAATAATAGAAAATGGAATTCTGATCCTTTAATGCCTCTTCTGCATTAATTTTCGTATAATTGGGATTTACCCTGCACCATGGTGTCCCTTCCGTAAATCCTGCACCTGGGCCGTTGTCCCACTGCATGGGTGTTCTTGCATTATCCCTTGACTTAGCGCAGAGGGATTTCATAATTTCTTCTTCGGGATATCCCATCTGCTTCCGTTCCCGGTACATATTGACAGACTCTACATCAAAAAAATCCTCAATACCTGAAAACGGATAGTTGGTCATCCCTATTTCTTCGCCCTGGTAAATATACGGCGTCCCCTTCATGCCATGAAGCACGGTTGCCAGCATCTTTGCAGATTCCACCCGGTACTCCTTGTCATTCCCCCATCTGGAAACGATTCTCGGAAGGTCATGACTGTTCCAGAAAAGACTGTTCCATCCTTTCCCCTCCAATGCCTTCTGCCATTTTGCAAACGCCTGTTTTAACTGTTTCAATTCGAGGGGCTTTAAATCCCACTTCTGTTCTCCTGGAACCTGATCCAGCAGCATCTGCTCAAACTGAAAAATCATATCCAGTTCCTTCCGCTCCGGATCAGAATATAAGCTTCCATTCTCAATATCTGCTCCCCAGCATTCTCCTACAGTCATCAGGTTTTTTTCCCCGAATGTTTCCCTGTTCATTTCCTGGAGGTATTCATGCAGCTTCGGTCCGTTTTCTTTGATCTCCTGATCCGGGATTTTTCCTATGACATCAATCACATCCATCCGGAAACCGCCAACGCCCATATCAATCCAGAAATTCATCATTTTCCATATTTCTTTCCGCATTGCTTCATTTTCCCAGTTGAGATCCGGCTGCTTTTTATGATAGAAGTGCAGATAATACTCCCCCGTTTCTTCCGAGTATTCCCATGCATTACCGCCAAAGCAGGATTCCAGTTCGTTAGGCGGACTGCCTTTTTCCCCTTCTCTCCAGATATAATAGTCCCTGTACGGATTATCCTTCGATTTTTTCGCTTCCACAAACCACGGATGCTCATCAGAAGTATGGTTCACAACAAGATCCATGATAATCCTAATACCACAATTTTCACATTCTCGGATTAGAGTCTTCATATCCTCCATCGAACCGTACTCCGGTGATATTCCATAATAATCGGATATATCATAGCCGTTATCCGCATTGGGAGAGGCATAGACCGGACTCAGCCATATCACGTCGATCCCCAGTTCCCTCAGATACCACAATTTGGAGCGGATACCGTTAATATCGCCGATTCCATCACCATTGCTGTCACAGAAGCTTCGTGGATATATCTGATATACAACACTTCTTTTCCACCACTTTTCTTTCACCATTCTTTTCACCTCGCTTGTTTTTCTTTGGTGATTTTAGTATACTGGAAAAGAAGCCCTGATTGCTTGCATAATTTTACTCAATAATAACACAATTTTACGATTTAGGAGTTAATAGCCATGTCACGAGCTTATCATGAAGATAAAACCCACGGTACTTCTGTTTTTCCTTTACAGGTATATTCTCACCATGACAAAGACGGATTTTATTTTGTATCACAGCACTGGCACGAAGAACTGGAATGGGTATATGCAGAATATGGAATTCTGAACTTGACGATCCACGGGAAATCCCTTGTCTTAAACCCAGGGGAATTCTGTTTTATCAATTCCGGAGAACTGCATGAAATTAAATCCGTGGGCGAGTCCCTGCACCATGCCGTTGTATTTAATCCCAGCTTTTTAGACTTTTCATTGTATGATGCCTGCCAGCATAATTTTATCCGGCCGATTACCAACGGAACACTGCTGTTTCCAACCTTCTGCTCCACGCTTTCACCCGAAGACCATAAACAAGTCCTGCTCCATATGCAGGAGATTATAAAACTTTACCACACACTGCCTGCCTGTGCCCTTTTAAGCATTAAGCTCCACATATTACACATAGTTGAATTGTTCTTTCAGGCAGATTATTTTAATAAGAATACGTTATCGTCCAAAGGAAAGGACTCCTTAAATAAATTAAAACAAGTGATTGAATATATTCACATCAATTACCCGGAATCAATCTCTTTACAGACATTGTCCGAAATATGCTTTATGAGTCCTAATTATTTCTGTCACTACTTTAAACAGGAAATTGGAAAGACACCGATCAGTTTTATCAATGAATATAGAATAGAAAAAGCCTGTGAAATGCTGTCAGAATCAGAAGCGCCAATTTCTGATATCGCACTTTCTGTCGGATTTGATAATTTTAGTTACTTTATACGAAAGTTTCGGGAATATAAAGGGGTTGCACCGAATAAGTACCGTTCTCTCTGCTTGAAATAGTATGAAGTCTGGCTGTGCCATATCTTCAGAGCAAGCACGGCTGCCTGTGCAGGCTTTCCGATCGCCTGAAAGAAAACGCCCGTCGCCATCTGCAGCCCGTTAATCGGACACGCCAAAAGGAAAATTTTAAAACATTTCACCGCAAACTCATTGTACAGCTCCGATTCCGAACCAAACAGGCGGACAATGCTCATAGGCGCAAACTGGAATACCAGAAATGCCAGAATCAAAACGATTGTAGATACTGTCAGAATAATACGGTATGCCTGCTTCACCCTGTCCTTCTGCCCGCTTCCATAATTGTAGCCGAAAATAGGCTGCGCCCCTGTCGCCAGTCCAAGCAGTATGGCAGAAACAATCTGGTTTACTTTCATAGTAATGCCAATAGTCGTCAGCGGGATTTCCGCGCCATATTTCGATTCTGCACCATAGGACACCAGTATGTTATTTGTCACTGCCATAACCAGGACAATGGCAATCTGTGTGATAAAACTTGATACGCCAAGGCTGCTGACTTTCGCCATGACTTTCCCTGAGATGCGGAAACATTCCTTATCCAGTTTGATGCTCTTAAATTTCCAAATGTAAGCAAGATACAGGAAAGCATTCAGTATCTGCCCGGCAATCGTTGCCCATGCCGCTCCTTTTACACCCCAATGGAACACAAAAATAAAAATCGGATCAAGGATGATGTTGGTGATACATCCCAAAAGCAGTCCTGCCATGCTGAATTTCGGGCTGCCATCCGCACGGATCATACCCGCCATACCAGAATCAATGGAAGAAAACAGAATTCCATACGAAATGATACGTCCATAATCCATGGCATAAGGCAGGATATCTTCTGTCGCTCCAAATAATATACACAAAGGCTCCAACAACAAATGAAACAGGATGCAGAGAATAAGCCCCACAATCGCCATGACCGATATGGAACACCCCACGCCTCTGGCCGCTGATTTTTCATCACCCTCGCCAAGCTTCAGACTTAAGTATGCCGCGGCTCCATCGCCGATCAGCAGGCTTAAAGCAATGGCAATCACAGTCATCGGCATGACGACATTTGTCGCTCCATTGCCAAGGTACCCTACCCCCTGCCCGATAAAAATCTGGTCAACAATATTATATAAGGCGTTGACCACCATAGAAATGATACTTGGAACAGCAAATGTACATACCAGTTTTCCAATACGTTCTGTACCAAGTGGATTTGTTTTTGTTACTGTTGTATCCATATTTTACCTTTCTTTCTAAATTGATTCTTCCTTTTGCCTGCTATTTCTTTCCTTTGTATCCTTTACCGTCCCCGACTGCTGCCACAACAGTTTCCCGCGGTTTTTTCCTTTGCACTGTCCGGCATGATAATGCCTGACTGTGTTTTTTCTTCTGTTTCCTGATACTGTAAAATAACTCTGTCGCCCAATGGCATTAGTTTCATATCTGTTACCTGCCTTTCTATATTTATTAGCACTCACATTTTTCGAGTGCTAACCCTGCAATACATATTAAACCACTCTCACTCTTGAAAGTGAAGTGAAAATATGGTATTATCAATGACGAAAACGCAATAATGGAGGTGAACCCCATGAATACAGACCAGTTAAAGAGCTTTATCCAGGTTGCCGAAAACCTGAACTTTGCAAGAGCAGCTGAAATTTTAAAGATTACCCAGTCTGCCGTTTCCCGGCAGATTCATTCGCTGGAAGATGAACTGGGGACAAAACTTCTTCACCGCACCACCAGGACAGTTACCCTTACTCCTGCCGGCATCAGCTTTCTGGAAGATGCGAAAAATGTTATGGGCAGGCTGAAAATTGCCGAACAGAAACTGCGGCGCCATCAAAGCACGAATCTGCAGGTCTTAACGATAGGCTGCCAAAGTGAGGCTAATCTGGACCTGCTCTGTAAGATACTGAAATCCTGTAGAGAGCAGAAGATGCCCGAACTATATCCTTTTTTGAAAGTGATTCCTCATAGGTCCATTTTAAATCTCTTCTATCAGGAAGAACTGGATCTGCTCTTTGGCTTCCAGGATGATATCCCAATAAAAAACGATACGGTCTACAAAGAATTATTCCGGATACCACTGTGCTGTATTGTTCCCGCCGCACATCCTTATGCGGCCAGACCTGAGCTTGCAAAAGAGGAATTGTATCCGGAGAATATCGTTGTCTGCAATTCCTATGCGATTCCTGCCAAAGTCGCAGAAATGCAGAACCAGATTTCACAGCATATCCTGCCTGAATACACTTATGTATGTGAAAACCTGCAGGTGCTTCTTACTCTTGTCAGAGCAGGGTATGGCTGTTCTGTGCTTCCACAGATGAATTTTATAAATTCTGATATTTGTTCAGTCCCTCTAAAAAACAGCGAGCCATTATCCTACGGTCTCTTTTATAAAAAAAGTTCACAAAGTCCTTTGCTGAAAAAATTTATTTCTATCGTGACAAACACGTCTTACCATTAGCTTTGACAACAAAAAGCGGTATGGATACCAGAAGGCATCCATATCGCTTTTTACTTGATACACAGAATGTCTGTTTATCTGCCGTACAGCCCCATCACCCTTCGATTGCGATATAATTGGACTTTTCAGTGTCTGCTTCCTTCATGTTCTTCGGAACCTGCAGTTTCAAAGTGCCATCCTCAAAATGCGCCTTAATATCTTCCTGCTGCGCATCTTCCCCTACATAGAAACTCCTGCTGCAGGTACCAGCATAGCGCTCCCGCCTGATGTATACACCGTCGCTGTCCTTCTCTTCATTCTGGGAAGCGGATGAAGCGCTGATTGTCAGATATCCATCTTTCAGCTCTGCCTTTACATTCTCTTTCTTAATGCCAGGAAGATTCATGGTCATTTCATAAGCATTCCCCAAATCTTTAATATCAGTTCTCATCATCTCGGACACATGGGATTGGTAATGGGATCTCTGGTGCGGATGGTCAAAAAACTCATCCAGCAAACTTTCTCCGAAAATACTTGGCAATAACATCGTACATCGCTCCTTTCATAACTGAAAATATTCTGCTTTCTTTAGGGCTATTAAAACACACTTTTTCAGAAAAGTGAAGTGAATGTTAAGCATTATTGATGATTAAAACGCAATAATTGTTTTTGTTAAAATTTTAAAACATATTTTAAAGTCCTGCTGAAAGAATATCGCAAAAAATTCCCATCTTGACAATTAGTACAGTTATGGACTATACTGTAATTAGTACAGGACTGTACTAATCGCATTCAGATTTGAGGAGACAGACTATGATAAACAACACCATTCTTATGGAACAGCTAAACCAATACTACGATGCATGGCTGCAATATAATAATGTGTACGAAGAATGGGCAAAAGCACACGGGCTGTCCGTCAACTG
>VSNY01000203.1 GCA_009774535.1 Lachnospiraceae bacterium
ATCTGTCCCTATTTCTATATCTATTAAAAATCCGGTAATCTTTACTCTTTTTCACATCTAAAAGCGAAATCTCTGGTCACAAGCGGTGCAAACAAAGACAAAAACCCGGAAATAAAATTTGTAAAAAACAGACTGACTCTGGTGACCGGATACGTATGCATCATATTAGAATTTCTGGCTGTAAATAAATAAGAAAACACATGCATCGCACACAACAGCGCCGCCATTGCAAACAACGGCACCAGCACCCGCAGAACCGACCATACGCTTGTGGTCATAATAAACGGCAAAGCCGCCTCCAGCGCAACATCCGTCCCCTGGCCATAGTTCTGATAACGGAACGCTTCGGTTAATCTGTTATATGCGTTCATCGGAAGCATCCACATATAAATAACCAGCAATCCCGCCCACAGCATCCATCCCCTTGTCAGGTTCTTCTTAAAAACCGCTTGATTAAATAAGGATATCTTTGACTTCATACTCAGCACCTCCCAGCTCGTATATAAAAATCTCCTCCAGCGTCAGAGGAAGGACGTCCAGTAAAATCGGCTGCATAGAAGCGACCTGTGACCGGATCAGACGCTGTTCTCCCCGGATAATCATCGTATGCACCCGTCCTGCCTGCGAACGATGCAGAATCTCCATCCCATCCGGCAGATTCGGCAGTGTCTCACTGTCAAACGCTGCCTGTATCTTAGAAACACTGCCCTGCAGGTCATCCAATGATTTTTCCATAATGACCTTGCCGTGATGCATAATCCCCACATGGTCGCAGACATCCTCCAGTTCCCGCAGGTTATGGGAAGATACGAGTACCGTCGTCCCATGATCTGTCACATCTGACATCAACAGACTCCAAATCTGTCTGCGCATCACCGGGTCCAGACCATCTACCGGTTCATCCAGAATCAGCAGCTTCGGCCTGCAGCAGATCGCCAGCCAGAAAGCCGCCTGTTTCTGCATCCCTTTGGAAAGCCTGCGAATAGCGCGCTTACGATTCACAGCCGGAAAACATTCCTGCAGCCGTTCAAACAGCTCTGTGTCAAAAGACGGATACATATTTTTATAAAATTTCATCATATCTGACAAATTCGCCTGGTTAAAATAAAAGATATCATCCGGGATATACGCAATTTTTGCTTTTACCGCATCATTTTCATAAATGATCTGCCCGTCTACACGGATCTCTCCTTCGTCCTGACGGTAGGCGCCAGTAATATGGCGGATAATCGTTGACTTCCCCGCACCGTTCGGCCCCACCAGTCCATAAATCGCGCCCTGGCCAACATGCATGTTTACATGGTCCAAAGCCGTAAACGTATCAAATCGTTTCGTTACATTAATTACTTCTATCATTCACTCGCACCTCCCTGCTGCAATTGGTCGATTCTCTGTTTCAGCTCATTTGGATCTTTTTTTAAATACAACAGTTCTGTAACCGCTTCATCAAACTGGGCAAGCAGCGTCTCCTGTCTGCCTGTACGCACATCGCTCAGCGGCGCCGCAAAACTGCCTCTTCCGGATACCGTATATACATATCCTTCCTGTTCCAGCTCACGATATGCTTTTTGAATCGTATTCGGATTAATCGCCAGCTGGCTCGCCAGTTCCCTGACACTTGGCAGCTTTTCATCCTGCCGGATAACATCTGAAAGAATCAGCCTGCGCAGTCCGTCTTTGATCTGTTCGTAAATGGGCCTTACATCCCGATAATTTAATTCCAGCATATAACATACCTCCTTTCCTGCAAAGATCTGGTATCTGTTCGTTACGGCCCCTCTTCTGCAACCGGGCCTGCCATTTCCTATGTTACGCAAATAGTTAAATTCTGATTTTGCAGCTGACATCCGCAAATGTATGAATCATTTGGAAGTTTGTGTGTGGATGATTCCGATCCAATACCTTAGGCGGCATATGTATGATATGGCATACCAGATGCATAGATTGGGAAAGGTACTGTGCGGTTGTTTTTGTCAGCTGCATTTGGTGTGTGGTATGTGATAAAATGTATTGTATGTACTGTGTGTATCACTAGTACTAATACACTATAGCATATAATTTTGGCGGTGTCAATGGGATATTTCAATTTGGGGGCAGAGACTGGTTGGATGACCGGACGACTCTACGGGCGGTGGGCGGGGACTGGCCTGGAAGATCCACCCTGGAAGGACTGTCCTCCCCTTCCGCTGCCCCGGACACGTCCGCTTCGCCCTCCACCTTCCGCTGCCACACACACATCTGGTATCCCCCAAATAGCACTAAATTACAAATGAAAAACAGGCGCTCCCCTCCCATTCTGGAAAGTAAAACGCCTGTTTCCCCATCTATTTCCGCACTACAGCATGTTTCATTAGAAACTCCGTCCACAATTCATAATACTGTGCATACATATGTACCTCATCAAAAGTATAATCCGCTTTTAAATAACCTCCTTTATCTGTCAGTTTCTTGCTCACATCCAGATAAAAAATATCCTTGCCATCCGCCAGCTGTGCGATTGCCACATTTTTATCATTGATATTGATATTATTGAATATTTCATCTTCTGAAGCCTTTACCTTGCTGACCGGAATAATTCCCTGGATATAAATAACTGCATCCGGCTGCCATTTGCGGAATTTCTGTAACACACGGGCATAAGCTTTTTGGAAAGTGCCTGTATTGCCTGTGCCAAGCTCGTTAATGCCTACCATAAAATAAATTTTACCATACTTGTAAGTTTTCAGCATGTGGGCCACGCTGACCTCTTTTCCGGTCTTAGGATCTGTCAGGAACGGATCTTCTAAAACATCGTATACGTTCATACCTGTTTTTGCAAAAAACTGTGCGTTTTCAAGTCCGGAATAATCCTGCATGCCTACAGTTCTGGAATCGCCGATAAAGACTGCGTCGTTAAAATAATCCCGATCCACTTTCTGATAAGAGAACTCGGTAGTCAGCGCTTTTTTTCCAGGGTCTGCGTAATAGCGGGAATCTGTCTTTTTCTTTTTATATTCGACAAATTTTGTTATCCCGATTTCCTGCTCCGGTTCTTCTTCCTGCTTTTCCGCAACTGTTTCGTCATTGTCAGATATATTTTTTTCTTCCTTTGCTGTCTGATTCGCGTCGTTTTTATTTTCTTTATTGCTGTTTGCGGTATTTGAAGACGAATCTGGCGCAGTCGTCTGGCCGGGTTTCGGATTTTCTGTATCGTCTTTTGGATCGGCGGTATTTTTCGGTGTGGTTGCTGAAGCCAGGATCGTATCTTCTTCGTCAAAGTCAAAATCCGGGTCATCCAAAACTGTATCCGGTACTTCTGGTTCCAGTAACGCGGTAAATACAGGTGTTTCCACTAAATCCCATTCCAGCTTTTTTGGCATACGGTCTTTATACCATGTAAACGCTGTCAGTCCAATCCACACGGCTAACAGTAAAAACAGCATCGGACATTTTATAAACCATTTCCATAATTTCATATAATAACCTTTACTTTCCTGACATCAGGCAGTTTTAGTCCTGCCTGAGATGTCTGCTTACTTTCCGAAAAATCCGTTTCTTCGTTTTTTAAAATCGAAAATAAAGAAATGGATTATTTGCGCCATTTGCAAGTTCGTATACGCTCATCCAGAATACGCCGCACGCCAGCAGGATAATCACAAGCCCGCCGCGGATTCTGTGGTAAATCCACTCCGGAAGCTTTGTGGAACAAAAAGCGCAGATCAAAAACAGGGTGCCATATTCCTGGATATAGCGACGGAGCTGGTCTGTGCTGACCAGTACCGGCTGCAGATGTACGCCAGCCAGCTGCTGCAAATAAATAAGCAGCTGGGGAAAATCTGAAATCGCAAATACAACCCATGTAACCGGAATTAATATCCAGATATAAATATGTCCAAGAATCCGGCTATTTTCTAAAAATCTTCCATATATAAACTTTTCTAATGCAAGCAGCACAAAAAAGCCAAGCCCCCACAATACAAAATTCCAGCTGGCGCCATGCCATAGTCCGGTTAATGCCCATACGATCAGCATATGCAGCAGCATCCGCAGGCTTCCCTTCCGGTTGCCGCCCAAAGGGATATATACATACTGGCGGAAAAAACGCCCCAGCGACATATGCCAATTGCGCCAGAACTGAGTTACGGATTTTACCATATAAGGGCTATCAAAGTTCTTCGGCAGATGAAATCCCATCATATGCCCCAAACCAATCGCCATCAGGGAATATCCCCAGAAATCAAAGTAAATCTGAAACGAATAGGCTACAGCCCCCATCCAGGCGACTGGTGTGGAAAGATTGGCATAACCGATTCCCTGTACCTGATTCCAAAAAATAGAAATCTTATTTGCCAGCAACACTTTTGCACCCAGTCCAAAGCAAAATACTTCCAAACCGTGTTCCACCTCGCTCAGAGTCACTTTTCTTGCTGCGAGCTCATTAGATACTTCCTGGTATTGGACAATCGGCCCTGCGATTAACTGTGGAAACATACATACATAGGTCGCAAATTCCAAAAGTGATCCCGGATGTTTCATCTTTCCGCTGTAAATATCACCCACATAGGATACAATCTGAAACGTATAAAAACTGATTCCCAACGGCAGCGTCAGACCCAGCAGAGGAACAGCCTCCTTTTGCAAGATCAGATTCAGATTCTGCGCAAAAAAATCAAAGTATTTGAACAGGAACAACAGCCCAAAGTCTAACAACATGGCAAAAATAAGAATCCATCTACGTCTTCCCTGCCTGTTTTCCCGTGCCAGATGTATACAGATCCAAAAATTTGCAAAAATCGAAAACAGCATCAAAAAAACGTAAACCGGCTCGCCAACTGCATAAAATATGATACTTCCCAAAAACAACGTAAGATTCCGAAACCGCTTAGGCGTTAGAAAATACCATAAAAAAAACAGAGGCATAAACCGAAAAATAAACATTAAACTTGAAAATACCATAATTGCCTCCACACTCAAATATGTATTGCCAACAATCATTAATTATAGTCAGCCTTAAGCCGGTTGTCAAATTTTATTTGTTTATGACAGATCTGTTAAGATTTCGTTTCATATATGCAAAATTTGTATCAGCCACAAATATACAACTGCAATTACTTCACGCAAAAACAGCGTTGGCAGATATTTCCAGTCAGTGCGGGCTGCGTATCCGTAATCTTCATAGCCCAGTTTTTTTGCCCAAAACCTGCCGCGGTACAGATGAAATTCACTGGAAATTACTGTTAGCGGCCCGTATATTTCCAGTCTGTCTAAAATTTTTTTTGAGTATTCCAGATTTGTTTTTGTATTGACAGATTCAGCTTCCAAATACAAACGGCTTCCGTCAATCCCTTTTCGGACCAGTTCCTGGTACATACATTCCGCTTCTGAGATTTCTTCTCCTTTACCCTGTCCGCCGGATAAAACGCAGACAGCCTTTGGATGTTCCTGTAAATAATTGGCGGTCGCGTCGATTCTTTCCTGTAGCACTCTGCTTGGGCGGGTGCCTTTGACTGCGCAGCCTAATACAACTGCCGGCGTATTTTTGGGTATTTTCCTGGAAGAAGCGTTCCAGATTGCAATCGAAGCGGAGAGCATCAGAATCAGCCCCAGACAAATACATACTACCACCAGTATTAAAAATGGCCGCACTGGCTTTTTCTGCCATAATTCTACAAAAAACAGGTGTATGTTCCGTAAAAAAATGCCATAGAACATAATTACCGCTGCTATCGCCATACCGCATATATTTCCTGTATTTAACATTCCTTTGCACACAGCCGGCCAGCAAAACCAGCAAAAAAGCAATGCGCCAATCACAAACATGATTCCTGTTATCATATAATACTCCAAATCATCCATTCTGTCCATCCTCAAATTTTACCTCCATTAGTCCGCTAATGCCATTTTCAGTTTGTCCACTGCCCGGTATAGCCGACTTTTAACGGTACTTAATTTTTCTTTTGTAATTTCTGCTATTTCATCCAGCTGCCTGTCTTCATAATAGCGCAGATAGATCACAGTCTGTTCTTCCTCTCTTAATTGTAAAATCGCCTGCTGCAAATCCAAGTCTTCATAATAATCTTCTCCGGAAAGTTCGGCTTCCTGGGGCTGGTACTCTTCCTTTTGTTGTTTACGCAGCATATTATAAGCTTCATTCATGACAATCCTGCGAATCCAGGTTCCCGCGTAATCCAGGTTTTTCAATGTATGGCATTTATCCATTGCCTTATACGCCGCCTCCTGCACAACATCCAACGCATCCGATTCATTTTTTACATAATGAAATGCCAAGTGATAATAGCGGCTGTAATTTTCTATGAGGTTTCTTTTTATAAGATCATTACTGATAAATTTTTCATGTTCCATACCGATCCTCATTTCCTCCTGTCTGCACTGCATATGTATGATCTTTTATTCTAAATCATTTCAGCCACATTTTGGCATCAGAACACCAAAACATCAGAAGGACAAAAAAACCTGGTTTCTTTCAACCAGGTTTTCTCTTATATTTCTTTGAACAGGGGTGGAAGGAATCGAACCCTCCTCTGGAGTTTTGGAGACTCTTATTCTACCGATGAACTACACCCCTTCAAATCCTATGTTATAATTACAAAAAATGTACCCTCAAAACTTCATACAGAATTCCATCCGATTTTCTTTCCATCTCTCTCCCGGCCTATGACCTTTCTGGTCAAG
>VSNY01000204.1 GCA_009774535.1 Lachnospiraceae bacterium
TATTTGCAAAACTCAATCTGGCTTTCAATGGAAATGCTGTCCTTTTTGTCCACCGATTGTCTTGCATAGATCGCGTCTATTCGATTATCCATATTGTCGCTCCTTTTCTAAAAAAGAAACGGAGCTACTGACAGTTTCATTATACCGCCAGCAGCCCCGCAAATCAACGATGGCTTCGGAAAACCTTACGCCCCGGCTTCCTCGTTCTGCCGCTTGTCGGCGTACTTGCGGAACACCTCATAAAGCTGCTGTTCCAGCTCCCGGCGTTTCTCCGCTTCCTGCTCCGGCGTGAATATTGGGGAGAGATTTTCCAGCGTGATTTCCTTTCCCTGAAAAGTCACGATTTCGGTTTCTTTCTTGTATCTGATACTGTTACTTATAAAATCACCTTTCCTTTCTGCAATGCTGCTGCCGTTTCAGTTCTGCCAGCACCTCCGGCGGGATACGCTCAACCAGTCTTTGGATATTGTGCAGTTCGCTTTCTAACTTCGCCCGTTCCATACGGTCTTGCATTTTGCCGCTTTCGCTGGCTTTGGCTCTGGCTTCCAACTGCTGATTTTCTTCCAAAAGGCCATTGATTGTGACCTTGTACTTTTTCAGTTGCCCGGAGAAGTTGTCCATCTGCGGGAACCATTTTTTCAGCATAGCGAGGGCTTCCTCTTTCTTCTTTCCGGCGTTCAGTGGGTTAATGCTGTCAAGGGTGACTTCAATGGCTCTTGCCTGTTTGGAGAGGGAAACCGCCTGTTTGAACAGCCGGGTGGGGATATGCTTCCTGCCCGTCTTGCTGGCGCTTTCCCCACGCTCCAAATCTGTGTATTTCTCCACCATGTAGGCGTGAAAATCGTCCTGCCATTTTGTCAAATTCGCCCGGTTGCCTAAAATCTCTTTGGCGCACAGGCGGTTGTCCTGTGTCAGCGGAACAAAGGTCAAATGCAGGTGTGGCGTTTTCTCGTCCATGTGAACCACCGCCGACACGATATTTTCTTTGCCCACTCTTTCAATGAGGAAGTCCGCCGCTCGCTGGAAAAACGCTTGAATTTCCTTTGGGGACTTCTTCTTAAAAAACTCCGGGCTGGCGGTAATCAGCGTATCTACAAACCGGGTGCTGTCCTTGCGGGTGCGACACCCTGCCTGTTCAATGCGGTTCTGGATAAAGTGGTAGTATCTACCCTCTGGCTTAATGATATGGAAGTTGTACTTGCTCCGGCTGGTGTCAATGTCGGGATTGCTGGCGTACTGTTCCTTTTGCCGTTCGTGATGGGCTTCCAGCGGTCTTGCCGGGTTGCCCTTGTGCTTTTCAAACCGCAAAATTGCGTGCTGTGCCATGAAACTCCTTTCCCCGTTCCCTTCCTTTCCAGCGGGTTTCCCCGCCAAAATTATCTCTGATAGGATAGGAATGAAATAGATATAAATCAATCGTTTTAATCTTTGTATTTCTATATACCGTCCAGTTTCCGTACTTCAAGAGGATTGATTATCGTACTTGTCGAGTACGGTTTTCAATTCGACCGCGTACCATAATCGGATTTCTTAAAGTCGGTGTTTGAAACCGCTTCATAAGATTTTGGATAAATGCGATTGGGTTTTCCGCAGCCCTGTTTCTTAATGTCAATCAACTCCGCATACTGCAACTCTCGCAAGGTGTTGACTGCTTTTTGCCGCCCACAATGGAGCAGGGCAACCACCTCGCAAATGGGATAATACAGGTAAATGCGACCGTACTCGTCCGCCCACCCGTTTTTCCGGGATAACTCCGCCCGCCGCAGGATAAAGGCATACAGCAGCTTTGCTTCGTTGGATAAGGGCTGGAATGTGGGCGCTTCAAAGAGAAAATTGGGGAGCCGGGTGAAGCTGGACGCCTTTCCTGGCTGATGAATATAAATCATGCTTGTCATAGTATGCTTTGTGGACGGTTAGAAAGGCATTTTCAGGGGAGGGCGATACTTTATACCACTTCTTCCGGTTCTGCCCTCTGAACGCTTTATAAATCAAGGACTTTTCAGCCCCTAACTGTCCACGCTCGACCTCCTTTTCCGTTCACTTTCTGTTTTCTGCCGCCTGTGAACTCTGGCGGCACAGTCCGGGCAGTATTTCCCTCGGTTGGATTTTGGGACGAACACACCGCCGCAGACCTCACAGCGTTTCAGATCCTTATTCCGGTAAATCGCCGCTTCCAGCGTCCCCATAAGTGGTAAGACCGCCCAACGGAACCACTTGCAGCAGACCGAGAAAGAAATCATCTGCGGGCAGGTGTGGCTGTCCCAGTCGCCAAGGGCGATACAAGCCCCGTTTTCACAATTACAGCACTCCCGCCGGATAAGGGCGTTTGCCTGTTTCCTCTGCGCCGGGTTCATGCAGTAGAGGGAACCGTCCGGTCTGCGCTCTATGGGTGGCAGTCGTTTATATGGATTATCTCTCATGCGTTTCCTCCATTTGCTTTTTCGCTGCCGTTCTCTCCGAAAGGTTTTCCGACGTTGGCACGCTCCCCGGACTTCGGGACAAGTTGTCCCGAAACTGGCTCCTTGCGTTGCTTCCCCTGCCGGGAAACGCCTTTCGAACGGTCATTCTGTTTTCAAGGTGCGGCTCATCGATGAACTAAGATAAGTCTACACCTAAATGACCGCCCGTCCCGTATATCCATAATGTCGGAAATCAGCCCGGAAAACTTTCTATTTCCACGCTCTCGGAATTGTGGTAGAATGGAAACAGCAAAGCGACAAATGACAATTTGTCTAAATAAATCAAGATAAGCACGTTGTTAATTATGTATATTAGAGGTGGGTATGATTGAATGAGAGAAATAGAAACGGTACAGAAAATACAGGACTATATACGCATACATCATAAAGATGCTAATTTCAATATAAATGATATCTGTTCTAAGATTGGGTATTCAAGGCGACAAGTTGACAGAATTTTCAAGAAGTATCTGAACAAAACATTACAAGAATATGTTAGTGCAGTTTGTTTAACGGATAGCGCAAATGAATTATTGAATACAAAAAAAACAATTTTGGAAGTCGCATTGAACAGCCATTATAAAACGCACGAGGGATTTTCGCGTTCCTTTTATAAAAAATTTCATATCAATCCCTCTGTATATCGTGAAAAAAAGATTGCTATTCCATTATTCATACAATATCCGATTAGTCACTATTATGCTTTGTTTAAAAATAAGGAGGAATTATTTATGGGTAATGATTTAAGTTTTTGTATGATTACTGTTAAAGAACGTGAAAAAAGGAAGTTGATTTATCTCCCGTCACACCATGCACAAGATTATTTTTCGTATTGCGAAGAAGTTGGCTGTGAATGGGAAGGTCTGCTAAATAGTATTCCAGAAAAATTTGAACCTGCTGCTTTGATTGAATTACCAGACAAATTAGTCGAAAATGGTTTTTCAAAGATAGCAGCAGGCGTTGAAGTGCCATTAGATTATGATAAAGAACTTCCAGAAACATATAAAACAGTGGAACTTCCAGAATGTATCATGCTTTATTTTCAAAGTGAACCATACGAGAATGAAGAGGACTTCTGTAAGGCGATTGAAATCACATATGCAGCGATAGGAAAATACAATCCTGCGGTATATGGTTATAAATTCGCATATGATATAGCCCCAAGTTTTAACTTCGGTGCAGATACAAGTACGGGAGCAAGGATAGCTGTTCCAGTAATACTAACGGCTTGAATAGCTATAAATTCCAGTTCGTATAGAGCATGATGAATTAGAATTTGAAAGGTAAAAATATGAAACCAGAAGAAATATTAAAGTATTGTCTTAAAAATTTAAAAGATACAGTTTTGGTAGATAGCTGGGGAGAAAAGGGAATATTTTATAATCCCAATCATGTTTTAAAAAGAGGCGTGTATATACTTACAATAAAAGAAAAAGATGGAGATAATGACAACGGCTCAAATTTGGATAGAGAAAATGTATACAGAGTTAATTTAGGAATTCGCAAAAAAACTTTTATAGAATTATTTAGTGATGTACCTAAAAGACCAAGTGCGGGAGAAATAGTAAGTATGAATTATGATTTCACAGAATTAAATAAGATAATTCCACATCCTGTATATGCTTGGATGGGCTGGATTTCTGTATTAAATCCGTCAGATAAAACCTTTGAAAAATTAAAACCATTTATTCAAGAAGCTTATGAATATGCCGTAGAAAAATTTAAGAAAAGAAAAGTATAAATCCGAAGTTGTAACAAAGATTATTTATACAACGAATGGAGGTATACTTTTGGAAACAGTAGAATTAAGATTTCAATATACTCAAAGTGAATATATAAGAGCAGAAAGGCAATATTTAATTTCTAGTAAAATTATACATAAATATGATATTGCTTTAGTCACTGTATTTTTGCTGCTGTCGGTAGTTTATATGCTGTTCACCTCTTTTAGCATATTTAGTATTTTAATATTTGGATTGGTAATTGTTGTAACTGCATTGGGAAGCTATTTATATATTCTAATGCCTATACTGAAATTCAAGCAAACTGCAAAATATCATGAGGAATATACGCTGGTATTCTCAAAAGAAACAATTAAATTTAAAACACAAAGCATTGAATCAGAAATGAAGTGGGATATTTACTCTGCACTATGGGAAAGCCATGATTTTTATTATTTAATTCAAGCACCACGAATATATACGTTAATTCCAAAAAGAGTTTTTAAAGACCTAAACGAAAAACAACTATTTGAAGAAATTACACAATCAAGAGTAAAAACAACAAAACATGTATAATAAACATACCCCACAATGTAACAACTTCCTATTTTATAGAGTGGACAAGGAGGGAGAGCATGGAACTATCCACACAAGAACGCTTAAAAGACCTGCGTGTGGAGCGTGGCTTGACACTGGAACAGCTTGCGGAGCAAACGCACCTCTCCAAGTCTGCGCTGGGCAGTTATGAAGCGGATGACTTCAAGGATATCAGCCACTATGCTCTTATCAAACTGGCGAAATTTTACCGCGTGACTGCCGACTATCTGCTGGGGCTGTCCGAAACAAAAAATTACCCAAACGCCGATCTTGCAGACCTGTGTTTGAGTGATGATATGATTGAACTATTGAAAAGTGGGTTGGTAGACAATTCCCTCTTGTGTGAACTGGCGGTGCACCCGGATTTTCCCCGGCTGATGGCTGACCTTGAAATTTATGTGAATGGAATTGCCGGGAAGCAGGTGCAGGGCGCAAACGCCATTGTGGACGCTATGAGCGCAACCATTATGAAGCAACATAATTCCGGCTTGACCGACCCGCAGTTAAGACAGCTTATCGCCGCCCATATTGACGATGACAGCTTTTGCCGCTATGTGATACAGCAGGACATAAACAATATAGCATTTGACCTGCGGGAAACCCACAAGGACGATTTTTTCAGCGTCCCGGAGGATAACCCGCTGAAAGGATTGTTGCAGGCCGCAGACGAAGCCGCCAGCGAGGACGATGACATGGAGCAAGCATCTATGGCTTTTATCTGCAAACAGCTCAAATTGAATTTGAAGAAGCTGTCAGAAGAAGAAAAGAAGTGGCTGAAAAAGATTGCGGAGAAATCGGACTTGCTGAAAAATCCAACCCCACAGCGGGGGAGAAAATAAAAGAGCAGAAAACCAAAGTATGCGGAGGTATTTATGAAGAAAATTCTTGTTTTATGTATTGCACTTATTAGTATGGCGGCCTTAACATCATGCAAAAGTTCCATAGCCAATGCCAATACCGCAGATGGTGTAAAAATCGAAATGCAATTAAATGAAAATTATGATGATACAGAACCATTTATCAATGAAAAGCTATTTTGTGTATCAAATGATTTAGAGAATGTGACAGCAAAATGTGAATTGGAAATGGATGGAGAAAAAGGAATTTTAGAAATCAAGAACAATAAAACAAATGAGATTTTATGGAGTAATACATGGGACGGAGCAGTTGAATTAACTACTTTTTCCATTTCACTGGACAATCTAAAAAAGGATGACGAATATGCTGTATGTTTTACAGGGACAGGAATAAAAAATACAATAATTTCTATTAGCTTTGAAAATGATTATGTTCAAGAACGTGAAAAGCCACTCAAATAATTTCCTAATCTATCGGGGAAATAGCAAAGCCAGGCGAGCCAGTCAACGGTCAAGATGAACGGCGCATAAATGCGCCGCCGCTGACAGTCCCGCCTGTCTTTGCTGATGGGTAGTCAAGGCGGGAAAGCCCTAAAATGGCTTTCCTGCCCATTTCAATTTTGAGAGAAAAATCCGTCTTCTTTTTTGTGAGTGTGGCTATCCGTTTGGGACACTTTGTCTCATAGTCCGGCGTGGAACGGAAGTTCCATATACGCCCTGTCTGCTGATAAGACCAGTCTTGCGCTTGCGGCTCCACGTCACGCAATCACAGCCCTGTTTTCCTGCCGCTCCAAATGCTATTGCCTTTCCCGGTGGCAATCCCATTTTCGCAGCAACGCTGACAGAGCGTATAACACACTACACTTTGCAAGCAAAGTCGTGTGCCAAGGGGCAAGCCCCTTTGGAAACCCCAACAAACAACAAAAAGGCTGAATATCCCGCACTTTCCCTGTGCCGGATATTCAACCTTTATTTGTTGTCAGCAGCCCCATTTCATGGTCTGCCTTTTGTGTCCTTGTCCATAATGTTTC
>VSNY01000205.1 GCA_009774535.1 Lachnospiraceae bacterium
TAGACGGCGGGATTGGAATGGATGTATTTGGAGTTGATGGCGATTAGTAATAGTTTCATGTTTGGGTTCCTTTTCTTTTTTATTTTATAAAATATAAAATATATATATTGCAGAGTTTTGGTATGCATATGATTATAATGGGACGGGGATGTGTTGTCAATGGGGGTGGGATTTTGGCTATGCGGACGACAGAGCGGGCTGCCCGCCCTTGCCGCTGACCCGGACACGTCCGGATAGCCAAAAATATATATCTGAATAGCTTTGAATAGATTGAGTTCCTCATACTCTTATGATAAAATATAAGAAAACAGAAAGAATACGAGGTTAAAACATATGGAACGGAAAAGAATGCAAAACGTGCAGGAACAGATCATTTGTCTCAAAGACGTGCATTCCGTCGGAGTGATCGGAGATCCCGGTTGTGAAGGTCTTGGCACTTATAATATGAAAGTGTACGCGGGTGCGCTGGAAGAAACGGGAAAGGATGATATTACCCTCATTGCCGGGGATCTGGTGCCTGCCGGGACAGACCATTACTATCAGATGATCCGGGAAATGACAGAAGCTTTGGCGGTTAATGATGTTTATGCATTAAGGGGAAATCATGATACCGGGGCATATGCGCAATATTTTGGCCAGAAAAATTATGCGCTGCTAACAGAGCATTTTGCTGTGATTGTTTTGGACAATGCGGTGCGGATGTTTGAGGAAGAAGGACTTTCCCTGCTGTCAGAGGTACTTGCGATGGAAGAAGTGGGCCAGGCAGTCATTGCGTTTCATATCCCGGTGCCGAACCATTTTATTTTAAACTGTGTCTCAGAGGAAGAATTTACCCGTCTGCGTCAGGCTTATGGGCCATGGAAGGACAAGGTGAAATATCTGCTCTGCGGGCATGTCCATTCCTGCTTTGAGGATCAGGTGGATGGGATTCCGCTGATTTGTACCGGAGGCGGCGGAGCTATGATTGAAGATGTGTCAAAGGAAATCCGTGCCTGTGATGTGGAACACCATGTCGTTCATTTTCGGGAAATAAACGGCGTGCTGGGATATCACATTACGAATCTTTCCGAAGACTGCTACGCGCGGGAGCGTAAGGACAAGATTCTGGAACAGAAGCTGTTGGATACGGTGCAGGGAGAGTTGTTCGCGCATTTAAAATATCTGACATTTGCAGACCGCGCACGGCGCAGGGGTATGCAGCGGATTGCCAACCTGTTTCAAGCGCTGGCGGCTTCAGAATATTATCATGCCAGAAATTTTTATGCAATCATCGATCGTTCGCCTGTATTTCGGGAATCGATCGGGACATATGTGCCAGGCGAGCAGTTTGAATACGAACGGATCTATCCGATGCTTAGCGAATATGCGAGAGAGCATCATAATCCGCTGGCGGAGCAGGCGTATATTGGTGCATCTGCGGCGGAAAAAGAGCATGCTTCTTTGCTGAAGGAAGCTTCAGATCTGGAGCATTTTACGAAAGATACGATCTATGTCTGTCCGATCTGCGGTTATGTTATGACAGGCGGGGAAGCGCCGCAGCGATGCCCGGTATGCGGCGGGCCAAACCGGCAGTTTGAGGTGTTTGAAGCCAAATAACAGTTGCTTCATCCTGCCATAAATTAAAACAATCCATACGATTTTTTCATTGACGTTCCGAACAGGAAGTGCTAAGATAAAATTATAAAATAACCGGTTACTTAATCGGTTATGCATCAGATATTCCAAGCAGGCGCTGCAGCAGCCTGCAACAAAGAAAGGAGTTTACATATGAGTTCCTATGATGTAACAGCATTGGGAGAATTGCTGATTGATTTTACCGAAAATGGTATCAGTACACAGGGAAATCCGATTCTGGAGGCAAATCCGGGCGGTGCGCCATGTAATGTGCTGGCGATGCTTAACAAGCTTGGAAAAAAGACGGCATTTATCGGAAAAGTAGGAAATGACATGTTTGGCAGGATGCTTGCTGGTGAAGTGGAAAAAAGCGGCACCGACGTATCGAATCTGATTTTTGACGATCAGATTCCTACGACACTGGCATTTGTGCATACAAAGCCGGACGGGGATCGTGATTTCAGCTTTTACCGCAATCCGGGCGCGGACATGATGCTGAAAAAGGAAGAAGTTATGACACAGATCATCCAAAACAGCAGAATTTTCCATTTCGGTACCTTATCTTCTACGCATGAGGGCGTCCGGGAAGCGACCAGATATGCGATTGACGTGGCAAAAAATAGCGGAAAACTGATTTCTTTTGATCCGAACCTGCGTGAACCTTTATGGAAGTCCTTAGAAGACGCCAAGCGGGAGATCGCGTATGGGCTGTCTAAATGCGATATTCTAAAGATCTCGGATAACGAAGTTGAATTTATGACAGGGACGACAGATTACGCCAAAGGCGCGGCAATTCTGCGGGAGACATATCACAACATTTCGCTGATGTTTGTAACGCTGGGCAGGGAAGGCAGCCGGGCGTATTATAAGGATCTGACTGTGGAAGTGGCGCCGTTTTTACAGGAAAATACGATCGAAACAACGGGTGCAGGCGATACGTTTGAAGCTTGTGTACTGAACTATGTGCTGGATCATGGCATAGATCAGCTGACGGAACAGGATTTGAAAGAACTGCTGACGTTCGCAAATGCAGGTGCGTCGATTATTACAACGAGAAGAGGCGCGCTGCGCGTAATGCCGGCCGAAGAAGAAATCCGCCGGCTGGTGGCGCAGAGAATGTAATGCTGTTTTCGCCGGAATTTAGGATTCTTGGCAGCGTCCGTGCCGATAGTTATGTAAGGATCAAATAGAAAAAACAGGAAAATGGGTAACTGTGCATGTGAGGAAGAGAATAGTTCAGGAAGGATGAAAAAGAATGGCTGAAAATGAAAATGTGTTTCAAAAAAGGCTCGAAAAGCATCATGACGAATTAAGATGGCTGTATATGGAGCTGTATCAGAATGACGATATGTTTGCAGAGCTGTGTTCCCAGATGTATGAGTACTATATGCAGCGTGCGAAACAGCTAAAAACAATGGATCAAGCCCGTGAAAAAGAACCTGGCTGGTATAAGAAAAACGATATCCTTGGCATGATGATGTATATCGACAACTATGCCGGAAATTTAAAAGGGGTAGAAGAAAAGCTGGATTATCTGGAGGAATGCCAGGTGAATTATATTCATCTGATGCCGTTTTTGGATACACCGAAAGGAAGGTCGGACGGCGGATATGCGGTATCGGATTTCCGTAAAGTGCAGCCGGCGCTTGGTACGATGGAAGATTTGGAAAGTCTGACACAGGCATGTCATAAAAAAGGTATGAACGTCTGTATGGATTTTGTTATGAATCATACATCGGAAGATCATGAATGGGCGGTGCGCGCGCGCCGTGGAGAAGGAGAATATATGAGCCGGTATTTCTTTTTCCGTGATCATTCAATTCCGGCGCAGTATGAAAAGACGGTTCCGCAGGTATTTCCAACGACAGCGCCTGGTAATTTTACATGGATACAGGATGCGGGACATTTTGTTATGACGACGTTTTATCCATACCAGTGGGATTTAAATTACCGCAATCCGCGGGTATTTAATGAAATGGTCTATAATTTCCTGTTTCTTGCTAATAAAGGAATCGACGTGATGCGTATCGACGCGGTGCCTTATATATGGAAAGAGCTTGGCACAAGCTGCCGGAATCTTCCGCAGGTGCATACGATCGTGCGTATGATGCGTATGATTTGTGAAATCGTATGCCCGGGCGTGCTGCTGCTCGGCGAAGTCGTGATGGAGCCGGAAAAAGTCGTGCCGTATTTTGGAACCGTCGAAAAACCGGAATGCCATATGCTGTACAATGTAACGACGATGGCGTCCACCTGGCACACAGTTGCGACCAGAGATATCCGCCTGTTAAAGCTGCAGATGGATATCGTAGGAGGGCTGCCAAAAGAGTATGTATTTTTAAATTACTTAAGGTGTCATGACGATATTGGCTGGGGCCTGGATTACCAGTGGCTGATGCAGTTTGGCATTGGGGAAGTCAGTCATAAGAAATATTTGAATGATTTCCTGACAGGTGCGATTCCGGAATCGTTCGGACGCGGAGAACTGTACAATTCCGACCCGACTTCCGGCGACGCAAGGCTGTGCGGTACGACGGCTTCTTTATGTGGTATTGAAAAGGCTGCTTATGAAAAGAATGAACCTGCTTTGGAACAGGCCGTGCAGCTGGATCTGATGCTTCATGCCTATATGCTGACACAGTCCGGCATACCGGTGATCTACAGCGGGGATGAGATCGGACAGGAAAATGATTACACGTATCATGAGGACCCGGACCGCTGGGGAGATTCCAGATATCTGCACCGCGGGAAATTCCGCTGGGATCAGGAAGAAAAGCGTGCGGAAAAAGGTACGGTTCAGGAAAAACTGTTCCATGGCATTGGAAATCTGGAACAGATCCGCAAAAACAATCCGGTATTTAATACGGATGCCGGCGTGCGGACATTTGATACGCTGGATGATTCTGTTTTGGGGATTATCCGCCAGTGTGAAGAACAAAAACTGGCAGCGCTGTTTAATTTTAGTGAGTACCAGAAGGTCGTGCAGCTGGAACAGGACGGAGAGACTTATACAGACCTGATTTCCGGTAAAAAGATTACTGGCAGGGAAGTAAATATTGCGGCTTATGGGGTTTATTGGCTGCTGAAAGATTAATGGTTTTTATGATAATCGACGTATCCGGATAAAAGGATTGTATGGAAAAGCATCCGGTTCTTGCGGAGATCTTTTGCGCAAGAGCCGGGTGCTTTCATTTTCCCTTCGGCATTCTGAAATCCGGGTATTTGCGCGGGTTTCTGCGGCATTTGAGAAAGCCGCTGATATGGCTGGTATGTTTGACAGATATGAGAAAAGCGGAAATTGGGAGGGCAATTATGAAATTAAAGAATACAGTAATCGTTGTAAACGATATAGAACATTCAAAACAATTTTACCATGATTTGTTCGGACTTGATCAGGTGCTGGACCAGGATGGCAACCTGATTCTCACGGAGGGACTTGTATTACAGGATCGCCGCCGCTATGGTTCCATTCTTACATAAAAATTTTTTGGAGAGACATACTTGTGTCTATAGCAATCGATATAATAAAAAGATCATATACGGCTGCAAAAGAATATCGCCTTGGACCGGCAGAATAAACGCGGCAGGGCATTCGTTTTGAAAAGGATAAATTATGGATAAGAACGAATTTAAGGATCGGTTATTTGATATATTAAATGAATCGGATCAATTGCCTATTCAGGACTTGATCTTTGATGACAGAGGAAATATGGTGAATGTTTATCTTACTGATGGCACAAGATTTTCTGTTTGCGTGATCAATGATGGAAAATGGTATATTTGTGATGTATGATAAATTTCCTCGAAATGGATAGCGGATCGCACGTCAGAACACAGTCGAAAAAAAAAGAAATCTGTCCTATGGATATCTGTGGCGGATCGCTCAGATGGAGGATAGGATGGACTTACCCACAGCATTGCGTATGTTTATGAATAAGAGTAAAATGGTCAGGGGAGTTTCGTTTGAAGTAAGATTTCCAGACAAAAAAAGCGTAATACTCGCCAGGAAAGCTCGGGCAGTGCGCTTTTTTTGTGGGTTTTATTGAGTTCGTGTAGTTCCTTGCTTTGAATATTCTTCAGGCATCATATTCATATGCGTCAGTATACATACAGACAGTTCATAAATATGGTTTGAGATTTCAGAAGGCGATTCTGTCATTGGGCCGTTGAGCCAGCTTTGTATGACACTGAAACAGCCGGATACCAGATATTCAAATGTGTATTCAGACATTTCGACATCATTTATGGCCGGGCCGGCCTTGTCTTTGAAAAAGTCTATGGTGTTTTTGAGCATTTTTGCAGGAAAATCATCATTTACATTGTTGTTTAACAGGAGCTGATAGATATCCTTATTTTCCTTGACGTCGCACAGCAGACGGTTGAGAGGTTCTTTTCCATAATCTACGCCGGCCGCTTCGATTTCTTGTATGCATTGCGTTCCTTTCGCAAGTGTCTCTTCTGCTAATTCTTCCAGAATATCATGTACATTTCCATAATATTTGTAAAAAGTTGAACGGTTTAGCTCCGCTTCGGTACAAAGTTCGCTTACTGTAATCTGATAAATTGTTTTTTTATGCAGCAGTTTAATCAGGCTGTTTTTAAATAGGAGTTTTGTCAGGCGTGTACGCTGATTATCATTTTTAGTCATTTTCTTCCTCACTTTTTCTAAAAAATTATTCCTGTCAGACAGCAGGCCGGATACGGACTGCTGTAATTTCGCGACGGTACGTAATCGGTGAAATAAATGTGTATTTTGCATACAAGTTTGAACTCTGGCTCGTTTTTGCAACAGTTTCAGGTGGAACTGTTGGTTTCACACCGTTTATTAAAATACTGATTATTGCAAAAACAACAGATTGTTAGTATATTTACAATATAGC
>VSNY01000206.1 GCA_009774535.1 Lachnospiraceae bacterium
AAAGGCGCGTTCAAAAAAGGGACAGGTCTGTCGAATGTAAAAAAAGTGGCTGAAAAATATGGCGGCGCCATGAGTATCGAGACACAGGAGAATGCATTTGTCCTCCATGTGCTGCTGATCATTCCACAGCATCCAGAAAGCAGCACACAGCAAATGGATTAAAATGTTAATATGCTTGAAAAAGATGCGCAATGTGACCGCGCACACTTATCAAAGCTGTTCTATGTGGAAACAGGCATGGGCATGTTCCATGCGCTGTCCGGGAAAAAGAATTTATTCCTGATGATCTGTTCCTTTGCCATCAGCATTATGCTTTTTTTTGCTTTCCAGGTGATGGTTGTCTTCCTGGGCCAGGGTATGCCTGCATTAGCCCCGTGGGCGGGGATGTATCTGTGACAGCCGCTGCAGGGCTGGAGACTTCTGTAATAGAAGAAATTGAAGCTGTCGATGGGGTGAAGCGTGCTTTTGTCAGAATGGAATACGGCGGCTTATCTGTTTCTTCCGATACCGAGAGCGGAACGATCACGCTGGTTTCCTATGAAGAAAATCAGTTCAAATGGGCAAAAGAGGAACTGAACGGGGAAAGTATCGATGCGGTTTCGGGAGAAGCCGGGGATATCTTAGTGTCCTACCGGGATGGCATGCAATGGAAGGCCGGGAACACCGTGACGCTCCATACGCCTTTTGGGGAGAAACAGATGAGGATTGCGGGAATCCTTTCTTCTGCAAATGCATCAAGTGAAGCGGGAAGCCTTGGATACATCATATGTTCAGAACAGCTGTTTACGGAGAGCATCAGTGCGGCAGGCTATACGGCTGTGGATATACATTTAGTATTTAATATTGATATTTTTTTCGCATAGCGAGTATAAATAGTGCGGTTACGGCTGCTGCCAGAAATTCAGCTGCTGCTACGGACATCCAGATGCCGTCGATCTGCCAGATTAGAGGGAAGATGAGTACGGCGGCTACCTGAAATAGAAGTGTCCGCAGAAATGAGATCAGGGCGGATACCAGGCCGTTGTTTAGGGCTGTAAAAAATGCGGAGCCGAAAATTGCTGCGCCGGCGAATAAAAATGAAAAGGAAAAGATTTGAAATCCGCGCAGCGTCAGGGTTAACAGGGATGGATCATAGCCGACAAATATATGGGACAGTGGTTTTGCAAGTATTTGTGACAGTGCAAGCATACTGACTGAAAAAAAGAAGATGATACGAAGGCTTTTTTTCAGAAGGCTGCTTAATTCTGATCTGTGTCCGGCTCCGAAATGGTAGCTGATAATTGGCGCCGCGCCGACGGAATATCCGATAAAGGCGGCCAGGAATATGAGGTTGACATACATGAGTACGCCGTATGCCGCAACGCCGTTTTCTCCCGCATATTTCATAAGCTGCGCATTATAAAGCATGCTGACAACGGACATGGAAATATTGGACATCAGTTCTGAGGAACCGTTGGTGCATGCTTTCCATAGAGCGGATTTGTCAAAGGCCGTCCGGGTCAGCCGCAGCGGGCTGGGATTTTTTCTTGCAAAATAAAAGACAGGTATGATACCGCCGACCAGCTGTCCGCACACGGTAGCTGCCGCCGCGGCTACAAGCCCGCCGTTTAGTACGGCGATAAATAGTGCGTCCAGAACAATGTTTGTTACGCCTGCCAATATGGTTATGATAAGGCCCATTTGCGGTTTTTCCGCTGTGGAGAAGAAGCTTTGGAACTCATACTGCAGCATGAGTGCAGGAAGTGCAAGCAGGCAGACGCGCCCGTATACAATACACAGCCTTAATAGTTCTCCTTCTGCGCCGAGCGCCGCGGCAATCGGGCCAATGAACAGTATGCCAAGAACGGCCAGCACAACGCCAAGGATGGCAGTCACATAGATAAACAGCGAAAAGATCTGGCTGGCTTCTTCCTGTTTTCCTTCTCCCATTGTCTTTGCAATCAGGGCGCTGCCGCCCGTGCCGAACATAAATCCGACAGCGCCTAAGATCATTAAAAACGGCATAATAAAATTCAGCGCGGCAAACGGGGTCTTGCCGACATAATTCGACACAAAAAAGCCGTCGACAACACCATAAATGGATGTAAAAATTAGCATCAATATAGAAGGAAACGTAAAACGCATCAGTTTGCGATAAGAAAAATGGTCAGATAACTGGATGTTCATAGTCAATGCCCCCTTTTATAATGTTCTGATTTTTTCTTTTAAAGCGGTCAGATACCGCTTGGTCAGCTCCAGATACTGCTCCTGGTCTTCTTTTGTCCAGGAACCCATAATATCATTTTCCAGTTCTACAAGCTTTTTTACACTATTTTTGGATGTGTCTATGCCTTTTTTTGTCAGACATACTTGTTTCTTTCTGCCGCTGTCTGCTTTTAGTTCAATCAGGCCTTCAGATTCCAGTCTGCGGATGGCAGAATGTATGGTCTGCCTGCTGGTGCCGGATATTTTGCAGATCTCGCTGACCAGACAGCTGCCGCCGTTGTTGTAGGCGGAATACAGAACCATCATGGTACTGTCGGAAAGTCCCAGTTTAACAGCTGCCTGGTGGTAAGTGGAGTCAATTTCGCTTGTCAGGTAGTTTAAACGGCGAAGCTCGGTTGTCATAAGTTCTTTCATGTTGAAACCTCCTTTATGTATGAAATCGGACATGTGGTATTATAGTATGAAATCGGACATAAGTCAAGGAGTTTTTGTATGAGGAGTGTTTTGGAGATTTGGACGTATGATTTTTTTACGGATTTTACTAATGCTTGTTTTTTGAAGATACGAAATTAGAGAACAAAAGTTCGTAAAGTACTAGATATGTGAAGTAACTTATGATATAATGGGAAACAAAATGCCGAGAATGCAGGACACAGTGGGAGGAATATTATCATGGCGATCGAGCAATATACAGAAAGTATTACCTTAAAAGAAATGAAATGTACCATTGGGAAAAATTCGTTTGGTTATGTTCTTCCGCAAGGGGACGTTTCGGGTATAGATAAAATCGAAAAATTGCTTAAACAAGCAGGTGGAAAACCGAAAGAGTGTAATCTGGAAGATTATTCGCAGGGGGGAAAAGGAAAAGCTAAACCGGAATATATCATTACCTTTTATGATGATATTCATACAATTATAGTTATAGAGTGTAAAAACAGTACGAAAAAACATTGCAGTGAAAAAATGAATAAGCCGTATGCTTTTGCAGTAGATGGTGTCCTATATTACGCTAAGTTTTTGAAAAAAGAGTATCATGTGATTGCTATTGCCGTGAGCGGAACGACCACTCAGAATATGAAAGTAGATACGTTCTATTGGATGCGTGGACAGAATAACTACACAATGCTGGAAAAAGCAAAAGATATTATTTTAGAACCACGAAATTATATTGAATTAATAAAGGGAAATAAATTACATAAAGCGTATTCCTTGGATGCAATTAGAAATACTGCTATTGATATGCATAACTCTTTAAGAGAGATTAAAGTGACAGAGGCGCATAAGCCTATTTTTATTGCGGGGATCTTAATCGCATTAAACGATGAGGATTTTTCAAAAAGTTATTCCAGGCTGACATCCTATAAATTAGTCATGCAAAAGATTCAAAATGCGATTGAAAATGTCCTTAAGGATAGTGATATTAAAAGCAGTAGAATCAGTTATTTAAAACAAGTGTTCCATACGCTTCAGGACAATACGAAGTTTGCCGAGATTCCGCTTGGTCATTCAAAGTCCATTACCTGGTATATTGAGCAACTGGAAATGAAAATCAAGCCGATGATGGACTATGCAGATAGTACTGTAGATGCATTAGGAGTATTTTACCATGAATTTATCAAATACTCGGGTGGTGATGGCAGTGGATTAGGTATTGTTCTGACACCTCAACATTTAACAGAATTTATGTGTGATTTAGCTGGAGTAAACAAAAATAGCCGAGTAGTGGATATCTGTTGCGGATCGGGGTCATTTCTAGTAACAGCGATGAGTAAAATGTTTAAAGAAGCAAATCCGGATGAAGTTGAAAACATTCGTAAGAATGGTTTATATGGGGTTGAATTTGATGATGGACTCTACACGCTGGCAATTGCGAACATGATCATTCGCAAAGACGGCAAATCTAATATTTACAAAGGGGATTGTTTTAACAAAGACATTTCAAGTGAACTAAAAAGTAAGAATATTAATATCGGTTTAATTAATCCGCCATATTCACAAAAAGATGTTGTTGAGCTGGAATTTGTGGAACACTTATTAGATCTTCTTACGGTGGGAGGGACTGGTGTCGTTGTGGTTCCAGTGAGCTGCGCAATTGGCACAAAGTTCAAAGATGTCAGAGAACGATTAATGAAGAAAAATACTTTAAAAGCCGTTTTTTCTATGCCAGATGATATCTTTTATCCTACGGGTACGAATGTATGCGTAATGGTTTGGGAAGCCCATGCTCCTCATGATCACACACAAGAAACATTTTTTGGATATTGTAAAGATGACGGGTTTGTAAAGCGCAAGAAATTAGGCAGAGTTGATGCTTTTGGAAAATGGGAAAAGATTGAAAAAGAGTGGTTGAAGCTGTATAGAAATAAAGATGTTGTTGATGGTTTATCTGCAAGGCACTGCGTCGGATATAAGGACGAATGGTTGTGTGAAGCTTATATGCAGACTGACTATTCTAAATTGACGCAGACGGATTTCCAACAGACAGTAAACGATTATTTAGCATATTTGGTAAAAAGTGGTGATTTAAATGAAGATAACTGATTTATTTAATATAGAATATCCTAAAACATTGATATTTTCAGATATGACAGTGAAAGAACACGGGATTAATTTTGTGAGTTCTCAAGATAAAAATAATGGTGTAGTTTCAAAAGTAGAGGAATGCGAAGGCATAAAAAAATATCCTGCTGAAGTGATTACGGTTCCTCTGAAGGGTTCTGTCCTGATGGCTCATGTTCAATCCGAACCGTGTTATGTGGCGCATCAAATAGCAGTATTAATTCCAAAGAAACCGATGACGATACAAGAAAAGCTATATTATTGTTTGTGCATACAAAAAAATACATATAGGTTTAACTATGGCAGACAGGCGGACAGAACATTGCCAGATTTGATCTTGCCGATACATTGCCGGAATGGGCTAAGAACAGCAAAGTGGAACCAGTATCAACGAAAATAAAAAAATCTAATTTTACAGTTAATACCAAAAACTGGAAAGACTATACAATGGATTTTTTGTTTCGCTTTGCGAAAGGAAAACGATTAACAAAAGAAGATATGATACCAGGAGATGTAAATTTTTTAGGAGCAATTCGTGAGAATAATGGTGTTAGAGAAAAAATCAAAACAAATGATTTCTGGCAGCCAAATTGCATTACAGTAAATTATAATGGAAGCGTAGGAGAAGCATTTTATCAATCTGAGCCGTTCTGGGCATCAGATGATGTGAATGTGTTGTATGCAAAAGATTTTTGGAAGATGAATAAATATATAGCCATGTTTATGATCACTGTTATAAAGGCAAACAAATATCGTTTTGGTTATGGCAGAAAATGGACAATAGAAAAGATGAAGGAAACTACGCTTAAATTGCCATGTAAAAGTGATGGAAAGCCAGATTTCGAGTATATGGAAGAGTATATAAAATCACTGCCTTATAGCGATAGAATTTAATTTGAAATTTAATTGATGTTTACATTAAATAAGCCTGCATGGACTGCATTTTAAAATATGAATGATAATTGCAAAAAGTGCAGCATTATGTTACCCTGAGTATATAAGATCAAAGGAAAAATCAGGAAACATGACAAAAGAATGGTATGATGGATGAATAAAGGCAGATGAATACAAAGCTGCCAAATACATAAAATAAAACAGATACCAGGAGGAGTTTTGAAATGAAAAATCAGATCGTCAAAGGTTTTTTGTGTGTGGCCGCAGCTGCGTTTATGTCCAATTCTTTGCAATCGCATACGATCATATATGCAGCCGCAGGCCAGCAGGTGCAAAAAGTAGAGGATGAAGAGCCGAAAGGAGCTGTCGGCACGAAAGAGGATCAGCCGCAGGCTGCTGAAAATACAAGTACATCTGCGAACAAATCTCATCCAGAAAGTGAAGACGCCTCTGCGAACAAACAGAATTTAGAAGGATCTGATACGTCTGCCAACGGGAAGGGGCCAGAAGATGGAGATGCATCTGGAAACGAACCGGAAGATGCAGATACATCTGCGAAGAAACCAGAAGATGAAGATACTTCTGTGAACGAACCGAAGGATGAAGATGCCTCTGCGAACGAACCAGAAGATGAAGATGCCTCTGCCAATGAACCGGAGAATCCAACGAACCCTGTGAATTCGCACAATCCGGATGAATCAGAAGAACCCGCAGAACCCGCAGAATCTTCAGAATCGGAAGCTCCAAAGCAGCCAGAGAAAGAAAAACCCAA
>VSNY01000207.1 GCA_009774535.1 Lachnospiraceae bacterium
ACTTTGTAGAAAAAGGCGTAAAAGGGGTTTACGTCAATGGTTCCTCTGGTGAATGTATCTACCAGAGTGTCGAAGATAAGAAACTGATTCTGGAAAATGTAATGGAACAGTCCAAAGGCAGGCTGACCGTAATCGCGCATGTAGCGTGCAACAATACCGCCGACAGCATGGAACTGGCCAGACATGCGCAGAGCCTGCATGTAGACGCTATTGCAGCCATTCCTCCTATCTATTTCCATCTTCCGGAACATGCGATTGCGGATTACTGGAACGAGATCAGCGCAGCCGCGCCGGATACAGATTTTGTTATTTATAATATTCCACAGCTGGCAGGCGTCGCCCTGACCATGAGCCTGTTTGCCAAAATGCGCGAAAATCCGCGGGTGATCGGCGTGAAAAATTCTTCCATGCCGGTGCAGGATATCCAGATGTTTAAACAGGCTGGAGGCGATGATTACGTGATCTTCAACGGGCCGGACGAGCAGTTTATCAGCGGCCGCGTCATTGGCGCGCAGGGGGCCATCGGCGGTACTTACGGCGCAATGCCGGAACTGTTCTTAAAGATGGACGAGTATGTAAAAGCAGGAAACATGGCCCGCGCGTGTGAAATCCAATACGCTGTGAATGAGATTATTTATAAAATGTGTTCCGCGCACGGAAATATGTACGGCGTGATCAAAGCCATCTTAAAAATCAACGAAGGACTGGAGCTTGGCGGCGTCAGAAAACCATTGCCTTCACTGATTCCGCAAGATCATAAGATCGTGGAAGAAGCCGCGCAAATGATCCGAACAGCAAAAGAAAAATACGCCCGGCGCTATGTACAATAGGAGGATTATGTATGCAGGGTTTTACAACTATCGATCTTATTATCTTAATCGTTTATCTGGCAGCCGTGCTATTTGCAGGACTGCGTTTCGCCAAAAAGGAAATGAAAGGCAAAGAATATTTTAAAGGCGACGGCACGGTGCCATGGTGGGTGACGTCGGTATCGATCTTTGCTACGTTATTAAGTCCGATTTCCTTTTTATCCTTAGCCGGCAACTCTTATGCCGGGACGTGGATTATGTGGTTTGCACAGCTTGGCATGCTGCTGGCAATCCCGTTTACCATCCGGTTTTTCCTGCCGATTTATAGTAAACTTGGCATTGACACCGCTTACCATTACCTGGAACTGCGCTTTGAGAGCAAGGGACTCAGGGTGCTTGGCGCCGTTATGTTTATTATTTACCAGATCGGCCGTATGTCCATCATTATGTATCTGCCATGTATGGTGCTTGCAAACCTGACTGGCATCAATGTCAACCTGTTAATTATCATTATGGGTGTGATCGCGATTATTTATTCTTATACCGGCGGCTTAAAATCCGTACTCTGGACAGATTTTATCCAAGGTTCCGTGCTGCTGGTCGGCGTTACGATTGCTCTGCTGTTTTTAATCGCGCATACGGACGGCGGCTTTGGCGCCCTGTTTGACGCTTTTCGTAACGACGGGAAATTTCTTGCGCCGGACCAGCCGGTTTTTAGCCCAAACCTCTTGAAAGACAGTGTCTTTCTTCTGATCGTCGGCGCTGGTTTTAATACGATGGGGTCTTATGTATCCAGCCAGGATATTGTACAGCGTTTTACCACAACGACCGACACGAAAAAATTAAATAAAATGATGCTCACCAACGGCGCGCTGTCCATTTTTATCGCGACTGTCTTTTATCTGATCGGCACCGGCCTTTATGTATTTTACCAGCAGAACGATTTGCCTCCTGCAGCCGCACAGGATCAGATTTTTGCTTCCTATATCGCCTTCGAGCTTCCGGTCGGCGTTACGGGCCTGCTGCTCGCCGCTATCTACGCGGCTTCCCAGTCCACGCTCTCTACCGGACTGAACTCTGTGGCTGCCAGCTGGACGCTGGATATCCAGGCGCGTATTAGTAAAAAAGAACTGAGTCTGGAAAAACAGACAAAGATCGGCCAGTATGTATCTCTGGCTGTCGGTATTTTTGCCATTCTTGTTTCCATTGTACTTGCCAACGGCGGCATCAAATCCGCTTATGAATGGTTCAACGGATTTATGGGACTTGTGCTTGGCATCCTGATCGGTACCTTTATCCTGGGCGCATTTACAAAAACAGCGAATGCATTTGGCGCTGCAGTCGCGTTTGCCGCGGCTTCCGCGGTTATGGTCGGGATCAAGTATTTCGCACCGGCAGGCGCAGTATCGATCTGGTCTTATTCCATTATTTCGATCGTCGTATCCCTGCTCGTTGGGATTCCGGCAAGCATCATCTCCCGGAATATAAAAGGAGATCATTCCATTCCTGCAAAAAATACAACCATCTACCATCAAGACTAAGGAGGTAAATTTTTATGATTTTTGGAACCCTGTCATGTCTGGAAGAATATTCGTTTTTGAAAAAAGCCGTACAGAATTGTTTTGCTTATGCAAAAGCACAGGATCTTAGCACATTTGAGCCTGGCTGCCATGAGATTGACGAAAAGCGTCTGTTTGTCAATATCACGCAGTACACGACAACGGATGCGCAAAATCGTTTTTGGGAAGCGCACCGCCAATATTTAGACCTGCATCTGATGCTCCAGGGCGAAGAACAGATCGACCTGAATTTTATTGCAAATATGCGGCAGAGCGAATACCAAAAAGCAGATGATTTTCTGCCATTGGAAGGAGAAAAAAACAGTTCTGTCATCCTGCGCAAAGGTGATTTTCTAATCTGCTACCCGCATGACGCACACCGGACAGCCGTAAAGGTAACAGATCCGGCCGCCGTAAAAAAAGCAATTTTTAAAATACAGCTCTGACAATGGCCATTTCCGGCAGGAAATGCAAAAATTTATAGCAGAAATGGGTATAATTATGGAAAAATATGTTAGTATTGATATTGGAGGAACGGCTATCAAATATGGCCTGATCGACGCGGACGGAACGATCATGTACCGTCTGGAACAGCCGACCGAAGCCCATCTGGGCGGACCGTCCATTTTAGATAAAGTGATCCGCATTACCGGGCAGTTCTGTCAGGAACAGACCATTTCCGGAATTTGCATTTCCACCGCGGGAATGGTAGATACCAGACAAGGCATGATTATACATGCAAACGAACTGATTCCGCATTATACCGGCATCCGCCTGAAAGAAACGCTTGAAAACCAGTTTGGAATACCGTGCGAAGCTGAAAATGACGTAAACTGCGCGGGGCTGGCAGAATATATCTGCGGGGCTGGCGCAGGCTGCGATCCGATGCTGATGCTGACGATCGGCACTGGCATCGGCGGATGCATGGTTTCCGGCGGCCATGTATTTCACGGCGCTTCCTGCAGTGCCTGTGAAGTCGGATATATGCATATGCGGGACAGCGACTTTCAGACCCTTGGCTCCGCCAGCAGCCTGTGCAAAAAAATCGCGCTGCGCAAACAGGAGCCGATTGAGAACTGGAACGGGCTGCGGATTTTTCAGAAAGCGAAACGGGGAGACGCCATCTGTATCCAGGCCATTGACGAAATGGCCGACGTACTGGGGCTTGGCATCGCCAACCTGTGCTATGTGCTGAATCCGGAAACAGTCGTACTTGGCGGCGGCATTATGGCGCAAGAAGATTATTTGTCCGAAAAGATTCAGCATGCAGTCTCTGCCTATTTAATCAATCGTCTTGCCTCTCAGGTGAAGATCGCGTTTGCGAAACACAAAAACGACGCTGGTATGCTGGGTGCATTTTACCATTTTAAAAGCTGTCATTCTGTTTAAATCAAAACGAAAGCTGCCCTGCCGCGGCGTGTCTTTGGGACACCGGATCAGACGATACTTGGGCAGGCTGCGTTGATTGTTTATATGAGGTATCGTTATATGGAATATTTGATCAGATCTGTTGTACCGGTCATTCAGCGGAATTACGAAAAATTTACAGCCGTAGAAAAAAATATTGCTGATTTTTTTATCCATAACAAAGAAAAAGCAGATTTTTCTTCCAAAGCGGTCGCCGACCGTCTCTACGTATCCGAAGCTTCCCTCTCCCGGTTTGCCCAAAAATGCGGCTACCGGGGCTACCGGGAATTTATGTACCAGTATGAAATGACATTTGCCGAGCAAAAAGATTCCATGACCGGAAATACGCGTATGGTTCTCAATGTCTACCAGGAACTGTTAAATAAGAGCTACCAGCTCGTAGATGAGGATCAGATTTCACGCATTGCACACTATCTGGGAACCGCAGAACGGGTACTGGTCTGCGGGCTGGGCAGTTCCGGCCATGCAGCCGCGGAAATGGAAATGCGCTTTATGCGTATCGGCGTCCCGATTGATTCCGTCAGGGACAGCGATCTGATCCGCATGCGCGCCGTATTTCAGGGCAAACAGAGTCTGGTATTTGGCATTAGCATCAGCGGCGAAACCGAAGATGTGCTGTACCTGCTGCGGGAATCACATAAGCGCGGGGCAAAAACCATTCTGGTAACTGCCAGATATGAAGAAAGCCTTTATGAATTTTGTACGGAAGTCCTGCAGATCCCGTCCCTCCGGCATCTGAACCAAGGGCATGTCATCTCTCCCCAGTTCCCGATTCTGCTTCTTTTAGATATCCTTTATTCCAGCTACGGCGAACTGGACAAGCGGACGAAAGACAGCCTGCATCACAACACACTCCAGGCACTGGCCGACGGCTGGGCAAAGCCTGGGAAAAAGGAGGATTCTTATGATCATTAAAAATGCAAAAGTGTACGCCAAAGACCAGACGTTTGCAGAAGGTGACATCCATATCGAAAACGGCGTGTTTTGCACACAGACACAGGAAGGCGGCATCGTGGACGCCAAAGGATGCTACGCCATCCCAGGGCTGATCGACCTGCATTTCCACGGCTGCGCAGGCCATGACATCTGCGACGGCACACCGCAGGCGCTGTCGAATATTGCAGAACACGAAGCAGCCAACGGTATTACCGGCATCTGCCCTGCCACCATGACGCTGCCTTATGAAGAGCTGCTGCAGATCCTGCGCAATGCCGCGGACTGGCAAAAAAACAGGCAGGAAGCATCTGACTGTCCAAAAGGCGCGGATCTGCTTGGCATTAACATGGAAGGCCCGTTTATCAGCGTAGCGAAAAAGGGCGCACAGGACCCGCAGCATATCGTTTCCTGCGATTTAAAAACAGCGCAGGACTTTTTGGACGCTTCGCATGGACTGGTAAAATTTATCGGCATCGCACCGGAGCAGAACCCGGATTTTACAACTTTTATCTCGCAGCTGAAAGACCGGGTACACATTTCCCTGGCACATACGAACGCGGACTATGATACCGCGCTGGCAGCGTTTCGTGCTGGCGCGGACCATGCTGTACATTTATATAACGCCATGCCGCCGTTTACCCACCGGGAACCTGGCGTGATTGGCGCTGTGGCGGACAGCCCGCATGTACACGCGGAACTGATCTGCGACGGCATCCATATCCATCCGTCTGTGGTACGCGCGACTTTCCGAATGCTTGGCGCAGACCGCATTGTGCTGATCAGCGACAGTATGCGGGCAGCGGGCATGCCTGACGGCAGCTATACGCTGGGCGGGCTGGCTGTAAATGTGAAAGACCGCAAAGTGACCTTAGCTTCTAACGGAGCGCTGGCCGGGTCTGCTTCTAATCTGATGGAATGTATGCGGACATTGGTTACGCAGATGGGGATTCCGCTGGAGACGGCTGTGGGATGCGCGAGTGTGAATCCGGCGAAGGTTCTGGGGGTGTTTGAGGAACGCGGTTCGATTGAGGCTGGGAAGGTTGCGGATGTTGTGCTGTTAGATGAATCGCTGCAGGTGCAGGCGGTGGTGAAAGATGGGGTGCAAATCCGGTAAGTTGCATATAACGATGGAGTAGTGCCTGATGGCTTCCCGGACAGCTCTGCGGGTGGCAGGGTGATGGCTTCCCGGACGGCTCTGCGGGCGGCGGGGTGGGGCTTGGCTGGGAGATACACCCTGGGCGGACTGGGGCAACACTGCGGTGAACTAATCGCTAACTGCGACTAAGACAGTCGGCGTGTGGGCCTCCTGTCTAAGTCTCCGTAAGCGCTGGATTTCACCTCCGCTAAAAGCGCCCCTTCAATGTCCTTCCAGGGTGTATCTCCCGGCCCAGTCCCCGCCCGCAGCCCGCAGTGTCTGGTTTTGGCAGGCTCTACAGTTGCTGCTGTTTGTTTTAAGATCTGACTTTCAGTTACATATATTTGAAAATATTTGTAGATCTAGTACACCGTAAATTAAATAACTGGTTATATTGCGCCGGATAAATCTTCGTGAGTGCATGGCAAAAACCGGAGG
>VSNY01000208.1 GCA_009774535.1 Lachnospiraceae bacterium
CTGATAGAGCGCAACATGAGGAAAGAGGATTTAAGGCTTGCCGCTTGCCTGACCACAAATTTGATAGCCAACATGGGCAAAAAGGTGTTGCTTTGAATATTCTGAAAAGTTATTGTAGTATAATGGAGCCATCCCATACTAGAGAACACAAAATATCGAGAAAATTTAAGATTTTGCTTGTATAATATAATTACAGCGACACAGGAAGGAGAAGGATACCTATGAATAGTTGGAATAGCGGTATACGTAATGCAATTTGTTACATTGAAGAGCATCTGACCGAGGATATTGATGTAAATGAAATCGCAAGCAAAGCATTTGTGTCAAGTTTCTACTTTCAAAAAATATTCAATGTATTATGTGGATTTACAGTTGGGGAGTACATCAAAAACCGCCGTCTGACCCTGGCTGCTCAAGAACTTTGTTCATCCGATATTAAGGTGCTTGATGTTGCACTGAAGTATGGATACAGTTCGCCTGACAGCTTTGCAAGAGCATTCACTAAATTTCATGGGATAACGCCTTCCCAGGCAAGAGAAAAGAATTGCAGCCTAAATTCTGTTGCTCCGCTGAAAATAAAACTTACATTGGAGGGTGGTACTATGTTAGAGTATAAAATTGTGGAAAAAGAACAGTTCACAGTTATGGGAGTTTCTCGTAAATTCAATTCGGAAACTTCTTATCAAAAAATTCCTGAGTTTTGGCAGGAACATATGAAAAGCGAGAATGGGAAAATCGTATGTGGAATGTATGGAATCTGCATGGACATTGAAGGTCAAAACTTTGAATATTTGATAGCTGATAATTACAGTCCGGCAAGCGAAGTTCCTGAGGGATTGGAAACAAGAGTAATTCCAGCCGGGACATGGGCAGTATTTCCCTGTTATGGAGCATTGCCGAAATCTTTACAGGATGTGAATACAAAAATATGGAGCGAGTGGCTTCCCTCCTGTAAGGTATATAAACTTGCAGGTAATTATAATATTGAGATGTATACGAAAGATATGAATTACAGCGAAATCTGGATACCTATAGAAAAGAATTGATAACCAGAAATCTTGGTGAATCCTTTTCAATTTCTTGATAGTTCACTTCCCAACTGAATTAGAACTGCCACAAAATGCCGTTGCATGGATAAAAAACCCAGGCAACGGCATTTCTTTATCACCGTTTCATCCTGCTCAACGGCGAATCCTTATATGCCGGAGTTTTTTCATAACATTCTTCAAACCCATACGCTCCTGCTCCGACAGCTTCTGATATCGGATTTGAAGCTGCGTACACATAAGGGCAGTGAACACATCCAGATAGGAACCTGGCACATTCAAAAGCGCAAAACTTTCTCTCCCTGGTACAACGACTCAACTGTTTGACGCAAAAACAGCAATGCCTGGATAATCGTAGTCTTTCCCATTCCATTGATTCCCGTTAATAAATTTAACGCCCTGCATTCTGCTAGAATTTCTTCAAAACATTTAAAATTTTTCGCATAATTACATTTAATCATAATTCCTCCGCTTAAAATAACAGATCGTAACCGTAAAGATCGCCTATGAAACTATTTTCGCAGGATACTATCTATTAATTTTTTAATATCCGCGATCCTTTTTATTACCATCTTACGGTCTGGGGCTTTTAGTTGATAAAGATAATCGTTATCTTCACATAAATCCATATATTTTTCCTGAACCAGATCCCGATTACGTACTAAATATTCTACCTGATCTTCTGACAGATTTTTGACAACATAGCACCATGACTCAAAAATTGCCTTATTTATTGGTCTGCGGCGGCTGTCACGACTAATCTTCCGAAATGAATTTCTACCCATAAGGCGTCGCATACACTTCATAACATAAATAAATTCCGATCGGATTTTTTCTAATGTATGATCTTCTGCGCAATTTAAATATTTCATTCCTTTATTTAGAAATTCATCAATATTTCCTGTATAATCTTTCAGATTCAAATAACAAAATGAAACATACCTTAAGACAAATTCCCGATCTAACATCCGCTCGCTTTTCACACTCCCGCCTTTGAAATGCCCTTGGAAGCTGATCATAATTGCATCCATTTAACTCTGGGAAAAACTCCATTTCTTCCAGAGTTAACGTTTTGTCCACCACGAATTCGCGCAAAGTCGTTACCCGCTGCAAACCATCAAATTTCCTTGAAAAGAAATTGCCTGAGCGGTCTGACTCAGGCAGGATACTTCTTTTTGAATTGCATTTCTTATTCTTTACGCTCCCGGCAGCTTAAAAGAACTCTTTAGCGAAACAATCCGGTTAAACACCAGCCGCCCCTTCACAGAATCTTTCGCATCCACACAGAAAAATCCATTACGTACAAACTGGAAGCTGTCATACGCCTTTGCGTCCGCCAACCCCTGCTCCACATAACATTTCTTTTGTATCAGGGAATTCGGATTCAGGTTCAGACTTCCGTCTTCCTTATTATAGACGCCTTTTTCTTCATCTACCAGATTTTCAAATAACCGCACCTGCGCTTCGACAGAATTCGGCGCTGATACCCAGTGAATCGTACCTTTAACCTTTCTGCCGTCCGGGCTGTTGCCGCCTTTGGATGCCGGGTCATAGGTGCAGTGAATCACGGATACGTTTCCATCTTCGTCCTTTTCATATCCGGTACATGTTACAAAATAAGCCTGCATCAGACGCACTTCATTTCCCGGAAACAGGCGGAAATATTTTTTCGGAGGCTCTTCCCGAAAGTCTGCGCCGTCTATATACAGCTCGCGGGTAAACGGTACGGTACGCATGCCAAGTTCCGGGTTTTCCAGGTTGTTTTCGACCTGTAAGTATTCGGTCTGATCCTCCGGATAATTGTCAATCACTACTTTTACCGGATCGACCGCCGCCATTACCCTTGCTTTTTTCAGCTTTAAATCTTCCCGGATACAATATTCCAGCATTGCCATATCCGCAGTGCTGTTTGCTTTGGAGATCCCGCACAGCTCTACAAATTTTTGAATGGATTCCGGCGTGTAGCCGCGTCTGCGCAGACCGGAAATGGATACCAGCCGCGGATCATCCCAGCCGTCTACAATGCCGTCTTCCACCAGTTTTTTAATATACCGCTTGCCGGTTACAACGTTGTTCAGATACAGCTTGGCAAACTCAATCTGCCTTGGCGGATTTTTATATTCCAGTGAATTGACAACCCATTCATATAACGGCCTGTGATCTTCAAATTCGCTGGTACAAAGGGAATGTGTAATTCCTTCGATCGCGTCTTCCACCGGATGTGCAAAATCATACATTGGATAAATGCACCAGGTATCGCCGGTATTGTGATGTGTCATATGTGCCACACGGTAAATCACCGGGTCCCGCATATTGATATTACCGGAAGACATATCGATTTTGGCGCGCAGCACTTTTTCCCCATCCGCAAACTTTCCGTTTTTCATATCCTCAAACAGCGCCAAATTTTCTTCGATGCTGCGGTTCCTGTTCGGGTCCTCTTTACCAGGCTCTGTCAGCGTCCCGCGGTATTCCCGCATCTGCTCTGCCGAAAGGTCCGAGACGTAAGCAAGCCCTTTTTGAATCAGTTTTACCGCTGCTTCATACATCTGTCCGAAATAATCAGACGCAAAAAAAAGCCTGTCCTCCCAGTCCGCGCCCAGCCACTGGATATCTTCCTTAATAGACTCTACGAATTCCGTCCGTTCTTTGGTCGGGTTCGTATCGTCAAAGCGCATATTAAATTGACCGCCATACTGTTTCGCAATTCCATAGCTTAACAGGATCGCCTTTGCATGGCCGATATGAAGATAGCCGTTCGGTTCCGGCGGAAAGCGCGTATGCACGGTATCATAAACCCCTTCGGCAAGATCTTTATCAATTTCCCTTTCGATAAAATTTCTGGATGTACTTTCGTTTTCCATAACTAAACTTCCTCCTAAATCACAGCTGGTACGGTCTTACAAAAAACCAGCCGGTTACTTTATCTAAAAGAGTAACACAGCTGGTTTTTGCCGTCAACTAACTTTTTGTATTTTGAATTTCAATATTCCCGGACTCACAAATTATCTTAAGAAACGGTTTTTGATTCTCCTCAAGCGTTACATAGGTATCCCCCATTTTTTGACCTTCGATTTCAATCTCCCCATATTCCGTGCGCAGCTCATAACCATAATCCGACACATCCCGGCGCAGCTTAAGATCTACGTCTCCATACTCTTCCTGGATACTTAAGCTGTCAAACGCCAGATCAAAAAAGCTGCAGTCACCGCTTTCTACTGACATCTGCATCTGTTCAAATACAGTCTGTTCGCCGTTAACGCTGCCATACGCGTTTTTCAGTTCCAGCCCCCGCATCGTCGTATCGTGGAAACGAATATCGCCGGATTCCATATAGATCTTCATATCCCCGGCCAGCGCCATATTTTCAAACAAAGCGTCTCCATACTCATTCGTAACGGTACAGCTGCCTCCCTGCGCCTGTTCCATCTGCAGATTTCCGGCTTCCAGCTTCATTTCCATCTCCTGCGCCTGGATATCCATAAGATTAATATCTCCATATGCAGCCGTCGCCTGCAGGGTGTCCGCCTGTATTCCCTTACATGTAATATTCCCGGAATCTGTCAAAAAGAAAGCTTCTGACAGCTTTGCGTCTTTCGGCACCAATACCGTGATGGAAGCGGTTTCGCTCTCAGAAGTACCCGTGCCATTTCCCGGCCAGAGCCCAAACCAGAACCATTTGACCTGACCGAATCCGGCGGAATGTCTCAGCTGCATGGTTAAGAGCAGCTTCCCGTCTTTTACTTCCTTAAGCAGTTCACAGTAACCAGGCAGATCGTAAGAAAGGCTGTATGCATCGCCGTCTGTGCGTTCTACCCGGATATCCGCATACTCCGCCCGGATCTGTATACTTTCAAACGTCTGGGGTAACTCCTCACTTTGTTTCATCATGCCAGATCCTGTATCCTTGTTTTTTTCTTCCAGTGCGGGCGCATATACATGAATCCCTTTCCAATCCGCGCCGATCCCGTAGATCCAGCCGCCTGTGACAAATCCGGCTATAGCCAATACGACCCCGGCGGCTGCCGTTGCCGCACAGAAAATTAAAAATTTATTTTTCATAATGTCTGCCTCCTTTGCGAATCATCTTTGCCATTCTGTGCAGCGTCCATGCCAGAAAGCGCCGGCACAAATGATAGATCCCATACGTAAACGCTGAGCCGCTTCCAATTGCCAAAAGTCCGATTCCAACACAACTTAGAAACACCGGAATACTTTTCGTTAACACCGTAAATCCGGCGATAATCGTAAGCGGCCCTGCAATTACAAAACATGCCCCGCAGAGCAGAAAAGCAGCCAGAAGCAGCCATGCCGCTACAAACATACAAACCACTGCCACAACGCCTGACAGCAGTAAAGGCAGTCCAACCGGAACTCCAAATAATGCCAGCAGCGCAATCCAAACGGCATGGATACCGCCTCTGATATTTTTCACTGGTTCTACGGAATAATGAAACGCCATATTTTGGATAATCTGATCCGCCGCTTCCTGCGGGCTGCCAAGATCTTCAATAGCTTTTGCTTCATTTTCCTCTCCCGCATCCGCAAAATACTCCTCATAATAAGAAACAGCCTGGTTCCAGTCTTCTTTTGGCAGCCGTTTCAAACATATTTTCAGCTGTCTCATGTATTCTTCTTTATTCATGATTTCCCCCTTCCGACACATCCTTCTGCCTGGTGTGATCCGCACCCGCATGACTGCTGCCCAGAATTTTTGCAACTGCCGTAGTATATGCGTCCCATTCTTGTTCTAAATATATTTTCTGTCTTCTTCCTGTTTCGGTAATCCGGTAATATTTCCTGTTTCTGCCCTGAAACTGCTGATCATAGATTTCTACGTAGCCTTTTTCTGACAGCCTGCGCAGTACCGGATAAAGCGTGGAATCTTTCATGCTGGATACATGCTTTAGCTGCTGACTGATCTGATACCCATAACTGTCTTCCCGACAGATCAAAGCCAGTACCAACAGTTCCATCAGGACCGGGTTCAATGGATAGATCATATGTTTCTCCTTTCTTTCGATATTGGATATATCCTTTGTTTTGTATATTATATGATATATAATATACATTGTCAACATATATATAA
>VSNY01000209.1 GCA_009774535.1 Lachnospiraceae bacterium
ATATAAGATCATATATATTAAAGATAAAAATAAGATCGAGGTTTGTGATGATATTCGTACAGTTAAATAAAGATAATTATGCATATGATATTCATTCTCTGGTGAAGGCTTTTTATCCGTCAGAGAATGTTTCTGTAGGTACGGTTCCAAAAGCCGGCGCCGAATCGGTACGGCTTTTTATACAGGTAGATTATCGTCCCGGGGAGATTTCCATGCAGCTGCGGGAACCGGAACAACTACCGTCAGATGGAACTGGACAACCATCCTGGCATAGCGTGCAGGAGACGGTTTTTCCGGTGGATGATACTAACCGCATACAGACAAAGAACCAGATCAAGCAGCATATTTACGAACTGCTGACTGCGTATACAGGAAAAACACTGCCCTGGGGGACGTTAACCGGAATCCGGCCGACAAAAATCGCGATGAACATGCTGGAAGAAGGAAAGAATCCTGCCAGTGTTGCGGACTATATGGCTAAGACCTATCTTACGTCACAGCAAAAGATTGATCTGAGCCTGGAGATTGCGCAGCGGGAACGGAAACTGCTGCAGCGGCTGGACGCAAAAGAAGGATACAGCCTGTATATTGGCATCCCGTTTTGTCCAAGCACCTGCCTATACTGTTCCTTTACGTCCTTTCCGCTGTCAAAATGGATGGGACGCGTGGATACGTATCTGGATATGCTGGAACAGGAGATTGCGTTCGCCGTACGGCAATTCGCAGGCAGAAGCCCAGACTGTATCTATATCGGAGGCGGAACACCGACCACACTGTCCCCGCGTCAGATGGACCGCCTGCTGTCGGCTTTGGAGCAAAGCTTTGACCTGTCGCATCTTCTGGAATATACCGTAGAAGCCGGAAGGCCCGACAGCATCAGCCGGGAAAAACTGGAAGTGCTGCAGGCGCATGGAATCTCCAGGATTTCGGTAAATCCACAGACCATGAATCAGGAAACATTAGAGTTGATCGGCAGGCAGCATACGGTTTCGCAGACCATCGACAGTTTTTATCTGGCAAGGGAAATGGGATTTAAGAATATAAATATGGATCTGATTATGGGACTGCCGCAGGAAACAATTGCCGACGTCCGTAAGACGCTGGACGTATTACAAGAACTTGCGCCGGATAGTATTACCGTGCATTCGCTGGCCGTCAAGCGCGCGGCAAGGCTGCAGATGTTTAAGGAAGATTATGCGGGACTAAAAATGGTCAATACGCAGGAACATCTTGACGCCGCGGCGGATGCTTGCGCCGGAATGGGAATGAAGCCTTACTATCTGTACCGGCAGAAAAATATGGCCGGGAATTTTGAGAATGTCGGATATGCCAAAGATGGGAAAGCAGGCATTTATAATGTCCTGATGATGGAGGAAGTGCAGACCATTCTGGCATTGGGCGCAGGAAGCATTTCTAAAAGGGTATATCCTGACGGACATATCGAACGGTGCGAAAATGTGAAAAATGTTTCACAGTACATGGAACGAATCGGAGAAATGATAGAACGGAAACAAAAGCTGTTCCTGTGAGTGTAAAACATGGGCATTTGCCGTTTTGATGCTTTTCCATAGTAAAGTAAATGCGCAGAATCTACACCAAAACTTCAATCCGGAGGAATTCATTTTGATTCATATACTGATCGCAGAAGACGAAAGACCCATTTCCAACCTGATCCGACTAAGTTTAAAAAACGCCGGATATGTGTGCGATTGCGCTTTTAACGGCACGCAGGCTGCAGACCTGATCGAAACGGGCAGCTATGACCTTGTACTGTTAGATATTATGCTCCCGGATATTGACGGCTTTGAACTAATGGAATATATCCGTCCGCTTGGCATACCCGTGATCTTTATTACTGCCAAAAACTCGGTAACTGACAAAGTAAAGGGCCTGCGAATGGGCGCTGAAGACTATATTGTAAAACCATTTGAAATCATCGAGCTGCTGGCGCGCATTGACGTCGTGCTGCGGCGTTATCATAAGACACAGGAAACCATTGAAATGGTCGGTCTTGTGATTGATACCCGTTCCAGGAAAGTCACCCGCGACGGGGAGGAGATTGCCCTGACGCCAAAAGAATATGAACTGCTGCTGTTATTTGTACAAAATCCAAACACGGCGTTATACCGCGAGACCATCTATGAGCGGATCTGGGAAAAGGAATTTGTTTATGGCAGCAAAACCGTAGATTTGCATATCCAGCGCCTGCGGCGCAAGGCGCATCTGGAAAAAGAACTGCTGGCGGTCAACAAAGTCGGTTACCGCCTTGAGGTAAAAGTATGAAATTCCGTGCCAAAGCAACCTGTTGTATGATTATTCTGATGGCCCTTTTTTTCGGCGCCGGAGGCAGCGCTCTTGTTTCCATTCCTTTTCACACTTCGCTGCGCCAGGAAAAAGCGGCTGCGCAGGATTCTTACCGCATGATTTTAAATACGCTGCAGATCGTAAACAGTATGGATGAATGGGACGATGAAAAAGATCTTTCCAAAATACTGGAACAGCTCTCTTCGCAGGACGCGTTCAGCGCGGCGCTGCAGCTGCATTCCCAAAAAGAAATGCTGTATTCTAAAGGCACTGCCGCGGCATTTCTGAAAGATCTCTCCGGGCAGACGGACACATCCCATCTTGCCTGTACCGTAATTTCCGCACCGGAATCCGGATATTACCTGCAGCTTTCGGGGTCTTTTTTTGTCGGCAAAGAGATCTATTATCTGGATGCTGCCTATGATATTACTTCTATTTATGAAGCACGTTCCCAGCAGCAGGAACTTTACCAGCAGATTTTTATCGTCCTGATCGCTGCCTGCGCCTGCCTTTCTTATATCCTTGCGTATTTTTTGACAAGACCGCTGGCACGGTTATCTAAGGCTTCCAGAGAGATCGCCTGCGGCAATTACGATTATCGCAGCCGGATTCGCAGCAACGATGAGATTGGTGCGGTTTCCAGAGATTTTGACCTGATGGCTGACCATCTGCAGGGCAGTATCGAAGAACTGCAGCTGTCCATGGAACGTCAGAACCAGTTTATCGGCAATTTTACCCATGAGCTGAAAACGCCGATGACTTCGATTATTGGCTATGCGGATCTGCTAAGAAGCCAGACCTTATCCAGAGAAGACGAGCTGGATGCAGCCAAATATATTTTTTCTGAAGGAAAACGATTGGAACATCTTTCTTTGAAGCTTCTGGATATCTTTGTATCCCAGAACGAATCCTTTTCCCTGATTCATGCATCCCCGGCGGAAACGATCTCAAATCTTGTGACGCATCTGCAGCCTGTGCTTGCACGTGAAGAAATTACGCTGGAATACGCATGCGAGGATGGATACTGTATGCTTGACCCCGATTTTTTTGGTTCCCTGCTTGTCAACCTGATTGAAAATGCCAGAAAAGCGCTGACAGGCAAAGATCGCAAAAATGGCAAAGGCCGTATCAAAGTCAGCTCTGTAATGACAGCAGACGGCTGTCAGGTAAAAGTAGCCGACAACGGCCAGGGCATCCCCCAGACTGCCCTTTCGCATATCACAGAAGCTTTTTACCGCGTGGATAAAGCACGTTCACGGGCGCAGGGCGGCGCGGGGCTTGGGCTGACACTGTGCGCGGAAATTGCGAGACTGCATCATGGCACGATTACATTTCAAAGCGAAGAAGGCCGCGGTACAATCGTGACTGTAGATCTGAAAGGAGGCCGTAAATGAAGAAATTTTTAATTACCTGTTTTTATCTGGCTCTGACACTGGCTGTATGTGCCGTCAGTTTTTTACTGCCTTCGACACTGAATACGTATCAGGACCGCCAGATTTTTGCAAAAATCGAGCATACGGCTATGGACCCGCCGGAACTGACCTACAGCACAAGCCTGTATGATACCCTGCGCCTGATTTGCAGCCCCCACTATTTTGTGGACTACCCATCCACAGGCAGCAGGCGCACCAGCGAAGAAATCCACGCGGCGGCGGCTGATCTGGTTGAAAAGCTGTCGGAATACAATATTTTAAGCGCTGACGCGAAAAATCATATTGCCAACTATTCATCTAACCTACAGCTGGCTATTGAATCAGAAAACCGTAATAATATTGAAGAAATCGATTCTGTCAGCAATGGCCAATCCAACACCGCAATCGCCGAGACTGACGCAAAGACGGATGACGAATCAGCCTCCGAAAATCCCTCCGCGCAAAACGAAAAAGAGAATTCCAGCGACATTGCAACCGCAGTTGTCTGGCTATGTTCCATTACATTTGATTCCGGCCATTGGATCTCGCTGCGCATTGATGATAAAACGTGCAAAGCCGTTTCTTTATCGATCTGTACCGAACGGGTCCAAATGATGGTCTCTTCCGGTTATGACCCGGAATTAGACGCCTTTGTCAGTTCAGTTGCGGCATTTTTGGAAAATTATTTTGAATTGCCGGCTAATCCGCAAAAAGTGAATATTGTTCATTCCTATATTTCTTTGTATGACAAAAGCAACAGCTTTGAGGCGTCTTATCTGATCCAGCTAAAAGAAGAAAACGGAACCGTGATTCAGCTGCCGCTGCATATTTATCCAGAGACTGTGACGATTGGAACCTATGCATTTCATTCCACTTCCTAACCTGGCGCAGCCAGAAAAAACGTTTTTAAGCAGCCAATTATAAAAGCCGCCCCCTGCCCGGCGTCAACCGTTGGCAGGGGGCGGCTGCATGTTGCTGTTTATTGAAGCTTCCCGGCATACCCGGACTTTTTCAGCAATTTTCGATATGCCGCCTTCTTTGCGGCTGGAACTTTGATCCATGCACTTTTTGAAATGCCATAAAAGGCCTTTTTACCGATCGTCGTAATCTTCGCGGATTTGATCTGAACGGTCTTTAATTTCTTACAGCCGTAAAATGCATGTTTTCGGATGATTTTTACAGACGCCGGAAGGACGATATTTTTTAGGCTTGTATTATTCATAAATGCCTTTTGTCCAATCGTAGTGACCTGTACGCCGCTAAATTTTACTGAATACAGGGATCTGCACCCGCAGAACGCTTTTTTTCCAATGGTTTTTACATTTTTCGGAATTACCACATTCTTTAGTTTTGTACAATTCTGAAACGCAGAATTGCCAATCTTCTTAACGGTAGACGGGATCTTTACCCCTGTCAGCTTCTGATCACCGTCAAATGCATTGTCCGCAATTTCTGTAACTGTGTATACTTCCCCATCAATAGTCACACTGGAAGGAATGCTTACGGTCTGCTTCTTTTTTGCCACACCTGTATACGCAAGCTCCCGTTTTCCGTCCACAACGGACAGCACCTCATAAATCTCATTACCGGACTGGATATTGTCGCCGGCCTTTACCTGTGGCACGACATCTGGCTGCGGAACGCTGATCTCCGGCTCTGGCTGGACTGGGTTCTGGCTCTGTCCCGGTTCCGGATCCTGACCAGGCTCCTGGTTATGGCTGGTATCCGGTTTAGTATCTGCTGACAGATTCGGATTTCCTGCCGGATAAAACCATGGACCGCTGCTGCCGGAACCAGTACTGCTGCCGGAACCAGTACTGCTGCCGCCCGGCTTTGTATCGTTTCCAGGTTTTTCTTCCGTTCCCGGGTCTTGCACAAGATCTTTCGGATCCTGGAAAGCTGCCTGTGTAAGCCCGCTTTTTAATGCTGTAATCTTGTCATAATAAATAACGCCGCTGACCCTTCCGTCTGTAATTGCAGGTGAATCCGCAATCGCGTTTACCCAAAGTCCGAAAGAAGTCACCTTAGCACAATCCTGAACAAGTCCGCCCTTCGGACTTCCGTCCGCATCCCTCTCACAAAAATCGGCAAACGGAATCGTTACCAATAGCGGTGTTGTCTTTCCTGCATATGCCTCATAGAGATTTAAATATACTTCGTAGATCTTATCATTGGCTGCCGCCCGGCTTTGTATCGTTTCCAGGTTTTTCTTCCGTTCCCGGGTCTTGCAC
>VSNY01000021.1 GCA_009774535.1 Lachnospiraceae bacterium
GTCGTGTACAGCTTTGCAAACGAAGTGTTCCGGGGAGACCGTAAAAAGACGGCGGCGCGCGTGACTGCTTCGATTGTGCTGACAATTTTTTGGGATGTGTATGATACGACAGCGCAGTTTTTGATTTTGCGCGGTTATGAAGCGAAGGCGTATTGTGCGAATGTCGTGCTGCCGATGGTCTGCTTTTTGCTGTATCGTATCTGGAAAGACAGCAAAGACCGCAGGCGCTGGGCGGAGCTGTTTCTGGCGGCTTTTGCAAGCGTCGCCGTTTCGATGTCTTCGCTTGTGCTTGTGCCTGCGCTGATTGTTCTGATGATGCTTGCGCATCTGCTCGTGGAACGGCGGTGGGATACGGCCGTCGTGCGGCGCACGTTGTTATGCCTGATGCCAAATGTATGCTATTTAGTGGTATATTTTGCGTCAACCAGAGGCTGGCTGGTGATCAAAGTGTAGGATAGAATCTGCAGCCGTTCCAGGATGACCGGAACGGCTGCCAAAATCCGGAGGTAGGACATGGCGGACGTTTTTTTGCAGTATCATGGAGATTCGCTGTATCTGGCCGCATTTGCAGCCAGTCTGGCATTTTTATACTGGAGAGAGAAAAAGAAACAGGGCGCAGCCGGGAAGAAAGCGGTAACAGCGCTGCTGCTGGCAGTCGTTTTTGTCTTTAATGAGGCGGCTTATCAGATTGTCGGCAGGCTGACGAACGCGACGACGTATTATCGGTTTTTTTGGATGCTTCCCGTTGTGTTTTTGCTTGCGTATACGTTTACGGAAGCGGTATTTGAAGGAAACAGGATACAGAAGATCTTTGCGGCTGCGGCATTTTTACTGTGCCTTTTCGCAGGCGCGAATCTGTTTTTTTTAAACCGGGAGAATTATAATCGCCCGATAAACATCTATGGGCTGGACCCGAATGTCATTACAATTGCGGATGCGATTATGGACGATTGGGACAGCGGACAAGGTCTTGCCAGGGGCAAAGACCAGCCGACAGCGGCATTTGATATGTATTTGGAATATCAGGTGCGTACGTATGAGCCGCGTATATTATGGGGGATTTCCAGGCAGGCGTATCTGTATCAGGCCAGGCATGGCTATGATCATAAAAAATATGTGCGTCAGCAGCATATGATCGCTGCGGTTCATGAAGGGATTCAAAACGACGGCAAAGCGTTACGGCGCAGCCTGATCAAAAACGGCGTGGATTATCTTGCGATCCGTTCGGAATTTGATATGGACAGCTATCTGGCTGCCATTTCCGTAATATCGGTTGCACAGAGTGATACTTATACATTATACAGGGTTATGCCATAACAAACGGGCATAGACCATCTGAAAGATACGGAGATGATAAGAAATCGATCAGAAGGGATAGGAAAGAAAGGAATTTGTGGGGATGATCAAGGTGTATATTTGTCCGAAATGCGGCTGGATGAGGACGGTATCCCGCAGGAAAAATGTGGAATGTTACAAATGCGGGGAACAGGAAATGTTTCAGGTCAAACTTACATATGATAAATACAGTGAAATGACGTTGAAGGAACGGGAGGATTATGCAACCAGCTGGCTGTACATCCACCTGAGAAATTTAAAGGAGATGCATGTATAGGAAAGATAACGTAGGCTGGGCGAAACATCTGGATTTTACGGTTCTGGACATTTTGCTGCTCCAGCTGGCATTTATAACAGGATATATTATGCGCCACGGCTGGATGAATCCGTATGCCAGCGAGCCGTATCTGCGTCTTGCAGTGATACTTGTGCTGCTGAATCTGTGCGTGGTGTTTTTTAAGGAATCTTATCAGGACATAATTAAACGTGACATGTTTACGGAGCTGGAGGAGGTGGCGGCGACCTGTACGATTATATTTGTCGGGATGCTCGTTTATCTGTATGCGGCGAAGATGTCAGCGGTTTATTCCAGAGAAAGCCTGTTTACTTTCTGGGGAATGTCGATTATTTATGAATACGTAGTACACTGTATTTATAAGCAGTTTTTACGTAACTATATTAAGAAGAAACGCAGCAATGCGGTGATGATCATACTGACGATGGACCGCTATGCAGAGGAATGTGTACGGGATTTTGAGCATGACACATACCGGGACTTTGAGATTGGCGGCATTGTCGTCGTGGACATGCCCCGGAAAGGGGAGACGATCCGCGGCGTGCCGGTGGTGGCAAATGCGGATGATTTTTACGAATATGTCCGTACGCATGTGGTCGACGAGGTGTTTATCAACGGCAACACCAGGGATTCCAGCGAAGCGCTTGCCGCCCAGCTGATCGAGTATGGGATTACCGTTCATTTTAACCTGATTCCGCAGACGGCGCTTATGCCGAATAAAGTACTGGAAAAATGCGGCAACTATATGGTACTAACGACGAGTATGCATATCGCGTCGCCGCCGGAGATGTTTTTGAAACGTGTGATGGACATTGCGGGCAGTTTGGTGGGCCTGGTGGCGGCTGCGGTGGCGTTTGTGATTTTTGCTCCGGTCATTAAATCGCAGGCGCCCGGCCCGGTGCTGTTTTCCCAGGAACGCGTTGGGAAGAACGGACGCATTTTTCGTATTTATAAATTTCGCTCTATGTATGTAGACGCGGAAGAGCGCAAACAGGATCTGATGGAACAGAATGAAATGGACGGTCTGATGTTTAAGATGACTGACGATCCCAGGATCTTTCCGGCCGGACACTTTATTCGGAAATATTCGATTGATGAACTGCCGCAGTTTTGGAATGTGCTGAAAGGGGAAATGAGCCTGGTCGGCACAAGGCCGCCGACCATCGATGAGGTCGGGCATTACCAGCTCCATCACAGAGGGCGGCTGGGCATTAAGCCCGGGCTGACCGGAATGTGGCAGGTCAGCGGGCGCAACGATATTACGGATTTTGAAAAGGTCGTGGCGCTGGATACACAATATATTTCGGAGTGGTCGTTAAGTCTGGATCTGAAAATCCTGTTTCGTACGATTCAGGTGGTATTATCAGGCGATGGTTCAAAATAACGGCAGCATCCGGACAGAAAGGACGTGAGCGGATGAAACGGGTATCCGTTGCAATGGCAGCTTATAACGGAGAAAAATATATCAGATATCAAATCGATTCGATCCTGCAGCAGTTAGGGGATAAGGACGAGCTGGTCATTTCCGATGACGGTTCTTCTGATCGAACGGTCGAAATCGTCCGCTCTTATGCGGCAGACGACCCGCGCGTACTCCTGCTGTCCGGCCCCGGACGCGGGATCAAACAAAATATTGCGCATGCCATAGCAAATACGCAGGGCGCTTATATTTTTCTGGCAGATCAGGATGACGTATGGATGCCGGATAAGGTCGGACGCGTGCTTGCTGAGTTTCGGGAGAAAAAGTGTCATGTGATCGTTCATGACTGTATTGTGACCGGGGAAGACCTGACACAAATCCTGTATCCGTCTTTTTTTGATTACCGCGGCCATGGCGCCGGAGTATGGCGCAATATCTGGAAAAATAAATATATCGGCTGCTGTATGGCTATCCGCAGGGAGCTGGTGCCGTATATTCTGCCGGTTCCGGATGATATCCAGATGCATGACCAGTGGATCGGCGTGATTAATGACAGGCGCCGGGGAGGGTGCTGCTTTTTAAACGAGCCGCTGCTGTATTACCGCAGGCATGATGGGAATGTGTCTGATTTTAATAAAAATACAATACCAGTTATGATCCGAAACAGGCTGCTGTTCCTCTGGCGGCTGGTACAATCTGAATTACGAATGCAGAAAGGGAAAGAAAGGAAATGAGTGCATCAAGATCAAAAAAGAAAAAACACAGAATTATTATTTTTACGATAGAAATCCTGCTGCTGCTGGTCGTGCTGGCATGCCTGTTCGTCTGGTCCAAATACCAGAAACTGGACCATCAGCCGGATATGATCGGTACCGAGGACATTATTAACGAAGATCTGGACGAGTCCGTGCAGGAAGTGTTAAAAGGATATACCAATATTGCGTTATTCGGACTGGACAACCGGTCCAACGGCAGCTTTGATGCCGGGAACAGTGATGTTATTATGATCGCGAGCATTAACAATGATACGAAAGAAGTCAGACTGGTATCCGTATTCCGGGATACGTTTTTAAATGTCAGCAGTGACGGATCGTACAATTTCCGTAAGGCCAACTATGCTTATAATAAAGGCGGCGCAGAAGAAGCCATCCGAATGCTGAACCGCAATCTGGATCTGGATATCCAGGATTATGTCGTTGTAGACTTCCAGGCTGTGACGGAGGCGATTGACTTATTAGGCGGCGTTGAGGTGGAGATTGACGCGGCAGAAGCAAAGTGGATGGATTTTTATATTAATGAGACGGCGCGGGTGACAGGCCGGGAAGCACATTCGATTACCCAGCCGGGAACGTATACCTTAGACGGCGTGCAGGCGACTTCATTCTGCCGGATCCGTTATACGGCGGGCGATGACTTCAAGCGCGCGCAGAGGCAGCGCGAGGTGATCTCCAAAATGGTGGCAAAGGCAAAAGCGGCGGATCTGTTAACGATCAACAAGATTATAGATTCCGTATTGGATGACATCAGCACGAATTTTACCGCAGGCGAAATGATCTCTATGGCTGCCCAGCTGATGAGCTATGAACTGGCGGATACGACTGGTTTTCCGTTCCGGCTGACGACAGCGGATCTTGGAGGCAAAAAAGGTTCGGTCGTGATTCCGTGTGATCTGGTGACCAACGCAACCGATCTGCATAAGTATTTATTTAATGATTACAATTATACGCCTTCCAACACGGTTACCAGCTATAGCCAGGCGATTGTTCAGGAGACTGGAAAAGGAGCGGATGATGCGGAAAATACAGGCGTGGAAGCAGATCATTACACAAAAGGAAGTCAGCAGTCTCATACAGAATCTGAAACGTCTGCTGAAGATACAGCAGCGCAGTAAGACATAAAACAGCGCACCAAGAACGGGCTTCACTCGTGTATGGCTTTTGGCGCATCGTTTTTACGGATGCAGAAAAGGAGGAGTATCGCAATTGAGCAGTCATAAAAACAGCAAGAAAAAGAAACGCAGGAAACATAAGGTGATTATTGTTATTGTGGAAATAATCCTGCTGCTGGTCCTGCTGGCGGTTCTGTTTCTCTGGACCAAATATCAAAAGATCGAGCATGTGGATAATATTGAGACGCAGGATGTGGTGAATGAAGATCTGGGCCAGACGACGCAGCAGGTACTGGAAGGGTTTACGAATATTGCGGTATTTGGTCTGGATAATGAAAAAAGCGGCGTGTTTACATCCGGAAACAGTGATATGATTATGATCGCGAGTATCAATAACGATACCAAAGAAGTGAAAGTCGTGTCCGTATACCGCGACACCTATCTGAATGTAGGAACGATGGAAGACCCTTATTACTGGAAAGCCAATTATGCATACAACCATGGCGGCCCGGAGCAGGCGGTGCGTATGCTGAACCAGAACCTGGATCTGGATATTGCGGATTATGTGGCGGTTGATTTTTATGCTGTGTGCAAAGTGATTGATCTGCTTGGCGGGCTGGAGATTAACGTAGAAGAAGGAATGATGGAAGAGATCAATATCTATATTGCAGAAACAGCGGCTTATACCGGGCTGGAGCCGCATATGGTCGAGCATCCCGGCGTGCAGCTGCTGGACGGCGTGCAGGCGACGGCATACTGCCGCCTGCGTCATGACGCCAATGATTTCCGCCGTGCGCAGCGGCAGCGGGAAGTGCTGTCTAAAATGATTGAGAAAACGAAAGCTTCCAATATTTTTACGATTAATAAAATTATTAATGCGGTGCTGGAAGATATCAGCACAGACCTGACTGAAATGCAGATGATTTCTATGGCGTCGCAGCTGTTTAGTTATGAGCTGGCAGGTACGTCGGGATTTCCGTTTGATCTGTATACGTTTGATTTGACCAGGAAGTATATTGTAGCGCCGTGTGATCTGGAGAAGAATGTACGGGAACTGCATGCGTACTTGTTTGGGGAGTACAATTATACGCCGTCGAATACCGTGCTGGAACTTAGCAGGGCGATTGCGGACGATACCGGAAAAGGTGTCGGGGATGAGCAGGAAACCGGAGTGGCTGAGGATCCGTATGTGGGTGATGGGGAGGAATAAGAAATGTAAAAAGCGGCCTGTTTTGTCAGGCTGCTTTTTATATTGATTATTTGCAGTTTTGATTAGAAATTACCAGGTGAATATCGCACTGTCACGATGATAACTTGTTTTTTTGCCTCGTCAATCCGGTAGATAACAGTGTAATTTTCTACCAGTAGCTGACGGTATCCGCAGTTTGCATAGGTTCCCTGTCTGCGTTCCGGACAGCGGTAAGGCAGATGCGCAAGAGAGAAAACCTGTTCCTCAATCCGTTCCACAAGTGCAAGCGCAGTTTCTGGCTGTAGCAGGGTATCGGCAATATAAGCATAGATACCATCAAGATCCCGCAGTGCGCGGCTCATCAGGAAGACGTTGTATTTATCCAAAGTGTTTCCTCCTCAATGCCGCCAACGTCTCTTTTGCATCATAGAGTTGTCCATCCTGTTCAAATTCTGCCTCTGCCTCAGCAATCGCAACGTCCGTTTCGGCGGTTTCGATCATTGTTTCATAAGTTTCGATGCTCATGACAACTAGATCACCATATCCGTTCTTAGTGATGAATATCGGTTCCCGACGGGCGTGGCAGATTTCTGAGATTTCATTTGTATTGCGTAAATCTGTGATTGGTCTGATCTGTGGCATTGCGCCACCTCCTTTCCATGCACGTTATTATAACATAATTATGTGCAAAACAGCAAGAGGTTACGCACGCACAGTGCTGGCATTTTCTATTATTTATAATATTTGAAATTATCCCGCCATTATGGTATGATGGAACCAACAGGTGGTGAAGATTATGAATCAGGTAAAAAAACCGCAGAACCGTCACATCCGGCATGTATTTATCATAGGATGTAAAGGGATACCTGCACAATACGGCGGATTCGAGACATTTGTAGACAAACTGACGCAGTACCAGCAGGATCGGTGCATTCGCTATCACGTAGCCTGCGCTGCAGAGCCGGAAGATTATCACCGGGAGAACGCGCGCTTTTACTGCCATCACGCGGAGTGTGTTGCATTTCCGTGGCGGCGCTTAGGGCCTGCGCGGGCGGTTACGTATGATTTGGATGCGCTGTGGTTTTTTATGCGGTATGCAGAAAAGAAGAAGATCCGGCACCCGGTTTTCTATGTTCTGGCCTGCCGGATTGGTCCGGCGGCGCGGGTGGTTCGCAGGCGCATAGATGCGATGGGCGGGCAGCTGTATGTAAACCCGGACGGGCATGAGTTTTTGCGGGCAAAGTGGAATGCCCTGATACGCCGTTACTGGAAGTATTCCGAACGTCTGATGGTAAAGCATGCCGGGCTGCTGATCTGCGACAGCAGGAATATGGAGACCTATATACGGGAAGAGTACGCCGCATACGATCCTAAGACCGTATTTATCGCATACGGTGCGGAAACATCCCCATCCGTGTTAGCGGACGATGATCCGAAGCTGACGGCATGGTATCAGAAGCATCAGCTGCAAAAGGATGGGTATTATCTTGTGGTCGGACGGTTTGTGCCGGAAAATAACTATGAGACAATGATTCGGGAATTTATGGCGTCTTCCACGACAAAGTCGTTTGCATTGATTACGGATGTCAGCGGCGATTTTATGGAAAAGCTGAAGCAGCGCACCGGATTTGATCGCGATCCAAGGATTCGGTTTGTCGGGACGGTGTATGAGAAGGAACTGCTGAAAAAGATCCGGGAGCATGCTTATGGATATTTTCACGGGCATGAAGTCGGCGGGACGAATCCGAGTCTTTTGGAAGCGCTTGCCAGTACCCGGCTGAACCTTCTGCTGGATGTGGGATTTAACCGGGAGGTTGCGGACAGCAGCGCGTTGTATTGGACGAAGGAAACGGGAAATCTGGCAGCTTTGATTGGCCGGGCGGATGGGATGTCCGCGGATGAGCGCATAGCGCTTGGCAGCCGCGCAAGGGAGCGGATTGAAAAATACTATAGCTGGGAATACATTACGGACAGATACGAACAGATTTTTAGCAAAAGGAGCAAAACATGTGTGGAATCGTAGGTTATATCGGAAAAAAACAGGCAGCGCCGATCCTTTTGGACGGACTTTCCAAGCTGGAATACCGGGGGTATGACTCGGCCGGAATGGCAGTTTATGACGGAAAGAAAATACGTGTGCAGAAAGCGGCCGGCCGGCTGAAAGTACTGGATGAACAGACGCATGGCGGCGTTACGATGCCGGGGACGATCGGGATCGGCCATACGCGCTGGGCAACACATGGAGCGCCGAGCGACCACAATGCGCATCCGCATTATAACCAGGATGAAACGATTGCGGTCGTGCATAATGGGATTATTGAGAACTATTTAAAACTAAGAAAAAAACTGCAGAAAAAAGGCTTCGAGTTCCGTTCTGAGACGGATACGGAAGTCGTGGCAATGCTGCTTGGGTATTATTATAATGGCGATCCGTTAGAAGCGATCGTGAAGGTGATGCATCGGGTAGAGGGATCGTATGCGCTTGGAATTATTTTTGCAGACCACCCGGATCTGGTCTATTCGGTGCGTAAGGACAGTCCGCTGATCGTCGGGCAGAATGATGAAGGCAGCCTGATTGCTTCGGATGTTCCGGCAGTGCTGAAATATACACGGGAAGTGTATTTTATCCAGAATGAAGAGATTGCGGTTCTGTCTAAAGACGCCGTTCATTTTTATAATGTGGACGGGGAGGAAATTGAAAAAGAGCCGAAAAAGATCGAGTGGGATATTAACGCGGCGGAAAAAGGCGGTTATGAGCATTTTATGCTAAAAGAGATGTATGAGCAGCCGAAAACCGTAAGCGATACGCTGAATCCGCGCATCAAAGACGGAAAGATCGTGATCGAAGAACTGGGCATGACTGACGACGAGATCCGGGCGCTGCGCAAGATTCATATTGTGGCGTGCGGTTCGGCTTATCATACCGGAATTACAGGGAAATATGTATTGGAAGGATTGGCGCGGATTCCTGTGGAAGTAGATCTGGCCAGTGAGTTTCGCTACCGCGACCCGATTATCGAAAAAGATACGCTTGTAATCGTGATCAGCCAGTCCGGGGAAACTGCTGATTCGCTCGCGGCGCTTCGGGAAGCGAAAAAACGCGGCGCGCTGACGCTTGGCATTGTCAACGTGGTCGGCAGTTCGATCGCACGTGAATCAGACCGCGTCATGTATACGTGGGCCGGGCCGGAGATTGCGGTAGCGACGACAAAAGCGTACTCGGCGCAGCTGATCGCGGAGTATTTGTTGGCGATAAAGTTTGCCCTTGCGCGGGGGCAGCTGGGGGACGACGCATGCGCTTCCATGATTAAGGACCTGAAAGCGATTCCTGCACAGATACAGATGCTGCTGGCCAATAAGGAAAATATCCAGCGCTTTGCCAACCGTTACCTTGCGGCGCGAGATGTATTTTTTATCGGAAGGGGCATAGATCATGCGATTTCACTGGAAGGCTCGTTAAAGCTTAAGGAGATTTCGTATATCCATTCGGAAGCTTATGCGGCTGGAGAATTAAAGCACGGAACCATTTCACTGATTGAAGAAGGAACGCTTGTTACTGCAGTCGCAACGCAGCAGAGTTTATATAAAAAAGTGCTGAGCAATATTGTGGAAGTGCGTACAAGGGGAGCTTTCGTGATGGCAGTGACCAATGAAGACAATACGGAGATTGAAAAAACGGCGGATTACGTGATCTATATTCCGAAAACAAACCGGTATTTTACGAATTCTCTGGCGATTATTCCGCTGCAGCTGTTCAGTTATTATGTATCTGTGGGCAAAGGGCTGGATGTGGATAAGCCGAGGAATCTCGCGAAATCGGTAACCGTAGAGTAGCAGGCAGAAGGAGACTTGTCAGGTTCTGCGTCTCAGAAAAGGTGCAGAGCCTGATTGTGAAAATGGAGGAGGATTCTGATGAAAAAATTCAAAAAAATACTGGCTGCAATATTGGCGGCGGCAATGCTTCCGGTTTCCCTGCCTGTCTCGCGGATGCAGGTGCAGGCGAATACCTCCGCCATGTCGCCCAGTCATAATACAAACGTAAATTACATAGCTTACGCGACAGAAGTGGAAGACCAGGCGCAGACAAATTACTGCTGGGCTTATATGGCGGACGCGGTGCTGGAATCTTATCTGATGAAAACACAGACCGGTATTCAGACAGATTTCAGCGAGTGGGATATGATTACGCAGTTAAGCAGCGGGGCTTACGCGTTTTCAGATCTGTATTCCGGCGGCAACTATCGCCAGGCGATTGCTTACTGGACAAGAGGAAAGATGTACGGGCCGCGTCTGGAAGCGAATTCCAGCCTGACGGATTATTATGTCAGCGAGACGGCGGAACTTGGCAGATATGACAGAAACCAGATCCAGAGCAAGCTGAATTATATTCAGAATATCAAAAATCTGGTTGTAAATTATGGGGCCGTCGGCGTAAGTGTTTATTTTACCGCGGAAGACCGCGCGATGACGACCAGGGAAGGGGCGTATTTTTATCCGGAGCAGGTCAGCCCGGGCGTAAACCATGGGGTAACGATTGTCGGATGGGATGATAACTATGCGCCGCAGTGGTTTTATAACAGTCTGACAACGCCGCACCAGCCGCAGAATAAAGGCGCGTTTCTAGTGAAAAACAGCTGGGGCCGCGACGGCAGCAGCATCGGCGGCAGCGGCTATTACTGGATCTCTTATGACAATTATTTTCAGGATGCTTTTAGTGTGGCGCAGGTACTTGACCGATCCAAATTATACGACCGTATTTATGAGACGGATTACCGGGGGCTGAGTGATTTCTGGTCCGGGACAAGCTACAGCCAGACTTATGATTTAAGCGGCGGCGCCCAGTGGCTGACAGGGATAGCGACATATGTAAGAGCGGGCGCTTCTTACCAGTTTTTCTTAGATGGAAAAGAACTGCCGGGCTGCGGCGGTACCGTAGCGCAGAACGGATACCATACGTTCCAGCTGACGACTCCGGTGCTTGTCTCGAACAAGATGGAGCTGCGGGCGGAAGTAACCGGCCATCAGGAAGCGGTTCCGGTTGCCTGCTCCGCCAATTCCCATGAAGCAGACGGCGGGAATGTATGTCTGAAAGCATTTACTAAATTTCAGTATCACAATGCGTTCGGCGGTTCCTCCGGCCAGGTCTGGAATCCGGCCGTGCCTTCCTATACAGTTACCGGAGTAACACTTACGCCGCAGGACTGTAGTGTGATGCAGGGGACGAACCGTTTATTTACGGCAAAAGTGCTGGGGAACGGACTGTCTTCAGTCTCACAGCGCATTAATTGGCAGATCAGCGGCAGCAGTTCGCCAAATACCCGGATCTCGGCCGATGGCAACCTGTACGTCGGCGCTGACGAGACTTCGGAAGTATTGTATATTTACGCAAATTCTTATGTGGATTCCACACAGGGCGCGTCTGCCAGAGTAGAGGTCATCAAGTCCGCTTCGTCCGGCAGTCAGAACGGATCAAATAATACAAATACCTGGACGTCCGGCACTGGCACAAATATTAACGGGACGCCAATTACCCCTCCAGTGACCGGATCTGCAGGAGGGACATCCTCCGGCACGCCGACTACAGGCACAATTATTACCGGGACACCGGTTACGTCGGAAGAGTCAACCGGGCCAAGCGAGGATGATACGCTGGAAGACAATGCTCCGGTGCAGGTCGGAACAGTGGATAAAGGTATCTATTCCGCATGGAAAAACGGTACAGCCCAGTATACAAAGTGTACGTCGCCAAACCATGTCAGCATCACTATTCCGGCAGCCGTAAAGATTGGCGGGGAGTCCTATGAGGTAAATATACTGGACGACGGATGCATCCGCAATCAGAAAAAGGTTCGCAGCATTACGATCGGCAAAAATGTGACGCAGATCGGGGATGAATCTTTTTATGGATGTAAGCAGCTAAAAAAAATAAAGATCCTGTCTGAGCAGATCGTGTATATTGGCGAAGATGCGTTCCGGGGGATTTCTGAAAAGGCAGTGGTTTATGTGCCGCGCAGCTGTCTGGCTGACTACCGGCAGATGGTTCGGGAATCCGGAAATGATACGGTGCGGGTGAAGGCATATAATTAAGCGCAGGCCATTGGTCAGGGAGCGATCCGGATTTTGTAATGGAGGATTGTTATGGTAACTTACAAAACCAGTAAAGATTTTGAAGAAACACAACTGAAAGAACTATTCGCATCTGTCGGCTGGATGTCAGCAGCCTATCCAAAACGGCTGGTAAAAGCGCTTGCTTCGTCGGATACGGTTATATCCGCCTGGGACGGCAGCCGTTTGGTCGGGCTGGTGAATGCGATTGATGACGGAGAGCTTACGGCATATGCGCATTATCTGCTTGTGCATCCGCAATATCAGGCAAAGGGAGTCGGGACTGCGCTGACGCGGATGCTGAAAGAGACTTATAAAGACTTTTTGTACCTTGTACTGACAGCGGAAACAAAGGAACTGGTGTCTTTTTATGAACGGCATGGATTTCACGCGCTGGAGGGGGTGCCGATGGCGCTGATCCGTAAATAGTCCTGCTGCATGTGGAGAGTTATGCATCCACGTTTTTTTCGATAGTTTTCGTGGTATATTTGCGGGACATTTCATGCCGGATTTTCCGGTTTTGCACGGTATCAAAAAGAATCGAAAAATCATAGTCATCCGGATACAGTTCTGCAGCCGCTACATGCAGCTTTACCCGTTTTTGGTTGATATAGATCTTTTTATCCGGCATCTGGATCTGTAAAACGCCTTTTTCATTGACGGGCGTGCAGACAATCCCGATTTTTTTATCCGGGAATACCATAACGCTGTCCCCGATCCGGAATTTTTCACTAAGTTTTGCAGCATGGGCGGTTTTCTTCGCCTTTTTGATCTTTCTGATTTCTTTTATGCCCGGAGACGCTTTTGCTGCCGTCTGCTGATTACCGCTGTCCGCTGGGACAGTCAGGCCCGCGACTTCTCCATATGCCGCACGGGCCGCTGTCTCCAGCATCCGCTGTGGCATGCCGAGCTTTTGCGCAATGTAAAACGCGCAGCTTTCCCCGGCTTCTCCGATGATCATCCGGTAAGTCGGCTGCAGTGTCCGGCGGTCGAATTCCATTCTTGCATTTTGAATTCTTTCTGCGCGGTCTGCGTATTCCTTGACTTCTGGATAATGTGTGGTGACAAGGAACAGGCATCCGCTGCGGCGCAGCTCTTCCAGAATCGATACCGCGATTCCCATGCCTTCGGCCGGATCTGTTCCGGAACCAAGCTCATCCATAACGACAAGGCTTTCCGGCGTTACCTGGCCGATAATTTCGAGTATATTTTTAATATGAGCAGAAAACGTGGACAGATTTTCCGTCAGATTCTGCCCGTCGCCAATATCGCATAAAATAGAACTGTTCATACAAATATCCGCTTCTTCACAGGTCACATGCAGACCGCATTGGGCCATATAGCAGTTCAAGGCTATCGTTTTCATCGCCACCGTCTTACCTCCTGTATTCGGGCCTGTAATTATAATACCATCCGCAGACTCCCCAATTTCAAACTGCAGCGGTATGCAAGCGGCCTGATCCATCAGCGGATGTCTGGCATTTTTCAATCGGATCTTTCTGTCCGTATGGATCTGCGGCTCTGATGCATTCATTTCCAGGCTTAATTTCCCTTTGGAAAAAATAAAATCCAGTTTTTCCATCATACGTATATTTTTCAGGATCACAGGAGCATCATCCGCTACCATAGCTGTTAATGTATACAAAATACGGGATACCTCCCGCATCTCCTCCAATTCCAGAGCCTGCGTGCTTTCCTGCATGTTCCCAACGGCTGCCGGTTCTATAAATAATGTACTTCCTTTGGAAGACTGATCGATCACGCTTCCCTTCACTTTCCATTTATAGTCTTTTTTTACCGGAATACAGATATGCCCGCCGCGCATCGTATAAAACTGATCCGCCATGCATTCTTTCTGCGTCCGCATTACCTGTTCTGCCTTTTGAATCATTTTTTCCTTGACCCGCACCAGTTCTGCCCGGACACGTGACAGCTGCTTAGAAGCATGATCGTCTACCTGGCCGCTGCGGATCTGCAATGCGATCTCATCCCGCAGCACGTTACATGCGTCCAGGTTCTGTTCGTACCAGGACAGGGGATTATTATACGCTTTGCCTTTATTCAGATAATCAATCAGCCTGCGCACAGCTGTCAGCAGCTGCCCGATTGTCTCCAGCTGATCTGGTGTCAGGCATCCTTCTTTCACGGCGCGGCCAAGAATCTCTTCTGCCTGTTCCATTGAAACAAGCGGCGGCATCCCGCAAGAGCGGATCATGTCCCTTGCATGAGTAGTATCCAGCAGATGCTTTTGCAGTGTGCTTTCATCCAGTTCATAGGTGATAGTGTCAATCTGTTCAGCCGCGGATTTCGTCAGTGCATGTGTACTCCATTTTTTTCTGATCTGGTCAAATTCTAAAATAGAATTAAGATTCATTTTACTCTCCTTATTTTTAATGCTTTTTCTAATCGGTTCCAAATCGCTTGAAAACTGCATCGCAAAGCAACACCTATCGTTCGCGTCCCTGCTTTCAGGTTCTGCCGCCCTGTATAATTATTACGATGATTATGATCATAATTGCGCAAAATAAAAAACCATAGCTGCCCAAAAGCGCCTGCTATGGTTTTCTTCGCAAAAATGTCATCCCGGATCACGTTTGGTTGTTGACAGCAAAAAAGCATACTTATACCAGCATGCTTTCACGATCACTTCGGAGTGTTATTGATCCGCAAGAAATCACCAGATATCCATAAAAAAGATTCTATAAAACAAAGCAAATGTAAGGCGAAAATACCAGCAGCAGCGCCGCCAGCCGATAGGCAGACTTCGAGCGTAACTCTTTTGTCTGGCCTTTGCAATATTTAATTTGCAATTTTCTCCATTACATCTACAATTAACATACAAGTTCTCCTTCTTTTTTATGCATATCATCATAAAACAGTCTGCGCGGGATGTCAAGACTATTTTTTGTAAAATGAAAAATAATCCGTTCAGTGGAATTTAGTGGCGAGGCGGACGGGAACCCCAAAAGTATCTCCATAAAAATAACTGCCACTCTCACAAATTCTTCCGATAATCCGTAGGAGACAGCCCAATCTGCTTCTTAAAAAGACGGCTGAAATACAAAGGATTGTCATATCCTACAACAGCAGAAATTTCCGTAATATTATAATCTGTAGTACTAAGCAGCTGCTGCGCATGTGTCATGCGTACAGAGATAATATACTGCATCGGCGTCATGCCGGTATAATGCTTAAAGTTACGGATAAACCAAGCCGTACTTCTATGGATACTGGCAGCATACTGGTCAATCACAATATCTGCCTGAAAATGATCGCTAAAATAGCGAATCGCAGATTCTATTTCGCTCTGTATGTAATCCGCAGCCTTAGGTCTGCTGTTCAGTTTGCGGCTGACCAGAATAAAAAGCTGCCGCAGATAATACACCAGCAGTTCTTCATAGTGCAGATTGCATTCTTTGAGCTCCTGTATCATTTTCAGATACAGGTTCTGGTATTCAGGAAGCTGCCCGGTATAAAAGACATGTTCTGTCAGCGGGATTCCGTAACTTTTTAAAATATTCTTTACATCGCTCCCGGTAAAATGAACCCAGAACACTTCTGTCTGGTCAATCCCGTAATATACATATCGCTGCACTTCTTTTGGCTGGTATAAGACCATATGTCCGGCCGTTACGATGACGTCTTCGTCATTCAGAAAAAAATGTGCTTTTCCGGCGGCTACATACAGAAGCTGGAAATCGATACGGCCTCTCGGACGGTAAGTGGGCAGCCTGGGCCTCCTGTACAGGCGGAAGGTTCCGCAGCTGCCTACGACCAGAGGCCGGGATTTGTCTTTGAAGTGTACTACGGAATTGTGCAGGTATCCGGAATTTACGTACATGGGCAATTCCTCCATTCTATATTGGTGTGGAACTGTCGTAAATGTTTGGTATCGTTTGCTGACAGTCCAAAAAAAACTTGCGTTATTTTGTGCATGATGTTGTACGTTTTTACTTTATTGTATCATTTTGTGCATGGTTTGTACAATACAGTTCATGGACGAATCAGAAAAAATTTCCTATAATAAAGGTATGAAATAACATTGTTCCGATCAATGTTTTGCAATTTCGTAAATTTTCGGGAACAGGGCGCTGCAGGCATGCGTGTTCCGGAACCGTGGCGCTGTGTTCCTGATCACCGAATATAAAGTATAAGATGCTCCTGATGTCCGGCCAGACAGGGGAGCATCATAAACGGGGAAATGCGCCCGGGCGCATGGACGCTATATCGTTTCAGACGGCTATGCAACGATCATAATGATCAAAAAGAAAGGAAGGAAACTATGGAAAACACAAAAACACCAGGAATCGGCAGTAAACAGATGAAAAAATACCTGCCATTTTATCTGTTTCTGCTTCCTGCAATTGTTCTGGTAATCCTGTTTTGCTATCTGCCAATGGAAGGGCTGGTGATCGCATTTAAGGATTACAAGATGGCAAGGGGGATTGAAGGCAGCGACTGGGTAGGGCTGAAGCATTTCCAAGCGCTGTTTGCAGATCCGAATTTTTACAGGGTATTGGGGAATACGTTAAAGATCAGTATTTTAACACTTCTGACTACATTTCCGGTAACAATCGTCTTTACGCTGCTGGTTAATGAGATTTTAAATACCAGGTTTAAGAGTGTGGTACAGACCATCACTTATATGCCGCATTTTCTTTCCTGGGTCGTGGTAGGGACGTTTGTGTATCAGCTGTTGTCTCCTACAGGCGGCGTTGTTAACGCGATCTTACTGAAACTTGGGATTTTGGATAAGCCGCTGTATTTTATGGCTCAAAAAGATCTGTTTGTGCCGATTTATCTGATCGCCAACTTATGGAAGACGACCGGGTACAGCATTGTGATCTATCTTGCGACCATAGCGGGCATTGATACTTCCCTGTATGACGCGGCATCGATCGATGGGGCGAACCGTTTCCGCAGAATCTTAAATATTACCCTGCCGGCAATGTTTCCGACGATGTGTACGATGCTGATCTTAAATATCGGCAGCCTGGTCAGCGTAGGCTTTGATCCGGTGTTCAACTTGTACAATGACGCGACGTATCAGACGGCGGACGTTATTTCTACATATGTATATAGAAAAGGTATGGTTGAGAGCAGATACGACTTTTCCACAGCCATCGGTCTGTTTCAGAACGTGGTCAGTCTCGTCTTGGTGCTGATTGCTAACTGGTTTGCGAGAAAAGCGAATCCGGAATATAAGATTATTTAAGGATGGGGAAAGGAGAGGTTTTATGGCGCGCGAAGAAGGAAAGAAAGTGAAGATGAAGCAGTCGACGGCAAGCCGGGTGTTTGATCTCTGCAATACGATACTGATGGTTTTGTTCTGTATTACAATACTGCTGCCGTTTTGGGACGTGTTCGTACGGTCGTTTTCCAGGGCGCAGGATATTTCGTATATGCATATCAATCTGTTCCCGAAAGTGTGGACGCTGGATGCTTACAAATACTGTTTCCAGGATAATGAGATTATTACGGCTTTTTTTGTATCGGTACTGCGGACGATCATTGGCACGGTGATTCATATTCTGGTATGCTGTATGGCGGCTTATTCCCTGACGAGGACGGATATGCCTTACCGCAAATTTATTACGGCGGTGCTTTTGATACCGATGTTCTTTTCTGCAGGTATGATACCGATGTATCTGAATATGAAAAGACTGGGGCTTTTGAATAATTTTTTAGTATATGTGCTTCCTTCAGGATTTTCCATATACAATACGATTATTATTCGCAATTATTTTTTCTCGATCGATAAGGGCATGGAAGAAGCGGCGTCGATCGACGGGGCTTCCCAGGTGCGGATTTTTGCTTCTATTATTATGCCGTTGTCCAAACCGGTTATTGCCACGGTTGCTTTGTGGCAGATGGTAGGACAGTGGAACGCATGGTTTGATAATATGGTATACTGCCGCAGGTCTGCGAATCTGACGACGCTGCAGTATCTGCTGCGGCGGATGCTGGACAGCCTGACCGCATCCACATCGACAGCCGCATCCGGAGTAGAAGCGATCGGTTCGATGGTGGATACGAATCCGGATACGATCAAAGCCGCGACAACGATCCTGGTGGTGCTGCCGATTGTAGCGGTATATCCGTTCCTGCAGAAATATTTTGTGCAGGGGATTATGGTCGGAGCGGTAAAGGGATAACCAGGCCCGGTGCAGGCAGGATGCAGGAAAAGAGGAGGACATAAACATATGAGACGAAAGGAATTAGGAACGGTGGTGGCGGAGTTCGCGCCGGCAAAAGAAAAGAAAAATCCGCGCAACAGTGAAGGGGCGTTTATCAGCCTTTCAGATCATACGATCCTGTATGTATACAGCCGTTATAAAGGCGACAGCTATGAAGACTGGAATGCTTCAGATCTTTGCGTGGTCGTGTCCGAAGACGGCGGGAGAAGCTTTGGCGGTGAGCGGATTTTACTAACCTGTGAGGAGGAAAAGGCGCAAAATATTATGTCACTGTCTCTGCTGCATATGGAAAACGGCGATATCGGCTTGTTTTATCTGGTACGGCATACGTTAACGATGATGCAGATGTATGTCAGACGTTCCAAAGATCATGGAAAGACCTGGGGAGACAGAGTGCTGTGTACGCCGCAGGAAGGATTTTTCGTCGTGAACAATGACCGGGTCGTCAGGCTGGCAAGCGGCAGAATCCTGATTCCGGCTGCCTGCCACAGGTCAGGGCAGTTAGGAGAAGATAAAGGAGAGCGTTTCCTGGATTACTGCTCAGAGGTGGTTTTCTTCTATTCTGATGACGACGGCCGATTCTGGCAGGCGTCAGAAGGAAAATGCTGTATGCCGTATACCCGTAACTGCACCTCTGGTCTTCAGGAGCCGGGCGTGCTGGAGCTTACCGCCGGGGTCTTATGGGGATATGCCAGAACAGATCTGGGCAGGCAGTATGAGATGTTTTCGGTAGACAACGGAAATACCTGGACGGCGCCGCAGCCTTCCCGTTTTACTTCCCCAAACAGCCCGTTAAGTATGAAACGGGATCCGTCCGGGGCTGTTTGGGCGGTATGGAATCCGATTCCGGAATACAACGGACGTGAGAAAAAAACGGAGATTTTTACCGGAGGACGCACCCCGTTTGCCATCGCTGTCAGCAGGGACAACGGACAGACGTTTACCGAAGGCGTGGCTTTTGAAGGAGAAGAGGATCATGGGTACTGTTACTGCGCGATCCACTTTTTGAAAGACGGGGTACTTTTGGGCTATCAGGCAGGCGGGCCAAAAGACGGCAGCTGTCTGGCCAGAGCCAGAATCCGAAAGATCGGCTGGAAAGAGCTGGTAAACTGCCAGAAGGCTGCAGAGCAAAATTGAGATTATAATATTCAACATAAGCTGCCAGATCTGGTCTGGCAGCAAGGTTTCAGGAGGATTTGAAAATGATGAAAAATACATTGAAAAAAGTGTTGCCGCTTACACTGTGTACAGCAATGGTGCTGTCAGCGTGTTCAGGCGCCGCGAAAGAAGCGGATTCCACGGGCGAAGGCACACAGCCGGATCCGGATCAGACGTATGATATTTCTTATACAGGACAATGGTGCTATTCGGATTATGAGGATGGTTCTTTTGCGGAAAAGATGATTGAAGACGCCTTGAATATCAATATTACAGTAGAAAAGGCAGAAACGTCGGATACGATCGACTTGCTGCTGGCGTCCGGTGAAATGCCGGACTGTATGTGGACGGAGTCTAAGACGCCGAACTGGATGCAGGAACAGGAACTGATCCGTACGATACCAAGGTCTATGGTGCAGCAGTATTGCCCGAAGATTATTGAATACTACGAAAAAAATCCGTTGATTTATAAAATGGTGCTGAATCCGGAAAATGAGGACGAATTTACATGCCTGGCCGGACTGACGTTCCAGTTCGTGGATTATTATCTGCCTGGTGATTTTTACCGTTATGATTGGATTGAAAACCTGGGCATTGATCTTGGCGTGAATGTCGAGCAGGTATCCGACCGTCTGTACGTGGCGGATGACGGCATTACGCTCAGTAAATTTATTGAAATTATGGATGCCTTCGTCAATCAGGATCCGGATGGCAATGGACAGAACGATACGATCGGGGCAACAGCGCCTGACTGGGGCATCGGCCTGATCGGGCAGTTCTATTCTGCTTACGGATTTATGCGCGATATCAACAATGCGGACGGCAAGGCTGAACAGTGCTATGCCATGAACGAATACAAAGAATTTTTAAAGGGCTTCCAGGATCTGTATGCGAAAAACCTGCTGGACACGGAAATTATCAGCAATGACAGAACGATTGCCTGGGAAAAAGTAAATACGGGTGTCGCGGGCTACTGGCTCAGTTCCATGAACACCTTAAACAGCTGGGCAATGGACCGTCCGCCGCTGACACTGCTGGAGCGCGATCCGGACGCGAAGATTCTGGCAACACCTGGCCTGAAACCAGACGGCGGCGAAGTGATGGCAGCCGTGAATCCGACGCCTGCATATGGAAAATTCTATGTAAACGCCAATGTAGATGATGCAAAACTGGCAAAGATCCTGGAATTTTTTAACTATACCATCTTTGGGGACGGCGATAAGGAAGTAATGGCAAAACTGCTCTTCGGAGAGAAAGATGTAGATTGGAAGTGGGATGAAACAGGCGAAATACCAGTAAAAATCAACAAATTAAATTCCGGCGACAAAGGCACCTGGAGTTTTAGCCAGTTCGGACAGACGGAGGAAGTGACCAAATGGGTCGGCGAGGAAGAACTGTTCCAGGCCGGAGGAAAATACTGGTCTTCCAGCGAAGATGGTTCCTGGCTGAAATGGCAGCACAGGCCATATAAGACAGACCTTGCCAATGAGACAGGATACGAAAAGATCAACCAGTCAATAAGCGGCGATCTGGACGCATATGTGGCAAGCTATCGTACGCAGGCAGTTTTAGGGCAGATTGATGTGGATGATACGTGGGAAGACTACTTAAAAGAACTGGAACGGATCGGATATGATACGATGATGGATGAGCTGGAGGCAATTCCGTCGATTGAGGAAATGATTGAAGAATATGCAAAATAAGTAGGAACTTGAATAATATTGATAGAAACTATTGATAAAAGTTATTGATAAAAGCTATTGATAGAAACTATTGATAATAGTTATTGACAGTAACTATTGATAAAAACTATTGGTAGAAACAGGAGTTAGGCGATGGGAACTTGACTCCTGTTTCTTTTTATATTTGTATTTATGATTGCTCAATTGACAGATGGCCAGATCTTTGTTATACTTTAACTACTGATTATTAAACAGTAGTTTTACAGAAGGAGGGTATGAAAATATGAATACAAAGGCATATGGAAAAGCAGATTTTTTGTATCAAATGCAATTTCTGCTTTCGTTCCGGTATAGTGATTCTGAATGTAAAAATATTTTATCAGATTATGAAGAGTGGTTTCAGGAAGAAAGCCGGAGCGGAAAATCGGAAGCCGAAATCTGCGCGGATATGGGGCGTCCTATCGAGGTTGTAAAAAAGATTACAGCACAGACACAAAGCGAAGCGTCGAAGTTCTCTATTTTTATACATCATAGATTCCTGCAGTTTATGGCGCTCACAGGGATTCGTATTTTTGCGGATTTGTCTGTATTTTATGATTGTGAAAAAAACGGCCTGCAGTATTTTTATGCTGCACTTTTTCTAAATATGATCTATTTTGTATGTGCGATGGCGGCTGTTAAGAACAAGACTTCTTTTCATCTGTTGTGCGGGAAGCATTTTATGATCGCTGCTTTTGCCGCGATTGCTTTGGCGGGTAATCTGGCGGTTTGGAATTATGCGGAACAGGTAAGTACCGGGCCGAATGCGGTTTTTGCGCTTACGATCGTTATATGGATCTTGTATGCAGCTATCGTTTTGCAGGGCGGATGGGGAGTTATGAAAAATGAGGCTGCAAGTTATATGCTGGCGCTGCATGCGACGGGTGCCGCATCCATGTTGTTGTATGGGATTCGGCAGTATCATACATTTACCATGGACAGAAAGCAGTTTGTACTGATCTCATTGACAGGAAGCGTCGGCATTTATTTAGAGATTCTGGTCTTTGTCATCGTTTTCGGGCTTTGGAAAGCACATACAAAAGGAGCGCATTCATGGATGCACAACTGAAAAAGGGTCTGCTGAATATTTGTATTTTACAATTTTTAAAACAAAGCGATCTGTATGGATATGAGATTGTCAAACGAATTCAAAAATATTTTGCCGATACAGATGAAAGTACGGTCTATGCTGTGCTGCGCAGATTACATAAAGAAGGTCTGACCGATTTGTATTATAGTATGCAGTCAAATGGGCCAAAGCGGAAATATTACCGGCTGACAGAAAATGGGGAGAAAGCTTTGTCCGGGTATCTGAAATCCATTCAGGAGATGGAAGCTATGTTTTTGGAGATCGGGATGAAAAAGGATGCTTATAACGGCGAAAGAAATTTGTAAAAAAACAAAACGACAAATCAGGTATTTTCCTGTAACTGTTCCATGGGCTGTCTGAACCGTTACGTTTTCCTGCCTTTTGCGCCCGAAAATACTTGACTTTCCGCATTTCGGTAAATATAATGTTAGGAAGATGCACAGAGGTGAATGCCTGTAGGAAAGAAAAGGCGTCCCGGCATGGATGCGACTGAGTAAGGCAAGGAGGGACAAAAGCAATGTCTTTAGTGAAAAAACCGGTCAACGGCATGAAAGATATTTTACCGGAAGAAATGCAGATTCGCGATTATGTCCAGAGCGTGATCAAGGATACGTACCGCAGCTTCGGCTTTACGCCGATTGAAACGCCCTGCATGGAAAATATTGCGAATTTATCCAATAAACAGGGTGGGGAAAATGAAAAGCTTATTTTTAAAGTTATGAAACGCGGCGAAAAATTAAATCTGGAGACAGCGAAGGATGAGAGCGATCTGGTGGATTTTGGGATGCGTTATGATCTGACGGTGCCATTGGCGCGTTTTTACGCAAACCATGCCAACGATCTGCCGTCGCCGTTTAAAGCGCTGCAGATTGGCAGCGTCTGGCGTGCGGACCGGCCGCAGCGGGGACGCTACCGCCAGTTTATGCAGTGTGATATTGATATTCTGGGCGAGCCTTCCAACCTGGCGGAGATTGAGCTGATTCTTGCGACGACTACGACGCTGGGCAGGCTGGGATTTTCGGGGTTTGAGATCCGTATCAATGAACGGCGGATTTTAAAGGCGATGGCTGCGTACAGCGGATTTTCAGAAGATGATTTTGATACGGTTTTTATTATTTTGGATAAGATGGACAAAATCGGGATGGAAGGCGTAGCCGCGGAGCTTAAGCAGGAAGGGTTTGCGCAGGAAGCGATTGATACCTATACATCGTTGTTCCAGGGGATTCAAGAGGCGGAGGACGGCATTTCTTATCTGGCGGATACGCTGGGCGGCGCTCTGGAAGCGGATGTTGTGGCTGGTATGAAAGAGATTGCGGCAAGTGTGAATGCCTGCAAGACAGCGGAATTTGCGCTTGTTTTTGATCCGACGCTTGTACGCGGCATGTCATATTATACAGGAACGATTTTTGAAATTGCGATGCCGGAATTTGGCGGCAGCTGCGGCGGAGGCGGACGCTATGATCAAATGATCGGCAAATTTACCGGAAAGGATGTTCCGGCGTGCGGTTTTTCGATCGGGTTTGAGCGGATTATTCTGCTGCTGATGGAAAGCGGGTATCAGATTCCGCAGCAGCCGAAAAAGACGGCGTTTTTAATTGAAAAAGGCTATCCGGGCGAAAAGCTGGCGGAAGTGATTGCAAAAGCTCAGAAAGCAAGGCAGGACGGGCAGCAGGTGCTTATTGTCCGTATGAATAAAAATAAAAAATTCCAGAAAGAACAGCTGATGAAAGACGGATACGAAGAAATTGTGGAATTTTTTAACAGATAGGAGGAGAGCAGCCATGGGAGAATCCATGCAGGGACTACACAGATCCCACAGATGTACGGAGGTATCAAATCAAAATATTGATGAGCATGTAACAGTGATGGGCTGGGTACAAAAAAGGCGCAATTTGGGGAGCTTGATTTTTATGGATCTAAGAGACCGTTCCGGCCTGCTGCAGATCGTATTTGATGAAGACTGCGTCGGAGCGGAAGGGTTTGCAAAAGCAGGTACCTTGCGCAGCGAATATGTCGTTGCGGTAACCGGGACTGTAAAAAAGCGCAGCGCGGCAGTAAATGACAATCTGAAAACCGGGGATATTGAAGTGATTGCAGACAGCCTCCGGATCTTGTCTGAGTCTGAGACGCCGCCGTTTCCGATCGAGGCAGACAGCCAGACAAAGGATGAGCTGCGGCTAAAGCACCGCTATCTGGATTTAAGAAGGCCGGATCTGCAAAAGAATCTGATTCTGCGCAGCAAAGTGGCGTCACTGATCCGCAATTTTATGGAAAAAGAAGGATTTTTAGAAATCGAAACGCCGATGCTGCAAAAATCTACACCGGAAGGAGCCAGGGACTATCTGGTGCCAAGCCGTGTGCATCCGGGAAAATTTTATGCGCTTCCGCAGTCTCCGCAGTTGTTTAAGCAGCTGCTGATGTGTTCCGGATATGACCGTTATATACAGATTACCAAATGCTTCCGGGACGAAGACTTGCGCGCAGACCGTCAGCCGGAATTTACACAGATCGATATGGAGCTGGCCTTTGTGGATGAGCAGGATGTGATGGATGTGAATGAACGCCTGCTGCAGTATGTGTTTCAGGAAGCAATCGGCGTGGACATCCGTCTGCCGCTGCCAAGAATGCCGTGGCAGGAAGCTATGGACCGTTTTGGCTCGGATAAGCCGGATACCCGTTTTGGCATGGAACTGACCGATGTATCGGAAACGGTAGTCGGATGCGGATTCGGAGTATTTACGGGCGCGCTGGAAAACGGCGGTTCCGTACGGGGGATCAATGTCAAAGGACAGTGTAAAATGCCGCGTAAAAAAATCGATAAGCTGGTAGAATTTGCGAAAGGTTATGGCGCGAAAGGGCTGGCCTGGCTGTGTGTGAATGAAGACGGTTCTTTTAAATCTTCGTTTGCCAAATTTATGGAGGAACAACAGCTGCGGGCGCTGGCCGAAAAGATGGAAGCTCAGCCGGGAGATCTGCTTTTATTTGCGGCTGACCAAAATAAAATTGTATGGAATGTATTAGGCGCGCTGCGTCTGGAAATGGGAAAGGAATTAGGTCTGCTGCAGGAAGATGTCTATCATTTCCTGTGGGTAACGGAATTCCCGCTGCTGGAGTGGTCTGAAGAAGAACAGCGTTATATGGCGATGCATCATCCGTTCACGATGCCGATGGAAGAGGACTGGGATAAGATCGATTCCGCGCCGGGCGAAGTGCGGGCGAAAGCTTATGATCTCGTGTTAAACGGTACGGAGCTTGGCGGCGGTTCGGTTCGTATCCATCGCAATGATATTCAGGAAAAAATGTTTGAGGTACTTGGATTTACGAAGGAACAGGCGTGGGAGAATTTTGGATTCCTGCTTCGTGCGTTTCAGTATGGCGTACCGCCACATGCAGGGCTTGCGTATGGATTTGACCGGATGGTTATGCATATGGTGCATGCGGATTCCATTCGGGATGTGATTGCGTTTCCGAAAGTGAAGGATGCGTCTGATCTGATGTCAGAAGCGCCGGAGACGGTGGACGCCAGACAGCTGGATGAGCTGGGAATCCGTCTGGCTGAAGCAGAGCAGTAACGCGGACAGCTCCGGTTTGGTACCTGGATATTCGTTATACAATTTTTCTAAAAAATAGCATTTTATGAAAAAAATGAAACTTTTATGCCGTGTATCCATCTAATATCATATAAGGACGAGCATAAAGGAGGATTTGCTAGTATGAGAAGGAAAGAAATTGCAAAAAAACTGGGTATTACTATATTGGCGTTTATGCTGGCGCTGCCGTATGCAGCGCCGGCAGTAAGTAAGGCGGCCGCGGATCAGGGAGCGGCGGATGCGGTCAGCACTTCGGTCAACGCACAGGAACAGCCGCAGACGGGATCTGATGACCAGGAACCGATTGCAGACGAACCACAGAATCCTTTGCCTGCAAATGACGAGAATTCGTCCAGTTTCTATGATCAGAAGAAGGATAATCAGATACCGGAAGATGTATCCGGGCTGGAGCTTACCACGAAGACGCAGAAAAAATTATATAAGACAAAAGACGGACGTATTTACAAATCGATTGCTTTTCAGTATCCAGTGGCGGAAGCGGATAGTGAAGCGGCGCAGGAGTTTAACGCATTTTATAAAAAACTGCGTACAAAGTGGAAAAAAGAGGCAACGAAAGATCTTAAGGAAGCAAAGCAGGTAGTCGGGCAGATGGATGGCGAAGATCGGTATTATGCGGACGAAGCTACATGTGAAATCACAAGCATCGACGAGAATTATATCTGCGTGCTTCAGTCCGGTTATGTGTATACGATGGGTGCGCATGGCATGCCATACCGTTATTCCTATATTTTTGATGTCAAAACTGGTAAAAAGGTATCTGCATCCACTTTGCTCGGATTAAGTAAAAAACAGGTGAATGAGAAAGTGCGCAGTCTGTTCCTGAAAAAATTTGATCAGACATCCGGAAAAGAAGGACATCCGTTTTATGAAAACCGGGCAGATGTAAAGGCGACGCTTGAGCGGATAGACTTTAATAATAATAAATATTATTTAAAAAATGGAAAGATTCGTTTTTATGCAGATCCATATGCGGTTGCGCCGTATACGGCCGGATTTATGGAAGTTGCCGTAAAATTGTAACAATTCAGATTACTCATGGAACTGTTACGTGAAATGAACGGATGTATCATTGCTTAACATGAGCAGTGGTTGTTTTACTGCGGGCTGGAACGGTTTGTTTCAGCCCGTCTGATTTTTATATCCGACTTTCAGATTCGTTATTCCTGCTGCTCACGAATAATATTTTTGACTGTTTCCGCCTGATTGCGAATATGGGTATGCATGGCAGTTACCACACACTCTTTATTTTTTTCTTTTAACGCGTTCAGGATCGCTTTATGCTCCTGAATCAGCATCGGATAGTTTTCCTCTTCTTTCAGATATTCCACACGGTAACGATAGATTTGTTCCCGCAGATTATTCAGAAGGGTTACCAGTTTCGGATTATCGGTTGATTCATAAATAATATCGTGAAATTCCACATCACATGCAATAATACGGTCCAGATTTCCAGCTTGAATAGCATTTTCAAAATTATTCATGGCGAGCGACAGGTTGGTAAGCTGGTCTTCTGTCATTTTGTCACAAGCGATCTGAACAGCCAGGTCATCTAACGCTTCCCTGATTTGCAGGACGTCTTCCATATTTTTTTCTGTCATTCTGGCTACTTCCGCGCCTTTTCTTGGAATAGTGACAGCCAGTCCTTCCTGTTCCAAAATCCGTATGGCTTCTCGAATCGGTGTGCGGCTGACGCCCAGCTTAGATGCAAGCTGCAGTTCCATCAGGCGTTCACCGGGCCGCAGGTCCCCTTTTAAAATGGCCTCACGCAGTGTTTGAAATACAACGTCACGCAGAGGCAGATATGCATTCATGTTCAATTTCAAATCTTCTGACATTTTTCCATCCTCGGTTTTTATACATTAAATAAGGTAGTGACATAAATTTGCCTGGCAAGCCCGCTGGCACGCAGTACGTCCGCTGCTTCCCTTGCCTGGCTGCGTTCTTCAAACAGCGCGAATACCGTAGGGCCGCTGCCGCTCATCAGGGCGTTTAACGCGCCGTTTTCCAGCAATATTTCTTTGATGTGGGCGATTACCGGGTATTCTTTTACGGTTACTTCTTCCAGAATATTCCCCATATGGGACGTCATTTTCTTTAAATCCTGCTCCTGGATATCCGTCAGCAGCTGGTCAATATCGGGGTGTTTGGTCTGCTCATTTAATTCCAGCCTGTCATAGACCCATTTCGTCGACACGCTGATCCCAGGTTTTGCAATAACTACCGGACAGCGCGGAACACATGGCAATCTTGTCAGCTTCTCACCGATACCTTCTGCCAGCGCCGTTCCACGCATCAGGCAGTATGGTACATCAGCGCCCAATGTCAATGCGCGTTTTGCAAGCTGCCGCTGGGAAAGCTTAAATTCAAATATTTGATTCATACCATATAAGACAGCCGCCGCGTCCGTACTGCCGCCAGCCATTCCGGCTGAAACGGGAATACATTTTTTAATATCAATCCGGATACCCTGCCCGGGTTTAAATTCATCCATAAGCAGACGGGCAGCTTTATAGGCAATATTATGTTCATTGGTAGGCAGAAAATGTATATTGGTTGTTAACTGGATTTCTGGTTCAGGTATTTTTTCCAACTGTATACTGTCAAACAGATGAATGGTCTGCATAATCATACGAACCAAATGATAACCATCTTCCCGGCAGCCGATCACGTCCAAGCCCAGATTAATTTTTGCAAGTGCTTTTAAGCGGATCACATCCATGTCACTGTCCTCCCAATTTCTCAGTTCCAACGTAAGTTGGAACAAATTTCTTGTAAAAGATCTTTTCAGGAACGTATATTCTGAATATGTTCTTCTTGTATAATGTATTATGTATACAATATACACGTTTTCCAAAGAAAAGTCAACATTTGGGGGAGAGATTTTTACATTTTTATTGTTCACCGCAGCATCGTCCGGTTTAACACAAAATGCAGCTCACTGTCAATTGTGTTATACCGGAAGGCCGCAGGAATTTCTTTGCCTAAAGTTCGGAGAGAAAAATGGCCGCAAATTAAATATAATGCACAATAAAAGTTAGATTTGTATACACGCCGCTGTCAATGATATTATAGGACATCTGTCCAAAATGGATATCATGATCAGAAACGGACAGTTTGAATCTGGCTGCATCAGAAACAGTTTTGTATGAGCCGTTCATCCAAACACACATCCCGGATACTTTGCTGCCTCCATACGGAGAGTGGTAGTCTTCCATCGCATAGACAGCAATGATTTTACCGTCAAAATTTTTGTGGAAATCCCAGTTTTTATGATTGCTGGATGATCCTTGCGAACTTGTAAAACAGTCGCCTTCTTTGTCCGCCCCATTGATATCCAGGCGGATGGTTTCTGACCATACCTTAGGCTGAAAAGAAGAACTTCCGTCTGTGTAGCCATTGCGATAGCCGGACTGATAGTTTTCTGAGGACTCGTTAGTACGTCCGTCTGCAAACAGAATGCCATCGTTGTATCCGTTTTGGTAGCCGGATTGGGTGCCTTCGGCCAGGCCATTGTCGTAACCGGACTGTGTGCCTTCGGCCAGACCGTTGTCATAGCCGGTTTTTGTGCCGTCTGCTACGCCTTTGTCGTAGCCGTTCGTGTACTTGACGTGTGCAAGGGCGGTGATGGCCTGACTGAACTCCTGAAAAGTGTAGCGCGCGTCAGCGGTTCCTTCTAAGTCAGAAATGGTGCGCGCTAGCAATGATTTTCCATTACTGACAGATGTAAAAGAATTGTTGAAGTTATCCTGTACGTTTTGAAAAGACTGATTGACGTTGTTCTGCACATTTGTAAGGTTTTGCTGCAGAGACTGGTTTTGCTGCTCTAAGTAATTGAGCTTTGCGCTTAGAGAAGCGTTTTTATAATTTCCAGCGTCTGTGTCTGCATCCTTTTGGTCCATGCCAAAGAAGGATTTTAATTTTTGCCATACATTTGCTGTAAATGCCATCAGGGATGTTTCACCGGACGGGTCCGCAGAGTCATCGTAAGAAGCGGATAAGTCTGCTTCGCTGCCCAGGGCGTGGTTTTTGGTAAGCTGCGTAAAGGCTGGTTTTGCTGTCTGCCATGCGCCCTGGGTATCTGCGGTACACAGGTACATTTCATCGTCATATATGACGTAGTCCCCAGCGCTGTAGGCGGTATTTTCCTGGAATGCAACGGCTATTTTGTCGGTTGCGTTGGATGTGATCACGGCTGCCTGCGGACGGATGGATGGTATGCCGGCCAGAATACCGGTTGCCAGCAGCAGAGAAAGTGTTTTGTATCGTTTGCTTGTGTATTTCATAAGAATCCTCCTATTTTTCTTTGTATACGTGTATGGATGTGATGTCTATGCGGCGTGTCGGCTTGTTTGCAAATGAGACCAGAAGGTTATTGCCGCTGGTAGATAACGCGGCATTGGATGGGAGCCTGCCTGGCTGCGTAAAGTGGATTACAATGGCAGTGTCGTCATCGCTGAGTGCGATCTGGTCTGCATCTGTGACGAGCGGAATCTGATAGACATACGCGGAACCGCTTTCCTGATAAGTATAACCGGAACTGCCTTCCTGATACGGCTCGGCAAGAAGTGTAATATTGGAAAGCCATTTTTCTTTTTCCAGTTCACCAACACGCGATCTTGCGTCCTGCAGATCTGTATGCAGGTTTTCCATGCCTTCTTCTACGCTTTCGGCGCCGCCGATGCCTTTGAGTGTATGAATCAGTCCGCTGATGCCGTCTTTGGAAAGAATGTTTATAATAGCGCCAATTTTTTGGAAAATTGTATCGCCTTCCAAGCCTTCGGCGTCTTTGGAATCGCCGATCAGTGTTCTTGTATCGTCTGTCTGCTGCTGCAGTGTTTCATCGGCTTCTTTGCGTTCTTTTTGTTCGTCTTCGAGCGCTTTTTGAGCCTTTTCCAGTTCTGTCTCCAAGTCTTTTTGTGTATCCTGGAGTTTTTGATCCAGATTTGCGGATTGGTCGTTCAGTTGTTTTTTTAATTCCTGATCGTTTTTTTGCAGCTGCGCTTTTGCGTCTTCGAGGTCTTTGCCATTGTCAGACAGTGATTGTTCCAGATCTTTGACAGACTTGTCAAATGCCTGGTCTTGCTTTAAATTATCATCTTTCAGCTGTTTGACCATTTTGTTTAACTGCTGGATCGCGCCTGTATAGACCTGGTCGTTTCCTGCCAGAATATCTACGAATTCAGCGATCGTAAGATTTGATGCGGCAATAGGTGTGGCATGGATATCGCTGCCGGAGCCGCTTACTTTTTCCAAATGGCTGGAGGAAATTGTAATTGCTTCTGTCAGCTGCGTAGTGACAGAGTTAATATGCCGGATCGATGTATTAATGTTCGTAATACTTGCCTGCAGCTTGTTCAGATCCTGGGATTGTTTCTGATCCAGCGTCTGCAACTCTTTTACCTGTCTCGTTAAGGTGCTGACAGAGGTCTGCACTTCTTTGATCCTGGAAGCAAGGGCTTCTATTTGTTTTAGTGTCTCCTTATTTGCTTCTTTTAGTATTTTAGCTTGCATTGACTGGATATCCGCTTCTGTAAAATAATCCACGCCTTTTACCGGAGTTTTAACGCTTTTTTTCACAGAGGATATGATATTGGCACGCAGCGTTTCCAGCTGTTGTTTTGTAATTTGATCAACGGCGCCAGTGACCAGATGTTCGATTTGAAGGGATCGTTTTAGATGTTCCAGGTCCTGGCCGGACAGCTGGTAAGTACTGTTTTGGATCTGGGTTTTCAGCATGCCGGATAATTCTCTGCGCAGCCGTTCTTCGATTTGATTTTGAATGTCCGGTGAAAGAGGCTGGGAAAGGTTGATTTGTGCAAGCGCTTCGGCTAATGCGTCGTCAACGGCGAGCCTGATGTATTTTTTTTGCTCTTCGGTGAATGTGCGGTCTGTGGAAATGCCAAGATCCGTCAGGATAACCGTAATGATATCTTTTAGTTCTTCCTCTCCGATCGCAGCAACTTCGATATCGCTGCCGGAAAGAATTTCGTAGATCTTATCTTTACTAAGTTCTTTCGTAACCGCGTCCCGGATGCGGTCAGTCAGCAGATCTGTGCTAAGGGTATCCAGTACCCGCTGGCTGACATCGTCAGAAATGCGTTCGATCCTCTCCGGCGTAATCCGGATGGCATCGCCTTCTCCGGTTGATGCGTTGGTGCGGTCTGTAAACAGATAGATTACAAGAAGCAGCGCTGCCAGTATGACAAGGAGGCCCCCGATCAAAAAGGCGATTTTTCTGCGGTCGGGTTCTTCGTATTGATTTTCATTTTGTTCCATAAGAGATTCCTTTCTGTTGATAAAAAAGTGTTGTTTGGATTCGCGGCATTTAGAAAATTTGATGAAAATTTCACAGGAAATACTTTTCAACTGCCATATTTTTTGGTATATTAATATCTGTAATTCCTGTTACAAAAATACTTATTTCTAAACTAAGAGGTGAACGATTGAATCCAGATGACATATTTCAATTAATTGTGCTAGTTATTTTATTGTTTCTTTCCGCTTTTTTTTCTTCCGCAGAGACGGCTTTGACGACCTTTAACCGGATCCGGATGCGTACGCTTGCGGATGAAGGCAGTAAACGTGCGGTGCGGGTATTAGAAATTACGGAAGATTCCGGAAAAATGCTTAGTGCGATTCTGATTGGCAACAATATCGTAAATCTTTCTGCTTCCAGTATTGCAACGACCCTGGCGCTTCGTGTGTTCGGCAGCGCGGGCGCTGGAATTGCGACGGGTCTTCTGACGGTGCTGATTTTGATTTTCGGGGAAATTTCTCCAAAGACATTGGCAGCTCTGCATGCAGAAAAGCTGGCGATGGCATATTCCGGTATTATTCAGTTTCTGATGATGGTAATGACACCAGTGATTACGGTAATCAATAAGCTGTCAAATCTGTTTTTGCGTCTGCTGCGGGTTGACCCGAATAAAAATAAGGATCTGTTAACAGAAGAAGAATTAAAAACGATTGTGGATGTCAGCCATGAAACCGGCGTCATTGAAACAGAAGAACACGAAATGATTCATAACGTGTTTGATTTTTCTGATGCACTTGCAAAAGAGATTATGACACCTCGTATCGATATGACATTTATCCAGGCAGACAGTACGTATCGCGAGATCCTGGAAATCTACCGGGAAGATCATTATACGCGTATGCCGGTCTATCAGGAAACGACGGATAATGTAATTGGTATACTGAATATGAAGGATCTGCTGCTCTATGAGGATAAGGATCATTTTTCTGTATCCAATATTTTACGGGAACCGTTTTTTACCTATGAAAGAAAAAATACGGCCGAATTATTTTTAGAGATGCAGACAAAGTCCATCAACCTGGCGATTGTACTGGATGAATATGGAATTACCGCCGGTATGGTTACCATGGAAGACCTTTTGGAAGAAATAGTCGGTGAAATTCATGATGAATATGACGGCAATGAACAGGAGATGCTTGTCAAAATCAGTGATACGGAATTTCTTGCTGCTGGTTCCATGAATCTGGAAGATTTATGTGATGAGCTGGAAATCAGCCTGACTTCGGATGATTACGATACCATTGGAGGATATTTTATCGGCTTGTGCGATCATTTGCCAATGGAAGGGGAGCAGATCTTTACCGAAGAACAGATTCGGATGACGGTTACTTCGGTCCATAAGAACCGGATTGAACAGATCCGTATTCAGCTGCCAAAGCCTGTCTGCAGAGATGACAGTTAAGATGATTCAATGGATATTACGAATGGCGGCGGACGGTTTTGCCAATGGAAATGCTTTGTTTGACTTAACATAATTCCGCCTTTCCATTTCCGATACCAGAGCCAGGCTTTGGTATCGGAACACCAGCTGCGTGTAATACCATACCTGCTGTATGTATCAGTTCCTGCATAAAATAGAACTGACGGTCAAAAACTCTGCAGTCTTTATGCCTGCAAATAAATTGCTCAATCTTACCTTTTTCACTGACCTGGCGGAACACCGGATTATGGGGAATAACAGCTAATTCTTCTTCATGCAGCCGGTAAATCCGATTCAGGTTTTTTCTGTTGAAAATAGATTCTGAGTGGTAGGCGTTCACCAGATAAATAACGTTTCCGGGAAAGATCTGTCTGTTCTGAAAATAGGCGTCCAGATTCTGACGCTCTTGTGAAATCCCGATCACAACAGCATCCGCTTGTGCCATCAGATCCATAGAAAGGCTGTCTGAACCATTTCCGCAGTCAATCATTGTAAGATCCGAAAGCTGTTCCACGCAGCGGATAATTTGTCGGACTCCGTTTTTCACAGAAGGCTGATAAGCCCGCTGTTTTTGATATTCTCCCTGCGGCAGATAATACAGACGTCCGGGTACAACCGGAACCATACAATGCAGCAGCATTGCCTTTGTCAATCTGTGCTGCTTTAAAAGCCAAAACAACTCGTCCCAAATATCAGAAACAAGTTCTATATGATTCGGGCAGTCTTTACGCGTCATAGGAACAGACGGCGTATGACGAAGCCGTTTGCACAGATCACCTCTTTGGTTGCGGCTCTGCACCAGAATCGTACGCAGGTTCCACACATCAGAACAAATACTGGCAATTGCCGCCATCCCGCTTGTCATACCACAACCATCTTCCTGACTCCAAAATGCGATTGTCAACTTTACCTCCTATAATATTGAAAGATCCGGATCATGATGCGTAACCGTTCAGATTACTCAGTGGGCTGTTACAATGATACAGCTAAAAGCTTCTGCCTGGACCCGTTTACGATACAAGATATAACATTTCCGCTGTCTTACCTTGCTTGGCATTACGGACAGCCCGGATCGTTTTTACCCGATCCTGCAATCCAAACAGCAGCAGCAACTGCACAAGCGCGCGTTCCAGATCTGCGGAAATATGTGCAAATTTAGTCAGCAGCTGATACTGCATGTGAATCCGGTACGCTTCATCTGCTTCGTGGAAGGGCAGCAGCAGCCACCGTTCAATCAGACAGCTTTCGCGTCCGAAATAATCCATTATTTTCCCGATGGCAGTCCGGTCCACACAAAATCCGCGCAGCAATACAATAGCCGGCATACCGCTTGCTTGCAGAAACGAATCATAAAAGTCCAAAGTGCTGCGTTCACAGTTCATTACTAAAATCCGCTGGCTGCATACAGCCAGGCATAATTCCTGCGGACGTTCTCCCAGCTGTACAAGCACAAAATCATAATCCAATTCATGCCATTGTACCAGCGGCTTACGCCGGATAAAATCCACATGATGAAATGTAGTGGCCGCGAAACATTCCTCTGGTGCAGGGATACACCGGAAGAGGGTCCCTTCTTCCGAAAGGTCAATCACACAAACCCGTTTTCCGGCATTTTGCAGGGCATAAGCAGCATATAGGCACAGATCCGCCGGATAACTTCCATAAAAACCAATAATTTTGGGCAAATTTTCACCTGCTTTCTTTCTTAATAGATATCTTTATAATAGATATCTTTATATCTAATCGTTCTTCTATGGGAATATGAATTACTGGGAATATTACTGATTCAAAACTCAGCAGCTTTTAAAAAATATATTTACAGAATAAAACCTTCGTTTTACTCTTAGGACTGCCCGCAGGCAAATCTGAATAAGAAATATAAGATGTCTCACATGCTATCATGTTTTATGTGGTTTGTAAAGTC
>VSNY01000210.1 GCA_009774535.1 Lachnospiraceae bacterium
ATCCCGGAAGATCATCCATATATTGAACTCGGTCCTATCAGACCCTATTATCAATTTAATACTGATGTTGCAGATGCTGCCCGCAGAATTTTACAGAGTACATATTCCGATAAGCTGTTTGAATTTGAACTTACTTCAGGAAATGACCGCCACCGAAAGATTGCTGCAACATGGCTGTCGGAATTTCAGATAACTACTTCTGCCGACCATATCATTCTGGCTTCCGGTACACAGAATGCCCTTGCTATTGCACTGTTATCTCTGTTCAAAGCGGGCGATAAGATTATTACTGATGTTTACACTTATTCAAATTTTATTAGTCTGGCAAATCAGTTAGGTATCCAACTTATTTCTGCTGCCGCAGACCATGAAGGGATGCTGCCGGAGGATCTGGAAAAGCAATGCAAACTGATGGATATAAAGGGGATCTATCTAATGCCGTCATATCATAATCCTACAAGTATTACAATGTCATCCCGGCGCAGACAAGAAATAAGCCGTGTTATAAAAGAACAGGACATAACTCTGATAGAAGATGACACCTACGGGTTTATGACAAAAGATAAATTGCCCCCGCTTGCAACCTTGATTCCTGAAAATACAATCTATGTGCATGGTCTGTCCAAATCTCTCTCTGCAGGACTAAGGATTGCCTATGTGGTAGTTCCTGACAAATACCAAAAGCTGTTTTATGCCACAGCCAACAATATTACACTGAAAATTCCCTTACTGAATGCTGAAATTGCAAGCGAACTGATTGCAAGTGGAACCGCTAAAGAAATCATAAAAAAGAAATGTATGCTTTCAGAGGAACGAAATCGGCTATATGCAAAATATTTCCCGGAATATATCTCTGAAAATCCTTATGGTTTTTTTCAATGGCTTCCTTTACCAGATGGCACTGACGGATATCATTTTGAAGTACAGGCAGGAAAACTTGGAGTAAAGGTATTGTGTTCAGACCGCTTTGCAGTAGGGGATACATCGAATTTTTCTGCAATCCGCATAGCCACCTGCTCTCCGTGGACAATAGGAGAACTGGAAACAGGCTTAAAAATTATTCGTCAAATCATAGAAGATAATCAGATGCTCATCCGGCGGGAAGATTTTATCATTTGATAAGTTTTATTATTAAAATGCATCTTAACAGTATAGAACGTGCCTAATTTTCGCTTGAAAATGGTAAATTTAAGAATTTTAGGATATCTATCATATTCTCCTACTATAAAAAAACAGGCTTTCCCATTCCCACCTTATTAGTGGGAAGGAAGCCTGTTTCCGTTACATTTTAATCTGCTTCAATCAGTTCAAGCCGTTCAAATTCTTCATCTGTCATGTTCCGCAGCTTTTCGATTATCCTATTGGACAGTTCCGCCATATCCGTATCATCAAGGTAAGGCAAGGCTCTTTCAATATCCTCTATGACCTCGCCCCTGATCTCTCCTGCATATATGCAGATTAAATTTACTTCTTCCACAGTGAAATTATGTTCCATGCTCTTACATCTCCCTCTGACTATTTTTTATGTTTTCCTGTGCTTCATGTTCTTTTCCTTGCCCGGAAACAAGTGCTTTTTTCTCTGCAAGGCGGGATTTCAAGGAAGTCCTCGCCGCAGGACGCTCCTGCTCTTTTCTGTTTTCTTCCTTTTGGGCTTTCTCTCCTGCACCGTTATTCAGCACATTATCGACCATGTTGTAATTCTGTTCTTCCATTTCCTCAATCTTTGCAAGGGGCTTGTACTCTGTCAGTTTTTCAAGCAGCTCCATAGCCCTTTTTGTTTCTTTCGGTTCCGTTCCCTCTGTAACCACATCGGCAAGCCACATTGCAATGTCATGGGTATCTCCCTGCTTCAAGGCTTCTGCAAGCTCTGACACATTTTCCGTCATGCTGGGAGCGCTGTCACGGTATTGGCACATATCATAACTGTAAACGAAACGGTCAATCTCTACTGCAAGTCTTTCTTCCGGTGTCAGGTCAGTACGGTAATCCCACATCTTTTCTTCCATTTCCATGCTCATTTTGCCATCTATCTCTATTCCCGGCAGTTTAGCCATAAGCTCCGCAATCATGTCCATTGCCTGCGGATTGCCCTTTATATCAGGGATATACTCTAAAATATCAAGGTCAATCCTTTTCCCGGATAGGATATCAATCCCCACATCTTCAAAAGCCTCTGTTCCCAGTGTATGGATATTGATACCGATTGCAGGGATACCGTTCATGCGCTCCGGCGGTATCTGTTTCCAGATTGCGACAGCTTCCTCCACCGTGGGGATATTCTCATAAAACTCGCCCAAATTATGGAACTCGCTACACTCTGCCACAGTCAGCGTCACTTCCGTTTCAGCCCGTTCCGGAGATAAGGTTGCCCGCAGTCCTTTATGTTCAAAGTTTTCCCCGTCAAATATGGTGATCTGGTCAGTTTCCTCATTGAACTCTATGGAGAAGTCCAGCCTTTCCCCCTGTTCGATATAGGCATGGTCTGCCGCTTCTATCCGTTCCCCATATTTCCCCATTTCCACAAATGGCTTGTCACATTCCGCATAGGCTTTGCATAACCCCTCCGCATCAAGCCCGCTGGTGTTCTTGAACCACCGTTCCTCGTCATTCATACGGATATTGAAAATGCTTATTGGCTCATTCTCCCTTGCTTCACGCACTCCCTCCAGATAATCCTCTACTTGGGGAAGATATGTTTCAAGGCTTCCCGTCCTCTGTGCTGTGATCGGGTTAATATCCACCTTTACCCCGCCGATATGAAGCCCGTCCTCATTAAACATATCAAACAGCACATCTTCACGCTCATTCGTAGAAATCTCCACTACCACATCAAGGTCAGAGCCTTCACGCTCCAAGCCCCGGCACCGGCTCCCTGAAACAACCGCATCGACGATTACCGCATCAATGCCGCACTCCTCTAATTTTGCCTGCACATGGCATTTTACAGTTTCCTCAATCTCTGCCGGGTTCATCTCGCTGATCTCATGGAATAACTCATTTGTCTTTGCCTTGAAGTTTTCAACCACACTCCCCTGTACCTGCGGTTCGATGCGGTCTGCCGCTTCCACCTTTTCCATCAATCCATCATAATCAATCGGTATCAGTTCATCATTGTCACTGATATTCCCCCTTGCACCGTTGTCAAAAGGATTTTCTTTCAAGTCCTCCACTATGTCGTTAAGGGCTTCCTTGATACTGATATCGGGATTGTCATAAACACCGCCGTCTATCTCCTTATAGTCTGCGCCCATAATGGAATAGTCATAGCCGCCATCCACCTCCTGGATACTGATAAATCGGTCTGCTATCTGAAACGCAAGCTCTGTTTCTGCCATTTCCTCCGGCTCTGTTTCTGACTTCTGGACATCATGTCCAGAAGTGTCCTGCCTGCCCTCTATGGATTGCTTCATCTCTGCAAGCACCTGATCCTTTTCATCTCCGAGGTCAATGATCTCGTCACCGTCCTCCATATCCTCTAATTCCGGTGCTTCTGTTAACTTCTCCGGCTCGCTCTGCCCTGTCTGTGGTTCTGATTTTCCCGCTTCTGTCTGCTCCGCCTGTGTCTGCTCCGGCTCTGGCTGCTCCGCTTCCAACTTTTGGACATCATGTCCAGAAGTCAATTTTTCCTGTCCGGCGGACAGTTCTTTTTCCTGTTCCAAGACTTCGCTTCGGAACATATCAATAAAACCGTCCAAGACCGCCGGGTGGCTGCTTACAATCAGTTCACGGTTCATATCCGTTCCACGCACGATATTTTCAGGAATGGAAAACTCTGATGCCCACGCTTTGTTATCCCTTGAAAAACGCCCGTCCCACGATTCCTGTTTAAGCGTATTGGCAAGGACAAATGCGATACGTTCCGAACCGTACTGCTCCGCCAGAGGCTTCACAATATCATGCTTTAAGTGCATACCGTCAAAATTCTTCCGGATTGTTTCCTCAACCGCTCCTTTACACTCCCTGTCAAGTTTGCGGGAATCATGGTATTTGTCTGCTTCCCCATGATCCATTGCATAACTCAAAGATTCCCGGTAAACAGCGGGATACTCTTTTTCCTTCCTTGAATCCAACTTCAAATCATTCTGCTTTGCAGATTGATTGACATCATGTCCGGAAGTGTCCTGCATTTCTTCCGGTTCTGCTTTTTGGGTTTCCTGCTCTTTTGCGCCCTCCAGTTCACGCATGAAATCGGGCAGTCCGGTAAAACCGAAAGAATCTACAAAATGGGCGCTGTTCTTCCCGTTCTCGTGCAGCACCACAATGTCACTGACGGAAAGGGAATGCCCTTTGAAGTCCTCCGGGTGGTCTATGTTGAATTTCTCATAAAGCGCCTCAAGCGTATCTCCCTGTGTCTGCAGTCTTATAAAGTCCTTTGATAATTCCGACAGCTCTCCCACATAGACCAGATCATAATTTTCCGGTTTTACCGCATCAAGATTGTATTTCGTGATACCCATTCGCTTTAAGGCTTCCGTACCCTCAAAACGGAACTGATCCAGTTCAGAATTATCTTTTAACTGATAAATGCCATATTTATCAGTATCGCCATACAAAAGCTGTGTTTCCCTGTTTGCGCCGCTTTCCGCAAGCTCCGCCTGCATGGAGCGTAATTCCCTCTCATTCTCCCAATCGCCTTTTTCTATGCCGAAGATGCCCTCATGCCCTGTGATCTGCTTCCTGTCCTCCGCTGTTGTTTCCGAACCGTCCTCATGGAGCAGGTACACGGGCAGGTCATGGTCAACCAGCTCTAATGCAGTTTCTTTTGTAAGCGGGAGCATTTCTTCCCATGTGTAACCGTATTCGTGCATTTCTGACAGACCAATCATGCCATCGGGAAGTGCATCAATTTCCGCCTGCGCGTCAATGACTGTCAGCGCTGCATTGACAGGCTCATTTTCTATCCGGTATGCCAGCATCTCTGCCAGCTCTTTTGTTTTCCCGTAATCGTCCAGCTTATACCCGTAATTGACGATCAGGTTCCTTTCATCCGGAGAAAACACACTTTTCCCATGTTCCAGACGGTGTACAATGGATGCTGCATATTCGATCCCGGATAACTCTTTTTCAAAGGAAACCTCCTCTGCCTTTAAGTCTACCGCAATATCAAAAAATTCCGGCATACCGTCGTTTCTGCTGTCTTTTACGATGACTGGCACATACTCAGCCCCGTTTTCTTCCATAAAATCCTGAATATTCCCGTCCCACTCATTCTCGTACATCCCCGCCAGCTTATAGGCAAGGTCAAGCGCCTGTTCCCGTGTCATGTTGGTGATCTTGTCGATCTCATATCCGTCAGTTTCACCATACATGATTTTCAGAACCACATCACTGTCCTTTATCGGCTCATTTGCTTTCCTGTCCATTTCCATTGCATACTTGACATCCGTTATCGCATGGATGTCGGTATTATAGATGTAATCTACATGAAATTCCTCCACTTTCTCCGACCTGTCATCTCCCAAGTGGGTAACCCATGCGCCCCTGCTTTCTAAGTAGGCTTCCACGTTCTCTCTGTCCGCATCCTGCATGGCAAGCAGGCTGTTTAAAAGCTCCACTCCCTCCATGCCCTTAACACTTGCAATATCAAAATGGGAACGCTCCGTATTGGATACTGCAAGGATAAACTCCTGCGTCTGCTCCTGCATCATTTCCCGGTCACGCTGCAGCTCTTTAAGCTGTTCCTCAATACCCGTGATAAGCTCCGATGCAGTCCTGCGGATCGTGTCAAGGGAAGATTTTAGTTCTTTCATATCCTTTCCGCTGCTCCACCCAGCAATATAACCGAAAGAATACTCTGATGTGTCTATGCCGAAATGCTGGCACACCGTATAGGCAATGCTCTCGGCCTCAAATGGATACATCAACATTTGAGGCCTTATACTCAGCATTCCAAAATGTTAATCATTTTAAAGAATGCTGAGAAATAAGGCACTTTACTACTAAAAG
>VSNY01000211.1 GCA_009774535.1 Lachnospiraceae bacterium
GGAGAACATTGCGGGGAAGAACATCATCATGGAGAACATTGCGGGGAAGAACATCACCATGGGGAGCATGGTCATGGAGCGCATTGCCATCATGGCCACCATCACGCCGACGAGATTTTTACAAGCTGGGGGAAGGAAACGCCGCATAAATATGATCCGTCAGTCATTGAACAGGCGCTGAAAGTTTTGTCTGAGACGGATGATTATGGGACGGTGCTTCGCGCAAAAGGTATGGTGGAAGCTGCGGATGGTACGTGGATTTATTTTGATATGGTGCCGGGTGAATATGAGCTGCGGCAGGGACAGCCGGAATATACCGGGCGTTTGTGTGTGATTGGCTGCGGCCTGGCAGAAGAGCGGCTGCTGGAGTTATTTGAACTGGCGTAAGTTTTGTGTTTGGAATGTTGGATCTGAAAGGATGCAAAAAGTTGTTTTGCCGGCGGATCAGCGGCCGCAACGCAGTTTTGTGCGGCCGGATCTTGCCAGGAAAGGAAGCGGTCGTTATGGATGAGATTCCAGTATATTTATTTACCGGTTTTATGGACAGCGGCAAGACGTCGCTGATTCATGAGACTTTATATGAGAACGAATTTGGCAAAGATGCCAGAAATCTTGTGATCTGCTGTGAAGACGGGGATGTGGAATACGATGAGGCTAAGCTTCGTACAATTTCCGGACATTTGGTAATGATCGAAGATGAACGGGAGCTTACCGAAGAAAAATTAAGGCAGCTGGACGAAATGTATCATCCGCAGCAGGTGTTTGTGGAATATAATGGTACATGGGAAGTTGGCCCGTTTTTGGAAATGAAGCTGCCGAAAGGATGGGAAATTGTGCAGTCTTTAGCGACGGTGGATGCGGATACGTTTGAAATGTATCTGGCCAATATGCGGGCGATGATTATGGAGCAGTTGTTTTCTGTGGATGTGGTGATTTTTAACCGCTGTGACGATGATACGCCGCGCGGGAAGTTCCGCAGGACGGTCAAAGCGCTGAACCGCAGGGCGCAGATTGTCTATGAGCGTAAAGACGGGACGATTGACGACCGGGATATGGAAGAGCTGCCGTTTGATCTGCAGGCGGATGTGATCGAACTGTCGGATGCGGATTATGGTATCTGGTATCTGGATGCGATGGACGACCCGAAAAAATATGAAGGGAAGAAAATCCATTTTCTGGCGCTTGTATACCGTCCGGAACATAAGATCAAGCGGGGCGTGTTTGTGCCGGGGCGTTTTGCGATGACCTGCTGCGAAGCGGATATCCAGTTTATCGGATTTAAGTGCAAATATGAAAAGGCGCATCAGATCGCGCACCGCTCCTGGATTGATCTTACGGCAGAAGTAAAGTATGAATTTGCAATGGAATACCGGGGCAAGGGGCCGGTGTTATATCCGGTACTGATAAAGCCGGCGCAAAAGCCGGAAGATGAACTGGTTTATTTCTCATAAAAATACTAATGGAGGGTAAAGGATGTTTCCAATCGTAAAAAAAGAATTATTGGCAGACAGAATCTATCTGATGGACGTGAAAGCGCCCCGGGTAGCCCAGTCTTGTCTGCCTGGACAGTTTGTCATCGTAAAGGTGGACGAAGAAGGCGAGCGGATTCCGCTGACGGTCTGTGATTATGACCGTGAAGCAGGAACGGTTACGATCGTATTTCAGACGGTCGGGTATTCGACGGAACGCATGAAAGAGCTGAATGTCGGCGACAGCTTCAGGGATTTTGTGGGGCCGCTTGGCTGTGTGTCTGAAATTTGTGAGGAAAAAAATCTGGAAGAGACAAAGAAAAAACATATTGTATTTATAGCCGGCGGCGTTGGTACCGCTCCGGTCTATCCGCAGGTAAAATGGCTGAGCGAGCATGGTGTGGATTGTGATGTAATTATGGGTGCAAGAAACAAAGACCTGCTGTTTTATGTAGACGAGATGCGCGCGGCTGCAGCGAATCTCTATGTAACGACAGACGATGGATCTTATGGTTTTCATGGTATGGGAACGGACCAGCTGCAGGCGCTTGTAGATGAAGGGAAAGTGTATGATCATTGTGTGGCGATCGGCCCGATGATTATGATGAAATTTGTCTGTATCCTGACGAAAAAATTGGAGATACCTACGATTGTATCAATGAATCCGATTATGGTGGATGGAACCGGGATGTGCGGCGCGTGCCGTTTGATCGTCGGGGGCGAGGTAAAGTTTGCCTGCGTGGACGGTCCGGAATTTGACGGGCATCTGGTAGATTTTGACCTGGCGATGAAGCGCCAGCAGCAGTATAAGACGCAGGAAGGCCGGGCGATGCTAAAGCTTAAGGAGGGGGCGACCCACCACGGCGGATGCGGAAATTGCGGAGGTGACAATTAATGGACGTTTTGAAAAGAGTGCCGATCAAGGAACAGGAGCCAAAAGTACGTGCGGCGAATTTTGAAGAAGTGTGTCTGGGATATACCAAAGAAGAAGCGATGGAAGAGGCATCGCGCTGTATTAACTGCAAAAATGCGCAGTGTATTAAGGGGTGTCCGGTTGGCATTGATATCCCGGCATTTATTCAGCAGGTTAAGGAAGGAAATATCGAAAAATCGTACCAGGTAATTGCGGAGTCTTCCGCGCTTCCGGCTGTATGCGGCCGTGTTTGCCCGCAGGAATCCCAGTGTGAGGGGAAGTGTATCCGCGGCATCAAAGGCGAACCGGTATCGATTGGTAAGCTGGAGCGCTTTGCGGCAGACTGGGCAGGAGAAAATGGCATCAAGCCCGCGCCTGCCGGTGAAAAGAACGGCCGTAAAGTCGCAGTGATCGGCTCTGGTCCCGCAGGGCTTACGTGTGCCGGGGATCTGGCAAGGCTTGGCTACGACGTGACGATATTTGAAGCGCTGCATGAAGCCGGAGGTGTGCTTGTATACGGTATTCCGGAGTTCCGTCTGCCAAAAGAACGGGTCGTAGCGCAGGAAGTGGAAAATGTAAAATCACTGGGTGTAAAAATCGAGACTAACGTAGTAATTGGAAAAGCCGTAACGATTGACCAGTTAATGGAAAAAGAAGGATTTGAAGCCGTATTTATCGGTTCCGGCGCGGGACTGCCGAAGTTTATGGGCATTCCGGGAGAACAGGCAAACGGCGTATTTTCCGCAAATGAATTCTTAACGCGCAACAACCTGATGAAATCGTTCAAGGATTATGATACACCGATTTCCGAAGGAAAGAAAGTCGTTGTAGTCGGCGGCGGCAATGTGGCGATGGATGCGGCAAGGACTGCGCTGCGTCTGGGCGCTGAAGTACATATTGTTTACCGCCGCAGCGAAGCTGAGCTTCCTGCCAGGGTAGAGGAAGTGCATCATGCAAAAGAAGAGGGTATTATTTTTGACCTCTTACAGAATCCGAAGGAGATTCTGGTTGATGAAAACGGCTGGGTGAAGGGAATCCGCATTATCAAAATGGAACTGGGCGAGCCGGATGAGTCGGGAAGAAGACGGCCGGTGGAAGTGCCGGGTTCTGAATACGAGATTGCGTGTGATACCGTAATTATGTCGCTTGGCACATCGCCAAATCCGCTGATCTCTTCTACGACAGGGGGATTGGATACCGACCGCTGGCAGTGTATTGTAGCCAGGGAATCCGACGGCCAGACTTCCAAACCGGGAGTATTTGCCGGAGGAGATGCCGTAACGGGAGCGGCTACCGTAATTCTGGCGATGGGAGCCGGGAAAGCGGCTGCCAAAGGGATTCACGAATATCTGACCAATCAATAAGCTGTTTTGGTGAAGTTGCATGAGTGAAAGAAAAAACGTGTAAAGCAGGATGAATCATATCAGCTTTACACGTTTTTTCTTTCAGATTTTCAAGGATCTGAAAGGATCTTAATCTTATAACCGGAACCTGCCAGCTTCTTCGTTCTGTTTGTGGCTTAATTCTACAAGACCCTGCGTATCCTCCGAGCATTCATTAATCGTCTGGGACAAGAGTGTCATGCTGGCGCTTGTTTCCTCTGTGGACGCCGCGCTTTCTTCTACTACGCTTGCAAGATTATTGATCGAATCTGTAACAATCTCTTTCAGAGAACTTAGGATTTCGGTCTGGCTGCCAAGTTCTTCGGTTACTTGTTCAACCAGCTGCACTTCGCTGTTCAGATAGCCAAACGCTTCGCGTGTCTCTCCAAGACGAGCCTGCTGTTTCTTTACATTTTCTGTAACTTCCTGCATCTTTTTCACGGATACTTCGACATTGTTGACGAGTTCTTTTACGATTTCTTCGATCTCCTGAGCATTGCCTGAAGATTCTTCAGAAAGGTTGCGGATTTCTTCTGCTACGACTGCAAATCCCCTGCCGGCTTCTCCTGCCCGGGCAGCTTCTATGCTGGCGTTGAGTGACAACAGATTTGTCTGCGCCGCAAGCCCTTTGATAATTTCGACTGCTTTATTGATATTTGCAGCAGAATCGTTGTTTTTATTTGTCTGCACAGATACGGTATGGATGGCGTCGATTGTTATCTTTGTAATCTGATCCAGTTCGCTGATACTCTCCGAAGCGCCTGCTGTATGCTTAATCATAGCGGATACAGTGCCTTCCAGTTTGCTGACTCCGCTTTTTTCAATTTCAATAACGTCTCCAAGTTCTTTGATCTTGTCATGTACCGTTTCTGTCTCGTTTGCCTGGCTGGTCGCGCCTTGTGCCAGATCTTCAATCGCCTGGTTAGCGTTGAGAATGCTTTCAGATATATTTTTGAATTTATTACTGAAATTTTCACTGCTCTGATTTAAAGCTTCTCCAGTATGAACCACGCTGCCTAACATGCCTGCCAGTGACTGACGGACATTCTCCAGGGATCGTGCCATCTCTCCGATTTCGTTCGTTTGTTTCATTAGTTTCGGGCTTACCGTAAAGCTCAAATCTCCGAACGCCGCCTGCCGCAGATTTCCTTCCACCATTTGAATTCCCTTGGTGATCCGCCGTCCGCTAATAGCCGAGATTAATAGCGCCGCAAACAGCATTATAACTGCAGAAACCCCATAGACTGTTAACATATGAGAAAATTCTTCTTCTATATGTATCTGCATACCGTCGATTTTTTCGTTCATTTCATCCACATAATTGCCGGTTGCAACTGCCCACCCCCATGGCTCAAACATTTTTGCATAGGCAATCTTTGGTGCAACGGTTACGCCGTCGGACTTTGTGAAATAAAATTCCAGATATTCGCCGCCTGTTTTTGCGGCAGATACTACGCTCTGTGTCACCTTAACCCCATTTTGGTCAGTCAGATCGCCCCGGTTAGTTCCTTCCTGGTCGGTCAGAATCGGATGCATAATCAGCGTATAATCCGCGCCGTCGATCCAGATATAACCGGATGCGTCATCCCGGTAACGCATATTTCGGACTGCTTCTTTTGCCAGCAGCTTTGCTTCTTCTTCCGGCATTTCACCGCTTTTGCTGCGGTCATAATAATGCTGTATTACAGCCAGCGCTCCTTGTACCTGAGATTTGATCTCCATAGCATAACCATCTGTCATTGCCTCTTCGTATAATTGCGCCGATTCGTTCATTGACTGGGTCAGATACCGGATCCCGATGCATGCGAGTCCGATTGTGGGCACCGAAACCATAATAAAAATAATGGCAATCAGCATTACGGCCAGGCTTTGGTACCATTTTGTTTTCCTGGCTTCTGTCTGTTTCTTCTCTTTCATGTAAAAACCGCCTTCCAATTTATTTGTATAGCTATGCTTCTATTATACACATTTCACAACTAAAGTCAATAACAGCTGATTTAAATTGGCAATTTCACACTATTGGTGGTTCGGCCAGGGAGTGTTAATTTGTCTCACCGGACGTGTCCGTGCCAGCGGAACGGGATGGCCGTCCGGCGGCATAGGATTGAGCGGACTGGGGCAACGCTGCGGCGAACTAATCGCC
>VSNY01000212.1 GCA_009774535.1 Lachnospiraceae bacterium
TAAAAGTGCAAAGGCATCTATTGGTATCTTCCAATAGACGCCTTTATTTCTAAACTACCCTCTATATATTCTCTACCCGCAAAATCCCTTCGTCTTTTCTTTTAGTAATATGCCTGTTGATTCCCTTTAACGTATTTACTTTGTTGGTAATCCTACTTATCCAGAAAATCCCAGAACTGCTTATAATCCAGATAGCCATTTAAGTTGCCCGCACGAAACTGCATCTGCATGATCCCCTTAACAATATCCATCCAGTTTCCCTTATCAAACAAACTGCCGCCGCCCTTTTCGCTGTCATGGTTGGCCTTCGCTCCCATAAATGCTTTCTGTGCGGTCGGGCATTTGCCGCTGGCAGTCAGATGGCTGGAATATGCGAACATATCAATCTCATCACAGTTGTTGGGGTCAACCTTTGAAATGTCAACCATCCTTTCCATCACGTTTCCTGCCGCATCATATGCCTTCACTTTATACACCGGGTTTGCCGGGTCAAAATCCTTTGTCTTATACACGGTGACAGAACTGTCATGGTCTCCCATTGAACCAATTGCCTCTCCATCCTCCGGGTTTGATATGTACAGCGTGATACCATTGCTCTGCGTATTTCTGACATTGCCCATCTGCCCCGCAAAACTGCTTCCCGCCGTGTTCCTCTGTGCCCTTCTCGTTTCATACCCTGTCACCGGGTATCCTGCTGTTCCTATTCCGTTTACATTCATTTTCTCAAAAGCCGCCGTCTAAAGCATATAATCTGCTCTAATGGCCCCTTTGCCTCTTGCGCGATCAAACAACTCCTTTGACTGCGGCTTATTATGAACCATTTATGCGTTTTTCCTCTGATGTACGGAAAGGCCAATATATAACAGGAACCATCCAATGCAATGAGCTAAGAGAATAAAAATATCCTTTACTGCTGCTGTCCCGTTGCCTGTTGATAAGTCCATAATACCCTCGAATGTTGCCTGCGAGGGGACAAGGTAGCAAACTGCGGAAAGAAGCGGCTGACTTATTCCCACAAGAAAGCTCAAGATTGGTACAGCCATAAATAGCAACATAACGATTTTGATATAAACCACGCCGACCATCAGCCCATTGGAAGCTCTGCCAATGAATAAGCCTATCAATGCTGCCACAAATGCGGAAAGCACAATAAGCACCAGCATGAGCGCTGCATTTTGCAGAGAAAGCCGGAAGCAGATACAAACCGTAATAATGGAGGATAAGCACCCGCAGATAAATCCAACAAAGAGCTTTTGCATGATATATTGGCTACGGGTCATTGGCAAAATCTCGTTGATAAACGCAACGCCGTCCTCCTTTTCAGAAATCATGTTCATTGCGTTAAAGGTGCATCCCATAAACATAGCGACAATCAATGTAACAGCAATGAACATATCTTGAAATCCAGCCATCACATTGGGGCGCTCTAAAACGTGAACCTTTGTCTGTCCTGCGGCATTTCGCTGTTCGTATAGGTCAGGGAGCGTGTCAGCGGTTTGGCGAAATATATCCAACTCGTCGCCGGAAAGAATTGTTTTGATGCTGCTTCCATCAGCCTCCACACCGATTAGATTGGTAGACGGCTCTTTGATTGCGTCCGTCAGTTCTTCCATCGTCGGATAAGCTGTCACCGGGCCATAGCGTTCCAGCCATGTAACGGTTTGTGTCGGCAAATCGCCTTTCAGAACCCCAAAATGCATCTCGCCCAACGTAGAAAAGTCGATTGCACCGACAAAGTTCAAAGCTACCGCAACGACAATGGGTAAAAGAAAGGTCATCAGGCAAAACTTGTCATGCAACACGCTTTTCAGTTGGTAGCGTAAACCTTTCATATTCAGCCCTCCCTTCCCATTTCTCTGCGGAACACACGCTGTACGCCTGCGAATAATACCACGATTGCAGCCAGACACCCCAAATAATAGGCAAGGCTATTCGAGGGATTTCCAAAGTAAGCGTTTTTCAGGCCCATATAAATATGATAAAATGGATGAAAGTAAATCCAATCTAACTTTACCGCCGTATTTGCAGCCAAAAACACAGGGGTTGCAACAAAAATGGCAATCAGAAGATAGGCCAGTGTAAACTGTCGGAAGTCTTTTAGAAGCAGGGCGCAAATCAGTCCGGTCAAGGCCATAATCAAGGACAGAAGTGCCGTTTGAAGCAACACCGCAGGCAATATAGAGGCGGTATCTAAAACTCCAACATTCAGCACGGTAAGCAGTATTGCAAAGACCAGATCGGACAGCAGAAAGATTGCCAGTTTGGACAGGATAAACAGATTTTTTCGCAAAGGCAAAATGGCATGAACACGGATAACACCCATACTTTTTTCCTTGAACAGCACAGCGGCAATCCCTAAAAATCCAACAGCGGCAATTTCAAAAAACAGCAGTTCACAGGTGATCTCTTTCCTTGCCTTTTGCTCCGGCGTATTGGAGCCAATCACCTCGGCGCTGTAATGCCCTGACGGTTGCAGGAGAGAAAGCGCGTAGTCGGCCCGGTGACGGTCAGCATTTTCTGTTCCCTCATAGAATACAAGCTGTGGCTCTCCGGCGCTGGCATCAATGCCGACACCATTTGTATCATCAAGCAAAACTGCGTCAAGTGCCTCTTTTGAAGAAACTTGCTGAACCAGCGTGGAAACCGTTGTCTGTGTTCCTGCCGGGTCATACAGGTACACGTTGTATAGACTGGCATCCATGAATTTGATATATCCAAAGTTCACATACAGAGTGTAAAGAGCCAAAAAGCCCAACGACATGAGGAAGAATTTCCCGGAAACCATCATCCGGCAATCCTTTTTGAACAGGGAACAAAGACTTTTCCACATCAAGACAGCCCCCTTCCCGTATATTGGATAAACATATCCTCCAATGTCGGTTCCTGTGAATGGATACTGATGATCTCGTCATGCACAAAAGGAATACCTGCTTCTAATTCCGGGGCCTCAATCGTCTTTTCTTCCCGCCTCCCCTGATACAGATAGTCGATCACGACGCGGTGATTGCTGTTGCGCTCTTTCAAGTTTTTTGGAGTGTCCAGCGCCTTGATCTCGCCGTCCGCGATAAATGCCACCCGATCACAGAGCAGGTCGGCATCCAGCATATTGTGGGTAGTCAAAAATACCGTTGTGCCTTTTTTACGTTCTTCCTCAATGATCTTACGGAACAGAACAGCGCCGGACGGGTCAAGCCCGCTGGTCGGTTCATCCAGAAACAGCAACTTGGGATTGCTGATTAGTGCCCGCGCCATGCTTGCCCTCTGCCGCATACCCTTTGAGTAGGACGAAACCGACTTTTTCAAAAAGTCCGGCTTAAATTCCAATTCCTCCAATACTTCCTCAATACTGCGTATCTGCTCTTTCGGATAGAACGAAGAAAAATATTTGAGATTGTCAACGGCGCTCAAATTGGCATACAGATAGGGAAACTCAAATAAGACGCCGATCTTTTGAAAAAACTCCTGCGTGTGTGCCGCAGAAATATCCTGCCCGAACAGCGACACCTTGCCGCCGTGTCCTTTCAAAATCCCGGTCAGTATTTTTTGGGTCGTTGATTTCCCGGAGCCATTCGGCCCCAGGAAGCCAAAGATTTCCCCATCTTCCACAGTGAAGTTCAGGCCGTGCAGCGCCTGTTTGTCTTTGCCGTAGGAGAACGTCAAATCCTTTACTTCAATCATTCATCATCACCCCATTTCCCGTGCTGCTCCTTTTTCTTCTCCTGCTCCCGCTTGCTCCACCACTTCATAAACTTAATCTTGAACGGGATAGAGATCGCCAGCACCGCCACGATCACCAGCCACCAGTACCATTCCAAACCTAAAAACGTCATAAAAATTACCTCCTTTGTCTGTGAGGACTGACCGTCCTCTTGTTGAGGTAAATTTATGAAAATGCGGTGAAGTCGGTGTGAGGCTGGTGTGAAATTGGCGTGAAATCTTCAAAATAAAACAGCTCTGCCTTTGAGTAAAGGCAGAGCCATTTATAGAAAACACGGTTTAACTGACGGATGGAATAGAAAAATAAAACTCCACGCCATCGGAACAGTTTTTTACGCCGAAGTCCAGTTCCTGCATGGACAGAACTTGTGCGACGATGGCAAGCCCCAGCCCGGAACCGCTGTATTTGGAATTGCTGTCCCGGTAGAATTTCGTCCAGATTTTTGACAAGTTCTCCTGTGGAATTGTGGGGCCTTGATTGTAGATGGAAAAATGTAATGCGCCCTGTTGTTCCCGCAGGGATAGTTTTAAGACACCTCCCGGCTGGACATTTTTCTTTGCGTTGACGATCAAGTTATCTAAAACTTGTTCCATGCGGGCCTTATCCGTATCAATATATACCTTGTGTTCGGGTAGTTCATATTGCAATGTAAAATTGGCGTCCGGCACGTCGATCAACAGCCGCCCGGCAACAGTTTCAAGAAATTCCACAAAATCAAATCGTTCCGGGACAAGCTGGGTAGCGCCAGTTTCCAACGCGGATAAATCTAATAGCGTTGTGATTAGCCCACTCATTCGTTCCGTTTCGGTGATGATGATTTCCGAATACTTCTGTTTTTTTGCCTCGTCGGTTTCGTCCTGCAATCCCTCGGCATAGGCGCGGATCACGCCCAGCGGAGTTTTCATTTCATGGGAAAGCTGGTCTACCAACTCTTTGCGCTCGGCCAGCAGCCGCCGCTCCTGCTCCACATCTTTTTCAAGCCGTGTATTTGCCGCTTCCAGTCTGGCAAGGGCCTGTTGAAGATTATCAGCCATCGTATTGAGGCTTACGGCTAATTCTCCAAATTCGTCATTGGTCATAATGGCACATGGAGCGGAAAAGTCCAGTTTTGCCATCTTCCGGGCCGTTTGATTGAGTTTTGAAATGGGTTTTGAAATAAAGTGCCCCATTAAAAAATCGACAACAAGGACAATGACAATGACAAAAGCGAACCAAAGGGCAAGTGAAATATCAGGCTCAATTTCCAACTTGGTCGAAAGGATGTATGAAAGGATAAGCAGAATACCAGCTAACTTAGAAACCATCAATATCTTTTTACGGACGGTACGGAACGTAAAATTATCCTTTATTTTCATACTGTTACCTCGAATTTATAGCCGGAGCGAATGAGAGTGACAATGTGTTTTCCCTCGTCGCCTAATTTCTGCCGCAGGGTTTTGATATGAGTGTCTACCGTCCGGGTAGTTCCCTCAAAGTCATAGCCCCAAATCCTGTTCAGCAGTTGGTCACGGGTGAAAATCTGTCCGGGATTTACCATGAAGAAATACAACAGTTCGTATTCCTTATGGGTGAGCGTGATTTCCTGCCCGTCTATAAATACTTTGTGAGAGGACGGCACTACTGTTATTTTCCCGAAGCTCAATGCGTCCAACGGAACGGAGGAAGAACGGCGAAGCAGGGCGTTTGCCTTTGCAAGCAGCACCTTGGGGCTGAAAGGTTTTGTCATGTAGTCATCGACTCCATACTCATAGCCTTTTAATTTATCGTCCTCGCCGCCCTTGGCGGTCAGCATGATAATAGGCATATTACTCATTTCCCGCGCCATTTTGCAGACGGAAAAGCCGTCCAGATGGGGCATCATCACGTCCAGTATCATTAAATCCATCGGATTATTTTTCAATACCATTAAAGCGTCCACGCCATCGTCAGCGGTGAAGCAGGTATGTCCGCCCCGCTGCATATACTCAACAATGATGTCCTGCATATTCTTTTCATCTTCCACAATTAAGATATTTGCCACATTCATCACCTCAATCCTTTACATAAAATCATTATAATTAAAAACCGCAAACTTTGCAATCATCTTAATTGCGAAACAGAGATTTCGCTTTTAGATGTGAAAAAGAGTAAAGATTACCGGATTTTTAATAGATATAGAAATAGGGACAG
>VSNY01000213.1 GCA_009774535.1 Lachnospiraceae bacterium
TAATCGCTAACTGCGACTAAGACAGTCGGCGTGTGGGCCTCCTGTCTAAGTCTCCGTAAGCGCTGGATTTCACCTCCACTAAAAGCGCCCCTTCAACGTCCTTCCAGGATGGATCTTCCGGCCCGGTCCCCGCCCACCGCCCTCAGAGTCTGTTTATGGCAGTCTTTATATAAAATTGATAAACAAACATTGTTTCAATCGTATCCTTATTTTTCTCAAATCTCAACAATTTAAAATTTCATTACCGTTATTTCTTCAGAAAATCGCTAAATTCTTTCAATTCCTTCTTTGTATCTTCTGAAAGTCTGTTATATTCAGTATCATGTATTGCTCCCTCTAATGTATATAGGTGTACCAGACACACATTGGGATATTTCTGCTTTAGTTTAAGAAATGCGTCTTTTGCACCTGTTTCAATCAGTTTCTCACAAGATTCAATTCCAACAAATCTAAGCTTATTTGCCATTTCTTTGCCAATATTCATCATTGATGTTAATTCTGACATATTAGCCTCCCGTCTCTCCTTGATTTTGCAGCTCATTAATCCAGTGACAGGTTCAGATACCCATGTAAAGAAGGGAGTCCCAGGCTCATCCCCATCAGGCATCGTCTGCAGTCAGATGTGTAACCACTTTTTCCCGGATTGTCCGCCATTAGATCCGGACTTGTAAAAATCACCTGGCTGCATCGTCCCGCCATCTGCGGAAGTATCCATTCTTCTGCTTCTTCCTGTGTAAGTGTCGTTTCTGTCACAACTGCCTTGCGGCCCTCCTGAAAATACATCATCAGGTCTTCTCTGCCGTCCCGGCGCATGACAAAAGCGCCTCCGCCGCTGCTGTGGTGTTCTTTTATCGCAAACGCCACATGCCGCACTGGCCAGCTGATATAGCCCTGTGTTTTGAACCGTTGATCCCGGATGCTGCAGTATGTTTCTGCCAAAACCGGAATCCATGTAGTGTCCGCGTCAGGCAATGCGGCTGCCTGTATATCGTATTCCGGCAATCGGATCAGTTTTTTGGTCAAATAGAAATTCTCCTGAAAGCCAAGCGGTTTGTAAAAGCCACCGACCAGACTTTCTTGTGCAGGCTCTGCGATCAGTGGCGCTTGGTAAATCTCCTGCGCGCTGTGCAGCAGTTTTGCAGCGACGCCGCGTCCGCGGTACTGTGGATAGACAGCGAGTGCATAGACATACCGGATCTGCTGCCACTTACCATGATCTTGCGTGTCCCCCTCCTGTGATTCCTTCCTGCCCTGCAGGCTGGTTTCCTGCGGCTGGTTGATCCGGATCTTCCCGGGAAGAAAAAAGGATGCTCCAAGCAGCACCCCGTTTTCTTCCTCCAGCAGCACAGATTGATCTTCATACATAGCTTCAAAAAAAGCGTCAATATACGCGTCTTCGTCCGCAAAGCATTCTTTCCAGAGCTTTTTTAGCTCTGGAACGCTGCGGTTGTTTCCGGATCGGATCATAATTCAAACCTCGCTTGAAATTTTTCTACCAAATGCGCCGGCTGATAGGACAGCTTTGCTTTGCGCAGTCCTTCGTCACCCGTATCTTCTTCGCGGTTGACAAATTCGTAATCCTGGCAGTTATGCAGCACAAACTGCTGGTTGATCATCGGGTAAGCGCCCTGCACGCTGGCAAGCGCCTTTTCTATATGCACGACATACGTATTGGAATTTAACGGCTCGCCGATGCAAAATCCTACCAGCCTGCCGCCCTTGTACAGCATTCCGCCGTCCAGTACCAGGTCTGCCAGGCTGCGTAACGCCTTGCGGTTAATATGCAGTTCATTTTCCATTTCATCGTTCCAGTTTTCGGACTCCGCTTCTTTCCAAAGATCCAAAAAACGCAGACATTCTCCGGCATCTTCCGGCATCATATCACGGTACAGCCAATTGTTGCCGTCCTTAAACCGTGCGATGTGGTTGCGTTTTCCATGCAGCTTTCTGCCGGAAAGTGTCGATAATTTTTCGACGCTGTACACATAATCATAGTCGTCCCGGTCGGTCTCCACGGTATACTGGCCTTTATAATGCTGCTCCAGCCAGTCCAGGTCGGTCTGCATCAGTGTCCCAAGCGCCAGCTGCTGTCCCTGTTCCTTCGCGTGGGTGATCAGCGTATCTAACGCCCCTTTGCGGTCTCCGGCGCCAATCGGAATCGTATAGCGGGATTGCGCTTCATCCTGAAACTGAAAAATCAGGCATCCTTGTTCTTTTGCCATCGTTACGCCGTAAATATCACTCCACAAAAAGTTATTTGCAAAGGAATATTCACAAGCCTGCCTGTCGTCTTCCAGCAGCCGGTGCGTTACCCACTCGCGGTCGCTAAGCGCCAGGCTTTTAAATTCGATCATAAAAATTCTCCCTTAACCTAACCATTTCTTCCAGCCGGAACACAGTCTGCGCTGCGTCCGCCAGATTTGATAACTTATTTGCACCTGCATTTATGGACTATCTGCAGGATGTGCTGATTGCTTCTATGGCAACCGCTCCGCCGCGTACAATCTCTATATTTCCATGGAACTTGGAATTCAAAAGTCCGATCAGTTCATTGTTCCTGCGTTCTGTCAGCTTGCACTCCAATAACACGCTGTCCTCCCCGATATCCACGACCTGCACGCTGAATACTTCTGCAATGCGGAACACCTCGTCGATCTGGAACGATTGGACGCCTTTTACTTTTGCGAATAAAATCTCTTTCATATGGATTGGCACATTGGTCAGGTCGATCACCTTGATTACCTCTACCATACGGTTTAACTGTTTTTTGATCTGCTCAAACGTAATGTCATCACTGGTCACGCAGATTGTCATGCGCGAAACCGTCTCATCCTCCGTCGTACCGACCGTAAGGCTTTGCAGGTTATAGGATTTTCCGGAAAAAAGCCCTGATACCTTCGCAAGAACGCCCACCTGGTTCTCCACATACAAAGCGATCCATCTGTTCTTCATCTGCTTATCCTCCCTGCTTACTTTAAGATCATTTCGCTCATCGGATTGCCGCCTTTCACCATCGGCAGCACCAGCTCGTCCGTAGCAATCATAAATTCTATTAACGTCGGCGCGTCTTCGTTGTTCTTCGCCTGTTCCAGCGCATCCTGAATCTGTGATTCTTCTGTTACGCGGATTCCATGCGCTCCGTAGCACTCTGCGAATTTTACAAAATCCGGTTCATATGGCGGACATGCCTCGTTTGGCCCTTTGCACGTATTCGGACATCCTTTGCGTCTGCGCAGACAGGTAGCCGCATAACGTTTGCCGTAAAACAGCTGCTGCATTTGGCGTACCATGCCCAGATAATAGTTATTAAACAGACAGATGGTAATCGGTGTGTTTTGTGCAATCGCTGTTGCCATTTCCTGCATATTCATCTGAAAGCCGCCGTCTCCGGTAATACAGATTACATGCTTGTACGGCATTGCAATCTTGGCGCCGATCGCAGCCGGCAGTCCGAAGCCCATGGAACCCAGCCCGCCGGACGTGATCAGCTGCTTTCGCCCGCCTATTTCCAGATATTGGGAAGCCCACATCTGATGCTGGCCGACGTCGGTTACGATAATGGCTTCTGAATAAGTCTGGTTGATCGCTTCCATAATCATCTGCGGAGTCATGCCGCGGTCTTTTCGCATTTCCAGCGGATTTTCCAGATCCCAGTCCTGAATGCTTTTGATCCATTTTTCCGTATCCTGCTTTTCCGCCCACTCGCACAATTTTTCCAGCGCCAGCTTTGCATCTGCTACAATCGGTACATCAACGACTACATTTCTGGAAATAGACGCCGTATCAATATCGATATGAATAATTTTCGCATGCGGCGCGAATTCATTCAAATCTCCGGTAATCCGGTCGTTAAAGCGGGTGCCGATGGAAAACAGCACGTCGCATTTGCTGACCGCGATGTTGCAGGAATATTTTCCATGCATGCCGGAATCGCCCAGATACAGCGGATGCCTGATCGGAAGTACCCCTTTGCCCATAACAGTTGTTACAACCGGAATCCGGGTACGTTCTGCAAATTTCTCAAGCTGCTGCTGCGCGCCGCTGATGCGGACGCCGCCTCCGGCTAAGATCAGCGGACGCTTTGCCGCTTTCAGCAGGCGGTATGCTTTTTTCAGCTGGCCGATGTGTACGCTCTCGTTTGGCTTATAGCCGCGGATATGCACTTCGGACGGATATTCGCTGTCTCCGGTCTGCACCTGGATATCTTTTGGTATGTCAACCAGTACCGGTCCAGGTTTTCCGGTGCGTGCAATGTGAAACGCCATTTTTAAGATTTTGCCGAGGTCTTTGCGTTCGCGGACGGTCACGCCGTACTTGGTAACGGATCTTGTCATACCGACAATATCTACTTCCTGGAAAGCGTCGTTTCCGATCAGGCCAAGCGGAACCTGTCCCGTAATGCACACGAGCGGGATGCTGTCATAGTGCGCGTCAGCCAGCCCGGTAATAATGTTTGTGGCGCCCGGGCCGCTGGTTACGAGACAAACGCCGACCTGTCCGGATGCTTTGGCATAGCCTTCAGCTTCAAAGATCAGGCCCTGTTCGTGTCTCGGAAGTACGATTTCAATGTCTTCCTGTTTGTATAATTCATCGAAAATATCTGTAACCATTCCGCCCGGATATCCGAAGATGGTCGTTACTCCTTCTTCACGGAGCGCTTTTAGAATTAATTTTCTTCCTGTTATATCCATATGTTCTAGCAATCCTCCCTTTTGCAGACTCTTTGATATATTTGAAAATGATAGATAAGATCGAAGTACGTCTGTTCTTCGCTTTCTTCGGTAAGGCGCCATTCCGGCTGCCGGGCCAGGTTTGGGAAATAGGCGTCTGCGCTGTACGCAAAATCAATTTTCGTTACGTAAGCCCGGCTGCATTTGTCAAGAAGCTGGCGGTACATCTGTTCCCCGCCGATCAGAAAAATGTCGTCCGCGGGATACTGCTGCAGCTGCCGATTTAATTCTTCCAGGGAGTTCAGGGTAATGGCGCCTTTTACTTTATAATGTTTGTCATGTGTCAGAATCATATTCACGCGTCCGTCTAAAATTCCGTTTGGCAGACTTTCCCTTGTTTTTCTGCCCATTACAATGACTTTTCCGATGGTCAGTTCACGGAAGCGGCGCATGTCGTCCGGAATACGGACCAAAAGCTGGTTATTGCTTCCAATGCCCCAGTTTTTATCTGCTGATACAATGATATTCACACAAACTTCCTCTCTTTCCTTTGGATACTGCCGGACGATGATCTGCTGGTTACAATTGTGCTTCGTCGATCGCTTTGCCTATATCATGCCGCATATATTTTTTCTCGAAATCGACCCATTCGGCTGCTTCATATGCTTTTTGGCGGGCTTCTTTTAAATCTGCTCCTTTTGCAGTGACGCCAAGAACCCTGCCGCCGTTCGTCACGATGGTTCCGTCTTTGTCCGCTGTTCCCGCGTGGAAGCAGTAGTAGTCTTCTTTTCCGTCAAATGCGTCCAGTCCCTGGATCGGGTAGCCTTTTTCATAAGACTGCGGATATCCGCCGGAGGCAAGTACGACGCAGACAGCCGCGTTGTCTTCAAAGGCAAGATCTATTTCATGCAGTCTGCCTTGCGTGCATGCTTCCATAACTTCGATCATATCGTTTTTCATACGCGGCAGCACGACCTGTGCTTCCGGATCACCGAAGCGGGCATTGTATTCCAGTACTTTCGGGCCGTCTTCGGTCAGCATCAGTCCAAAGAAGATCACGCCCGTATAAGTCCTGCCCTCCGCCGCCATCGCGTCTACCGTTGCCTGGTAAATATGTTTTTTACAAAACTCGTCTACTTCTTTTGTGTAAAACGGGCTTGGGGAAAAGGTACCCATCCCCACGGTAGTCAACC
>VSNY01000214.1:0-5288 GCA_009774535.1 Lachnospiraceae bacterium
CCGTGTTTTGAGTTTTGTCAGTTCCTCCCGAAGCGCTCCGCCGTTTTCCTTTTTCACGCGTTTTTCCATCGTTGCAGCTTTCTTTTTAAATTTGTTGCGCTCTTCCAACAGGCCGCGGTTTTGGTGCAGCCATTTTTCCAGCGTCCAGTGCATCAGTTCATTTTGCCAGCGGCGCGCCTCTTCTTCGGTATAAGCGGTCTTTTTCACTTCTCCAATCGGCAGCGTGCAGTCTTTGGTTTCTTCAATAAATGACCGGATACTGTTCGACAGCGCTTCCCTTGTGGCCAGATGTTCTTTTTTGTTTTCCGGCGGATTCTGGTAGTCATACGCAATGTTTCCTTTGATAAAATCTTTGTCGGATACATGGTTGACCCAGCTGTAATACGGCGCCCACCGGGACGTATTTCCGGCGTCGTTCATATTGACAATGGACAGCACCGGCGTCTCCATCGCCAGACACGGCAGCGAGACATGCAGCCTTCTGGTTACTACAAACCTGGCGTTTTGATACTGTGTCAGCGTATCTTCCACGGCTGCAAACCGCTCTTCCATCGAAGCTGCGGATTTGCGGTAATCACAGTGATGGGTCATCACGCGGATCTCCAGTCCGCTGTCTTTTAACCAAGCGCGCGCGGCTGCTTCCAGTTCCGGCTTTAAATCTACCAGACATACATACGTCCCGGCATCCGCCGTCTTTTTCTGCTTCGGAAGCGTCAGTGTAATACAGCCGCTGAAATAGCAGTCAAAGCCGCGTTCCGTAAAGAAATCCAGCGTCGTCTGGTCCCTGCAGCCCACCGGGCCGTTCGCGCGGAAAAAATCCCCGCCAATTCCCTGCAGCCATTCATCCTGAATCGGGGAAGCTTTCCGGTAAATCGTATAGTTATTCATATGCATGCTGACCAGCTTTGGCACAATGCATTCCGCCGGCGGCCAGTTCCACTTCTGCCACATCCACCAGGCGCTCATAATCACGCCTACCGGCTCGTTGCCCTCAGAGCGGAAAGAATCGATATTTTCCCGCTCCACCAGGTAATCCACATGCGGCAAAAACTGTGCAGATGCATATGCCTGGATATCGTCGCCCAGGTTCATCGTTGTCTTATGCATCAATACTCCATATTTCATCGCTGCCTCCATTCTGCCGTATTTTTACAGCATATTTATTATCCATTATTAGGATCAATTGTCATACTTTTTGCAAGGCGGGTAAACATTTCACGCAGATTCACCGTCGGTTTCCATCCGAGCGCCATCAGCCTGCTGCTGTCCAGCGCAATCACCATTTCCGGATTATAGCCAAACGACGCCAAATCCTGCGGCAGATCAAACGTCACATGGATACCGGACTGCGGAAACGTATCGCACACCAGCTGCGCCATATCCGCAATTGATATTTTGGTATCCATATTGGTCACATTGTAGGCCGTCCCTGCTTCCCCTTTCAAAAGAATCAGCAGCATCGCCGCCACAGCATCTCTCGTATAGCAATAGCTGCGCACAGTCTGTCCTTTCGTATGCAATACAATATCCTTTTTTTCCAGCGCGCATCTTGCAAATTCCGCAAATACCCGTCCGTCCGCATAATCCACGCCTGCACCGAACGTCTGGGAAAGTCTTGCGATTTTTACCGGAACCTCGTACTGCGACGCATAAGAGGCACAAATACATTCTACCATACGCTTGCCTTCGGAATAGCTGCTGCGCACCGAAAGCGGATCGATGTATCCGCTGTAAGATTCGGTAATCAAGCCCGCATCAGCCGCCGGAGTTCCATACACTTCCAGCGAAGACAGATATAAAAATCCCTGCACCCGCCTTAATTTCGCAAATTCCAGCATATTAACCGTACCGTTGATCGCTGTCGCAATCGTCTCTACCGGATTGGATACAAAATACCGGGAACTCGTAGCGCTTGCGCCGTGAACAATATAATCCACCTGTCCGGCACACTCAATTTTTTGTGTTACATCACCATATACCAGTTGCAGATCGTCCCGTACCAGCAGCCCGCCGTATACTTTCTGCGCCTTTTCCTTGCTGCGGACCAGCGCCAGTATCCGGATATTCGTGCCGTAATGACGGTTGTTGCATAAAAGCGTCTTTACGATTTGGGAGCCAAGCAGTCCCGTTGCGCCAGTTACAAATACCGTTTTCCCTTTCAAAAGCCCGAATGGAATCGAATCGTCCTGCGCGAGCAGTTCCAAATCTTCCTGCAGCACATCGTCCCATGGACTTTCCAGAATCATGCGCGGTACGCCGCTGTTGCGGTCCGCAGCCGATTGATTTTCCAATTTTTTATTCCTCCATTTTGATGCGAATTTTATATTTACGAACGTTTCCGATGCTTATTCATCCGCGTTTCAATCCGGTTCGTGATCCCCAGTCCGAACGCCTGTTCATTTTCCTTATACTGCAGCAGCGCCCGGAACATATAGACATCTTCCGGCGTGGTTACTTTGATATTGCCGCGGTTGCCCGGCACCATATGTGCTTCTATGCCCTGGCTGCGGATAATCGTGCATGCATCCACCATATTTTCATAACGCTCCGGCCGCTTGCGGACTTCATCATGCGCCGCAAGAATATCCTTTAAATAAAAGCTCTGCGGCGCCTGTGCCGCGAACGTATCCTTACGGTAAGGAACCGATTCCACACACTCCCCGTCACGGCTTAACAGGATCGTCTCATAGCAGGCCGTACACGTAATCGCATTGCCGCTTTTTTTCACACCCGCGATATTATTTGAAATTACCTCATAAGACACAAACGGACGCACGCCGTCATGCAGCAGCACAATGGAGTCTTTCGGATTTTCCGATTCCGCTTTTTTCAGGGCGTTGTAAATGGAATCCTGCGCGGTCAGCCCGCCCGGGATAATCGCCGCTGTCTTGTGCAGACGGTATTCATCTACAAGTTCCTGCATATATCCGATATAATCTTCCAGCACGGATATATAGATTTTATCAATTTCATCATGATACTGAAATAACTGCAGCGTATGCACAATCACCGGTTTTCCGTTAATTTCCAGAAACTGCTTCGGAATGCCGGAGCCCATGCGGACCCCGCTCCCTCCTGCAAAAATAATAGCTATATTCATATCGTCATTTTTCCTCCTGACCGTAACTGATGATTTACCAATCCATCCCTGGCAAATTTATCCAGCATGCGCAAGATCCTCTTTATCAGCCTTGCGTCAGCTTTCCGCCGGTTTAAAATCAAGCGTTTCCAGCTCTTTGTTAATCGCTGCGTCCGCTGCCAGGTCCTTTTTCACCGTATCCGGCATCTGCCCTAAAAGAATCCAGTCAATCACCCGGTCGGATGCATGGCTATCAATATAATCAAAATGTTTTTCCACATACTCTTCTACTTTTGGATAATCAAAATCTTCCGCCGCGATCGCTGTCAGCACTTCGTCAAACGTATGGCAGATTTTTCCCGGCGCGGATTCTTCATATGGCCGGTGGAACCCTCTCGAAAAAGAATATTGGATTTCATCAAATGCAAAAAATAGCATTGGCTTTTTCATCAGGGAATATTCAAAAATATTGGAAGAATAATCCGTAATCAAAAGTTCTGTAATATAAAACAGGTCGTTGATATTCGGATACCTGCCCACATCCGCAAACCGGTCTTTATAAGGTTCCGGAATCGGCACCTCTGACGCCACCCACGGATGCATTTTAAATAGCACTACATAATCCTTGCCGCACAGCTCATAAAGACGCTTAAAGTCAATCAGCTCATACGGATAATGCGCATTCGCCTTATTCGTCCCCCGATACGTCGGCGCAAACAAAATCACCTTTTTCCCTTTGCACATTGGATATTTATCATACAGTTCCCTGGTCTTCCGGCGGCGGTAATCTTCGTCTAAAAACTCATCAATACGCGGCATCCCGGTCGGAAGCACCTGGGAATCATTAATGCCCCATACTTCGGAAAAGAAATGCGCAATGTGTTTCGATCCGGAAATCCCATATTTATACTGTCTGTGGCAGCTGTACGGCGCCGGACAGCCAATATGCCCCCACCTGCTGTAGCCGGATGATTTAAATCCCGCCCCCGCGTGCCACAGCTGGATCAGCGTCGTATCCTTGTCTACGATCAGCCAGTCCAACACCGGTGCATGATCGTCCAGGAAAATAAAATCAGCCATCGCCATTTTCTTAAGCATGTCCATCCAGCTCTTAATCCCCTGGCGCGGATTCGTCACGGATGAACGGTACGATTCCACAATGATATAATCTTTGTCCATGCCGCGCGCAAGCATACGGTCTTTCACCGCTTTTAAATTGGTGCTGATGCTTGTGCTTTGTTCCGACATAAACATCACAACCGGCTTTTTGCTCCTATGCTTATATTTTTTCCGGTATTTCCAATACATATCCACTTTTAACGGCTTATTCATCTTGGAGTATTTCTTAATCAGCTGTTCTTTCGGATGAAAACCCTTCTTTGCCGCATGCACAACCGGGGCGCTGATCCCGGTACGGCCCCCTGCAAGCACATACATAATAAACGGCAGCCCTTCATCGCCTTCTGTCACATAAAATGTCACGGAATATACTTTTGCGCGCCCGCCGTACAAAAAATTCCTGGAAGCGCTGCTCATTTCCTTTACGAGTGATTCCGCAATTTCGGCCTTTGCCATCTGGCGATTTTTCTGGCAGATAATCATGGAATAAGTCCCTTGCGGCAGGCACAGCCCGGTGCCGGGATTGGTAACATTGATCCGAAGCTTGTAAATATTTCCTTCGATGCCTGTGATCTGCAGTTTCGCTTTTGGCTCAAACAGGCCGTTGATCATGTAAAAGGACAGTTTGCTCTCTGTATCCGCCCCCTGCGCGAAAGTGACCTCCACTTCCATATGAAGCCAGATGCGTTCCCATGTCAGCTTTCTTACTCTGGCAGTGATCTGGCGTTTGTCTATCAGATTCTCCATGCTAGTCTAATCTCCTTATGTTAATGCTGAATTAAATATTTTGTATTTTTGCACTGGTTTTTCAATAACATATTGGTGCATCATTTCTGCATACGGGATGGGTATGCGGTGTTTTTTACATAATTGGGTTTATTATAACAGAAAATGGAAAGATTAGCAATCGGGGAAGTTTTTACATTTTTTTTGGGGAAAATGCGGATGGTTTATGGAAGTTGTCAAACGGTTTGGGTTTTTTTGATTGCCGGACGACGCTGCGGGCGGGGGGGGGGGGGGCCACGGAGGGCCCCCCCCCCCCCCCCCCCCGAGCGAGTTTGGGATGAGTATATTAAAAAAAAGGGAGGTT
>VSNY01000214.1:5298-5842 GCA_009774535.1 Lachnospiraceae bacterium
TTTAAACGGTTTGGGTTTTTTTTTTTTGCGGTCCCTGGGTGGGGGGGGGGGGGGAAACCGCGTGGGGCCCCCCCCCCCCCGCCCGCAGCGTCTGGTTATGGCATTCTTTATAAGATCTGCCGGATATTGTTAGATCTGACTTTTTTTATGTAATCGCCAGGTCTGTATTCCTCGTCTTTTCATCAAATCCAGAACAGACTCTCACTTCCTGCACAAGCATTCCTGCCGGACGTGCCTGGATTTCCAGTTCATCAATAACTGCATATTCAAATGTTCTCATTTTATTTTCCTCCTATATCAGATTCATTCTCTTAAATTCAAAATAAACCCCATCCTCATAAACACTCTCGCAGACAACATCTGCACAGTCTTTTAATTCCTGGCAGGAATTCGCCATTGCAACGGCAACCCCCGCATATTCCAGCATCTGCTGATCATTCATACTGTCGCCAAAGGCAACCGTATCTGCCATATCCGCACCATAGTATTCACAGACACGTTCCATGGCCTCGCCCTTATCCATATCCTTCCGTATAATCTCGCC
>VSNY01000215.1 GCA_009774535.1 Lachnospiraceae bacterium
TACTTGCCGCTTACTTGCTGGCGTCCAAGGGCGGACGTATTGGGAACGTGCTTGCAAACGAAGAAGGTTACCGCGCAGCATATGGCGCTGCGGGCGCTGCCGCAGGTACCGTTGCGGGTGCGCTTTTTTCCCTGCTGTTTTTATATATTCTGTACAAAGGCTATATCCGTATTTTTCGTAAAAAGATGCGGGGAGAACGCGCGCGCAGAGTACCGTACGACGTGCTGTTTCGCCGGATGCTGCTGACGGTGCTGCCGTTTCTTGCAGCCTCATTGCTGTTTAATATCAATGTCGTAGTCGAACAGGGTATTTTTAAATTTATGATGAAAGATCAGGCTGACCCGGAGCAGATTGCATTATGGTGGGGCGTTTTCTCAGGTAAGTTCCGCACGCTGATGAACCTGCCGATCGCGATCGCAGCGGCAATCGGCGCTGCCTGCATTCCAGGTATTACTGCTTCTTTTGTAAAAGAACAGACCGAGGAAGTTGCAGAAAAGACGGAACTTGCAATTCGGTTTGCAATGCTGGTTGCATTTCCATTTTCCTTCGTGTTAATGCTGATGTCCGCGCCGGTTATGGAATTTTTATTTCAGGATACGCAGCCGCTCGCGTCCGGGCTGCTGCTTGCCGGAGGAGTTCTGGTTATTTTTTATTCCCTGGCCACGGTTACGGCCAGTATCCTGCAAGGGATTGGAAAGTTGCGTACACCCGTGATTCACAGCGGGATTGCACTCGCGCTGCAGGTGCTGACACTGGTGCTGCTGTTAAAATATACAAAGCTGAATGTGTATGCCGTTGTTGCATCTATGGCAGTTTTTGGGGTCTGCGTAACAGTGTTAAACCAGATTGCGCTGTACCGCAGCGGATACTGGGCGCCGGAGTTTATGAAGACCTTTGTGTTGCCAGGTGTGTGCGCATCGATTATGGCCTCGATGGGATGGATCGTGGAAGTGTCTTTGAGCCAGGCGGTCAGTCAGAAATATGTAACCGTTCCGGCGGCGATTCTAACTGGTATCGTCGTGTACCTGTTCTTGTTAGTGATCCTGCGGGCAATGACGCCGGAGGAGATGCGCAAGTTTCCGGGCGGGAGACGGATGGCGAAGATGATGAAACGGCTGATGCGCAGTTCCTTATAATTGCAAATGGGTTGCGCTGATTGCTGCTCGTGAATTGCGGGAAATTTTAGACATCGTTATTCTATGTTAAATCTATTGGAAAGAGAACTATACTCTGCCGGTTTTAATTTTTTATACAGATTATGAATAAAAGTAATCTGTCATGTGCATACTTTTTTGTAAATCAGACTTTAGCAACCGATGGAATACAGCAATGGAGGTTAGTATGAATCACAAAAAAAGTATGCGGATCTTCTGGTTGTCGCTGTTCCTGCTCGTCGCTGCAGGGACGGCGATTATAGCAGTCGTGCAGTATCAGTCACATAGAAAAGAAATAGGCCGGACCTATGGAGAACAGAAAAACGATGGAAGGGCAGTGTCAGCGGCACAGCCTGATACAGAACCAGAAACGGCACATCCGGGAACGATGGCTTCTGCAATTCCGCATCCTCAGATGCAGCGGGAAAATACAACTGCAGATCCACAGACCCAGCCAGTGAATGGAAATGCTGCGGAATACCGGTTTGAATTAAAAGTGGTAAACGGCTATCTGGATGTATATCATTATCATACCGATAACTTGTTTTTTCACACGGGTATCCCATACAGTGAGACAACCGTCAAGCAGCGCCAGGAACTGGAAAGCGGGAAATACTTTATCAATGAGCAGGAATTGTACGGATATCTGGAAAGCTGTACAAGCTAAGAACCATGAAGGAGTACAGGAATGACAAAAACAACCATTTATGACGCGGCCATAATCGGTGCGGGAGCATCCGGCCTGATGGCCGCAATCACTGCTGCCCGCGCAGGCGCAAAGGTTCTATTACTGGAACATATGGATCAGGCAGGTAAAAAAATCCTCGCAACCGGAAATGGAAAATGTAACTATACCAATATGGATCAGGGCCTGGAATCTTATTATTGTGAGTGTCCAGGCTTTGCAGCGCAGGTGCTGCAACAGTTTTCTCATTATGATACCATCCGTTTTTTTGAAGAACTCGGGATCTGTCCAGTCCAAAAAAACGGAACCTGCATCTATCCGGAAAGCGGACAGGCATCGTCGGTCAGGCACGTGCTGCTGGCAGAGGTGAAGCGGCTGCGTATTCCGCTGCAAGTATCTGTTGGCATACGCAGTATACATAAAGAAAGAGACATTCATATCCACGGCAATTTTTACCCGCATCTTTTTGTAATACAAACAAAGCAGCAGCCTGTCTACTGCCGTAACTGCATCCTGTCCGCCGGAGGGCAGTCTGCAAAAAAGACCGGAAGTGACGGCAGCGGTTTTCTCTATGCGAAACAGCTTGGACACACAATCCAAACTCCGCTGCCTGCGCTTGTCCCGCTTCTGGCAGATTATGCAAAATGGAAACTTCCCGCAGGCGTCCGGATCAGCTGTGCAGCGTCGTTATATGCCGATGGGAAGTTAAAATCTCAGGAACAAGGAGAACTGCAGATCACAGACTACGGAATTTCCGGAATCGTGATCTTCCAGTTCAGCCGCATAGCCGCAAAGGCATTAGCGCAAGGCAGTCTGGTTCAAGTCATCTTGGATTGGAAGCCGGAACAGTCAGAAGCCGAACTGGCCGCCAATCTGGAAGCCCGTTTTTCCAGTCCTTATCATACAGGACAAACGACGGCAGAATGCATGATCGGATTTTTGCCGGATAAACTTATTGCGCCTGTCTGTAAACGGGCAGGTATCCAGACCGAAGAATTGTGCAGCAAATGTGGAACAAAACGTGTGCAGAAGCTGGCTGCACTGCTGAAAAATTATAAGGTTCATATTACAGGCACAAAAAGCTTTGAGGCGTCGCAAGTAACAGCTGGCGGTATCCCGGTGCAGGAAATTGATCCCGAAAGTATGGAATCAAAAATCGTTCCAGGGTTGTATTTTGCGGGAGAAATGATTGATGTAGATGCGAAATGCGGCGGATATAATCTGCAGTGGGCGTGGGCAAGCGGTTATACAGCCGGCAAAAGCATCCGCGCTGCAGAAACTGGAATGGAGCGTTGTAATACCCGCAAATCTAAGCATTCTCTGAAAGCAATTAGAAACGATAAGCAGTATACATACTGATCAGATCAAGCAGGAAGAAGAGGTATCAAAGAAAATTATGATCAGGATTCAGCAAATCAAAGTGCCTGTAAGGCATGAAAAAAAAGATATTGAACAAAAGATCAAAAAACTGCTGCATCTTAAGAAAACAGATCCGGTCGATTTTGAGATTTGGAAGCTGTCCATAGACGCAAGACGCGGCCAGACGCTATTTTATGTATATACGGTAGACGTTAATCTGCACATAAAATCGGACCAGGAAAAAAAGCTGATCCAAAAGGTTCACAATAAAAATATTATGTTAACCAACAGAAAAATTTACACATTTCCAACAAGCGGCACAAAAAAACTGCAGCATCGGCCAGTCATTGCCGGAAGCGGTCCAGCCGGGCTTTTTTGTGCGTATCTGCTCGCCAGACATGGTTTTCAGCCGCTGGTCATCGAACGAGGTAAAACGGCAGATCAGCGCAGGCAGGATGTGGAACGATTTTGGAAAGACGGCATATTGGATACCTCTTCCAATGTGCAGTTTGGTGAAGGCGGGGCTGGTACATTTTCAGACGGAAAGCTGAATACGCTTGTCAAAGATCCTGTCGGACGCAGCCGCTTTGTCTTGGAAACTTTTGTGCAGCATGGCGCGGACAGCAATATTTTATATGTAAACAAACCGCATATCGGAACCGACCGCCTGATCCATATCGTAAGCAGCCTGCGGGAAGAGATTATCCGGCTGGGCGGTACTTTTTGCTTTGAGACTTGTCTAAAAGAGATTCATGTAGAAGGTGGCAGGCTTTGCGCGGTTACGACACAATCTGCTGGTCAGACACGCCGGATTTTGACAGATCTTTTAGTGCTGGCGATCGGCCACAGTTCGCGTGATACCTTTGAAATGCTGCATCGCCATGATCTTCCGATGGAAGCAAAACCATTTGCGGTTGGTTTTCGGATCGAGCACCCGCAGAAAATGATCGACCTGCATCAATATCACGGCGCTGACCTGCACGGTCTTGCAGCAGCATCCTACAAAGTAACAGCATCCTGCCCGGACGGCAGTGGAAGGCAGCGGGGCGTTTATTCGTTTTGCATGTGTCCGGGCGGCTACGTCGTGAACGCTTCATCTGAAGAAGGCATGCTTGCTGTAAATGGTATGAGCTACCAGAAGCGAGATGGAAAAAATGCCAACAGCGCAGTAATTCTTTCCGTTACGCCGGATGATTTTCCGGGCGGCGGCAGCCATCCGCTAAATGGAATCGCCTTTCAGCGGGAGTTAGAAAAACGCGCATATCGGCTTGGAGCAGGGCGGATTCCACAGCAGCTTTACGGCGATTATAAGGCTGGACGGGTTTCGCGCAATTATGGAGATTTTGCTTCCCAAGCCAAAGGAGCATGCACCTTCGCGGATCTTGGGCAGCTGCTTCCAAAAGAAATGCAGCCACCCCTGATCAGCGCTATGGAACAGTTTGCAGGCTATATTCCGGGATTTGACCGTTATGACGCCATCTTATCCGGCGTTGAAAGCCGAACTTCTTCCCCGGTGCGGATTTTGAGGAACGAGCAGTATGAAAGCGCTGTCGGCGGTATTTATCCATGCGGGGAAGGCGCCGGTTATGCGGGAGGGATTATGTCTGCGGCAATGGACGGAATGAAGGTGGCCGAAGCAATTGGGGAGAAATTTGGAAGAGAGCCTATTACAAAAGCATAAGGAGGATTATAAAATGTTTCAATTTTTCATGCAGTTTATCAAACATCCAAGAACAATCGGAGCGATTGCGCCAAGCGGAAAAGCGCTGGCAGCAAAAATGATGGAACCCGTTTGTTTTTCACGCGCAAAATGTATTGTAGAATACGGCCCTGGAACTGGTTCTTTTACCAAAGAACTGGTGCGCCGCAAACGAAGCCATACAAAACTGCTTGTAATCGAACAAAATCCTGTTTTTTACGAAAAACTGAAAAAAGAATTTGCCAGTGAACCGAATGTATATCTGATTCAGGGAGACGCAGCAGATGTAAACCATTATCTGTCCCAATTTGGTTTTCAGACAGCCGATTATATTATATCCGGTCTGCCTTTTACATCTCTGCCAAAGACCGTATCTGAAGAAATCCTGCTGGCCACACAAAAAGCGATCGGTCCCAAAGGGCGTTTTCTTACTTTCCAATACAGCCTGGCCAAACAGAACTTTTTTATGGAATATTTCCATATGACCGGAAGACTGCTGGAATTTAAAAATCTGCCGCCGGCTTATGTGCTTGTTATGAAGACGGTATAGCTGATTCATAGTTTGGTAACCGTTCCTGCAAATCCAGAAGCTGATTAGAAGCGATTTTACAGAAAGGCGGGCTGAAATGAAAGACAGGAAAAAAATTACCTGCCCTTGGGATGTGCTTAATTATTGCGATGCATTGCAGGCAGATCCTGAAACACATCCAAAAAACTATTGGACAAATACAAGCAGTAATGAGGCCGTCAAACGTTTTATCCAAAAATCAGATCAAGCATCGGCCAAGCGTGAGATTGAAAAGCTAAGTGCAGGTGAAGCTAAGAGGAAGAATAAGTTTTTTACTTCAATTAGGCTTTTGGGGGAATTCCCAAAAGCCTGCTATACTTTAGCCAGGATAGGATCAAGAAGTCGTCGTA
>VSNY01000216.1 GCA_009774535.1 Lachnospiraceae bacterium
AAACCATACATTAAATGCCCGAATTTGATATAAAAACTAAGATTAAGGAGGATAACTATGAACAAAGCATATGGCTTCAAGGCATGGCAGACCAATTTCAACCGCCATGTAAATAAAGGGGAAAAGGGAATCCGTATCCTTGCCCCTGCCCCATATAAGATAAAAGAGGAACGGGATAAGTTAGACCCGGTAACAGGCGAAGTGGTGTTTGACAAGGACGGTATGCCGCAGACCGAGGAAGTGGAGGTAAAGATTCCCGCTTTTCGTGCGGTGTCCGTATTTGACGTATCGCAGACGGACGGAGAGCCTATCCCGGAACTGGAAGCAAAGGAATTATTAGCGACAGTGGAGGGCTATGAGGACTTTATCAAGGCAATTACCTATGTTTCCCCCGTATCAATCAGCTTTGAGGAAATTCCCGGCGATTCAAAGGGATATTTCAGCCCCGCAGAGAACCGGATCGGGGTGCAGGAGGGCATGGGCGAGAGCCAGACTTTGAAAACAATGGTGCATGAAACCGCACATGCCATGCTGCACAGCAGGGAAGTGGAAAAGGATGATCTGCTTGCCCCGGTAAAGGACAGGAACACCAAAGAAGTCGAAGCGGAAAGTATTGCCTATACGGTGTGCCAGCACTTCGGCATAGACACATCAGATTATTCTTTCGGATACATAGCCGGGTGGAGCAGCGGAAAAGACATGAGGGAGTTAAAATCTTCCCTTGACACAATCCGGAAAACTGCATCGGAACTGATAACGGGCATTGAGGGGCAGCTTCAGGAATTACAGCGTGACCGGGAAATCATGCAGGAGCAGGAAAAAGAGAGCCTTCTTCTGATACAGAAAGAGGACTTGTCAGAATACAGCCTTTTGAGCGTAAAGGGCATGGAAGCAGCGGAGATTGTAGAAGCGCTTTCTGGCATGAATGAGGATGACAGGCTGAACGCTGCCGCATATCTGGAGAGCAGGGGTGCATGGACTACGGAGATTGCCAATCAGGATACAAAGGAGTTTGGGGAGTACCGCCTTGATGTCCGGTATAATATTGACACAAACGAAGTGATTGATATGCAGGCAGAAATGGCACTGAATGAAAAAGCAAAAGAGCCTATCGGGGCAGATGATGTGATTTTGAAGATTACCTATGCGGACGGTTTTGAGGTAGAGCGCATTACCAATAAAACGCCAGAGGAAGTGCAGGAGATTATGGCGGCGCTTGCAAAGCTGGAAGAAAAGGGCATAAAGAGCGTCCACAGATGTCTGGAAAATTATGACGCTGATTATATCCCTATTATTGTCGGCGGCGGCAGAAATGACGGATACCCGCAGTTCAATGACTTTGAGATTGACCTGAATAAAAAAGAAGTGTCAATGAAACACCACCTTTCCTCTATGCAGCAGGCAGAGCAGCTTATCAGCCGCATGGAATTTTCCGGGACAGTATTTGGTATGGAGGAAAAGAACCTGATTATGAACCATGCTTATAAGCTGGACAACATGGAGGAAACGGTTTCCCTTGCAAGGTCTATTGCGGGGCAGAAAGATGATATTTCCCTGCTTATGGAAACAATGGATCGGGCGCAGGCGGAGATAGATGCGCTCCCTGACGGCATGATCGGGCTGTCACAAATGCACGAATACGGATATACATGGGAAGAAATGCTGCCGCTCACAAAAGAAACAGCGGTGGAACTGTTTGAGCGTGACCTGCCTGTCTACCAGCTCCATGAGGACGGTTCGGAAACCTTGATAGAGGGGGAGGAACAGATTACGGAGTATGAGGGCATCTTTGGCATAGAAAAGGGCGATTGGGAAAACGAGAGGGCGTTCCGTTCCATGCAGGAGGAACTTGCGGAGGGCGCACCGGAAAAAGAAGCGCAGCTATTATATGGAGATACGGACAAATATGGCATTTACCAGTTAAAAGACAGCCCGGAGCTTCGTGGTTTTCATTTTGCAGGCACAGGGGAATTGCTAAGAAGGAATCTTCTGTCTGATGACTTCAAAGAAATCCAGCCGGGGAATTACAATCTTATCTATACGGGGGAACTTTCGGACATTCAGGGGCAGACACAAAGCCAAAGGCTCAATTCTCTTTTTGAAAAGTTTAATATAGACCACCCGGCGGATTACAAAGGACATTCCCTTTCTGTCAGCGACATTGTTGTGCTGCATGAGGACGGGAAGAACAGCACACACTTTGTAGATTCTTATGGGTTTACGGAACTTCCGCATTTTACAAGGGCATTGGAGGGCGTAAAGGAGCAGGAGGCGGACAGAACGGGGATTGAACTGACAGAGGAAGAAAAGCAGTTCCTTGAAACAGACAATGCGCCTTTGGTTGCAAAAAAATTTCTTGCGTGGGATGAGATAGAAGATTTGGGGTATCGCTTTTTTGAGGACGGATATATTGACAGATTTAAGCCAAGCGAAAAAGCGTTGTATGGTGGCGGCTTGGTATCAGAGCCTGACATATATGATATAGCTTTCCGTATGCAAAATGGAGAGGATATTCATGAGGAACTTGCAAAGGCTCTTATTGGCGGCTATGAACGGGTAATAGGAGTAGGCGAACATGACGCTGTTGCGGTGTTTGGAGTTGAAGATGTGACAGTCACTTTGGGAAATGCCCAAAAACATATTTCTTATGAAGAAATGGGAAGCGCATTTCTTGGTCTGATGGAAAATGAGTATAAGGATATTGTTCAAGCCAGAGCCGCAGAGGAACAGGAGGAAGTAAAAGAAACTTCTGGACATGATGTCCAGAAGTCCGACGCAGAACCAAAACAGGCAGAGCCGGAACAGATAGAACCGAAGCAGTCTGAACAGCAGGCAGAGCCAGCCGGAGCAAAGCAGACAGCCGCAGCGTTGGATTTGGAAGATGAGGACGAGATCATTGACCTCGGAGATGAACGGGAACAAGTGCTTGCGGAGATGAAACAATCCTTAGAGGACAGGCAGGACACTTCTGGACATGATTTGAAGCTGACAGCAGAGCCGGAAAAAATGCCGGAAACGGAGCTTGCCTTCCAGATAGCAGACCGCTATATCAGCATACAGGAAACAGAGGGCGGCTATGATTATTCCATTATGGGAATGGATTACAAGGAAATAGACGGTGGTGTGTATGACAATCCCGATGTGGACATCAGGGAAGCGCTTGACAATATAGTGGAAGATTTGAAAGACAATCCTTTTGATAACGGAGCAAGGGGGAATATCCGTGACAGTGACAAACTGATACCGATTGATTATGATGGATTGATGGAAAGGGTGGAAGCGGCAGACAAAATCGAACCGAAGGGAAATGTGGTCGCAGACTTCAAGGCAAAGACCGATGAATTATTCCATGAGATCAGCGAAATGAACCCGTCAGAGATTGAGGAAACCGTAAAATGCCATGTGCAGGCAAAGATTGATGAATCCGGCATTGATGCGGAGATTGTGGACGTGGCAGTAACCGGGAGCAGATGCCGGGGATTGGAGCGGAACGGCTCTGACCTTGACGTGGCGGTGGAACTTTCCACAAACGAGCGTGAAGATGTGCTGTTTGACACATTCAATGCAGACGGGCTTTCTATTGGCGGCATAAAAGTGGATATAAACCCGATTACCGCCCAAAGGACGGGAACGCTTGAAACGTACCTTCCGAATGTGGAGGAATATCTTGACAGAGTGCGTGAAGCAAGAGAACATGAGCTGATAAGCCTTTTCAATATCCGCATGAATGACGAGGAACGGTGGTTTAAGAATACAAGCGGTCTTGATGCGGAAGGGCTGTGCAGAGCCTATGCGGAGTGCAGGCTGCCTTTTGTGGATATGGGGCAGTATGGAGAGCGGATTGACATCGGGGAGTTTGCACAGATTCAGCAGGGGGAAAGGCTGGACTTTTCCATAGAGTTCAATGCGGAAACTGACCGGATCACGATATTTGACGGAGAAAACCATGAGGAAAAAGGGCTGCGGGCAGCTTTATTCCCGGAGCGGGCAGAGCCGGAAGTCACGCTGACCGTTGCGGAGTGCGGAGAGTTCCACAATTTAGGCGAGTTTTATGAGAATATCCCTACTGTTGATGAAGCAATCGCTATCTGGAAGCAGATACCGCCGGAGCGCATGAACGGGATACCCGCAATCGGCGTCAGTATCCATAAACCGGGCGATGAACCATATCAGGATACGGAAATGGATATACTGTCCGGCAGGCGGATTGATTTAGAGATATTAGACTATATCCCTGAAATAAAGGACAATCCGCAGGCGATGGAAGTAATCGCCCAGCTTGCGGCGAAGCTGCCCGACATGGAGATTGACGGGAAGATGAGCGAGGAAATGGAAGCGAGGGTGTGGGAAATCCGTATGCCTGACCTGACGCCTGCGGAACAGCTTGCGGTAGAGTTTGACCGTTTTGTGTATGATTATGACCGGAACCAATACCATGACAGCATACAGAGCATGACGGAAAATGTGGCGGACGGGGCGGAAGCCATAGAAAAAGGCGATACCGGATATATGACAGATTGGCTTGCCAATGTGCTTGTGGAGGGCGCAGAGCCGGAGGAAACAAAGAAGGCGGCGGAACTGCTTGAAAAGCTGTCGGAATACAAGCCCCTTGCCAAGATTGAGGAACTGGAAGAAAACAACTATAACATGATTGACAACGTGCTGAATAACGGGGCAGGGGAGAAAGCCCAAAAGGAAGAAAACAGAAGGGAGCAGGAGCGTCCGGCAGCAAGGACTTCCTTAAAAGCCCGCCTTGCGGAGAAAAAGGCGATTGTTTCCGGTCAGGGCAAAGACCATGAAGCAAAGGAAAATGAAAAGAAAAATCAGAGGGAGATGTAAAAATATGAATACAAAGTTTACAGTGGAAGAAAGCAATTTAATCTGCATATTTGCAGGAGAAGGCAGGAACGAGGTCATAGCGGACATCGAAAGAGCCTTGCCATATCTTGATGATACGGATATGACGGAGTTATCCCATAGAGTGATTGGAAAACTGCGGGATATGACAGATACGGAATTTGAGCAGCTTGCATTGATTGAAGCGGAATAATTGAAAGCGGAAACAGGCTTCCCTGCCCATGCAAAGTGTGGGTATGGGGAGCTTGTTTTTTTATGCCGACTACCGTGTGAAAAGTAACAGACAAAATGTTATAGTTTTTGAGGGGGGAGGTCTATTGACTTTCAATCCCATATCACCTATACTATTATCTAAGCGGGGGGACTACAATGTAGTTGAGAAGGTAAAACCTGACCCTTTGAACCTGTTGGCTAATACCAACGTAGGGAGCTGAACGATACGATACCGTATTTTTTAGGATATTCCCTACACATGGAATGTCCTTTTTGTTTTTAACTAAATAAGAATGATATGTGTTTGCGAGGGAACTGAACAAGTTGAAAAAGGTAAGACCTGACCTCTTGACCTGTCGGCTAATACCGGCGTAGGGAAGCAATTTCTTACGCCGTACTGCGTCTGAAAGAGCTTCTGATGATTTGGAAGCTCTATTTTTTTATCACAAGGAGGAAATGGAAATGTCATTTATGGAAAGTATTTTGAAACAGAATAAGCCTGTCTGGGACAAGTGTAGCGCCACTCTGTTTGTGCAGGATATGAAGGACGGAAAACTCTCTATTGAGGATTTTAAGGAATATATGATACAGGACAGTATCTATTTGAAAAATTATGCCCGTGTGTATGGCAAGGCAATATACCATGCGGAAACATTAAGGGAAATCCAGCTTTACTATTCTATC
>VSNY01000217.1 GCA_009774535.1 Lachnospiraceae bacterium
CCTGTTACCATTGTTTGTTCCAAAACTCAGTATACAGGTAAATCCACGTTGCTACAAATGTGAGGTCACTTCATATTATCTAAAATGGTGCAGGAAAATGAGAGACAGGCATGGACAATTTAGCTATTTATTGATTCCTGAACTGCACAAATCCGGGGCTGTCCATTTCCACGGGCTGTTAGGCAATGTCCCCGCTGACTTTGTGGAAGCGGCAAACCCAAAGAACGGGAAGCCCGTCATCAGGCATAACAGGCAGGTCTATAACCTGACAGAATGGGAATACGGGTTTAGCGACTGCGAAGAGATAGAAAGCCCGGAGAGAGCCGCTTCCTATATTACAAAATATGTGACTACCGCCCTGCTGACCGATAAAGAGATGTACAACAAGAAACGGTACTTTAATTCACAGGGACTTGCAAAGCCAGACGTAACCTTCAGCATGAATGATAATAGTGACCTAGAGGTCTTCATACCCAATTTTGGAGTCATTGAAACAGACGAGGACGGCAGGAACGTTATAGAGACCGGCATTTACAATCTGACGGCAGACCCGGAAACGGGTGCATTGTCCCAGACAGATACCGATTATCTGATAACCGCAAAGACGGAACGCCACATAAGCAGAGTTTATGAAAACTCATCATTGGGCGATGCCAAAATATAGGTATAGTAAAGACTATTTATATGGATTCCGAGAGATTATAAATTCGGAAAATCCATTTTTGAAACAATGAAACAAAAGGTGTAAAGAGTGACAAAACAATAAAGAAGAAAATGAAAATAAAATTGAAATATAACCATTGAAAAAATAAAGCATCTTAAAAACCTGACAAACTCATAAAATTAAAAACATTAAAATTCCACGAAAATACAATTCTTTACACCACTGTAAAAGGTGGTGAAAATATGGAAAAAACGAGTAAAATATTGCAGGATGCCGTAAAATTTGGTATAATAAATATAGACAGTGTGCTTGATACGCTTATGTCAAAGAAGATAGATGCTATATTAAAAATGCACCCGTATGCGATTACGCCACCGGCTACAGAAAACGGACGTTGGCAGACTTGCTATAAAGACGAAAAAGGAAAGCGCAAAAATATCAAGGCACAATCAAAAGAGGAATTATTGGGAAAGCTGATTCCAATATATTTCGCTAATACGCACATTGACAACTTAACATTTTACGGACTTTATGAGGAATGGCTGGCGTATAAGGCTACTGTTACAAACAGTTCCAATACCATTAAAAGGCACAGACAGCACTACCGCAAATATTTTGAACCGTCTGTCCTGCATGATATGAAAATCAAGAAGATTGACGAACTTATATTGGAACAGGAGTGCAACCGTATTGTAAAGGAGTTTAACCTGTCCAGAAAAGAGTGGTGCAACATAAAGACGATTCTCAATGGGATGTATACATATAGTATAAGGAAAAGATATCTGATTGATAATCCTATGGATAAGGTAGAGATATACGTCAAGTACAGACAGATTGTCAAGAAAACGGGCAGGACAGAGACTTACAATACAGAGGAATTAAAGGAACTGAACCAGTATCTTGACAAAATGTATACAGAGACAGAGGATGTTGCATTTCTGGCTGTAAAAATCAATTTTTTGCTCGGCCTGCGTGTGGGCGAGTTAGCCGCCCTTAAATGGGAAGACTGCAAAGACCTTTCACATCTTCATATTGTCCGTGAAGAAGTCAGGAATCAGGAAACAAACCAATATGAGGTAGTAGAACATACCAAAACAAACCGTGACCGCTTTGTTATCCTTATCCCGAAAGCGGTATCAATCTTAAAGAAGATACCAAAACAGGGGAAGTACATTTTTATGAGGGATGGGGAACGCATTACATCCAGACAGATAGCTTATGTATTGGAAAAATTTGCGGAGAGACAGGGGGTACGCACAAAAAGCACCCATAAAATGCGCAAGACTTACGCAAGCAATCTGAATGCAAGCGGCGTACCTCTGGATTGCATCAGGGAAATGTTAGGGCACAGCAACCTTTCCACAACCCTGGAATATATCTACAATCCATTGACGGAAAAAGAAACCTATGACTTCATATCAAAGGCATTGTAATAGTACTAAGGTACTGTCTACAACTGTCTACCGATTTGTAGACACACAAAATTAGCGGAAACGCTGTAAATATCAACGTTTCCGCTTCATTAAAAAGAGCGCGAGACGGGACTCGAATACGTTTACCACTTCGGAAGGTAATTGTGTATCGGGGAGATACAACTCGACTGCTGCAGTCTTGATTTGTCAGACAATTCGCGCGAGGCCGGAAAGGGGTCTACCCCCGGTATAGTAATACGGGGGTAGTAAATACAAGGTGTGCCATGTACGGGAACTCTGAACGGTTAAACAATTCTTTGAAAGTATCTATAGACTGGATCGCATTCACATCTACGATCATCACGGAAGTATCTGAAATGATTTCCTTCCTGGGATATACAAACGAAGATTTTCTCCTCCTGCCGCGGGGAGCGAACGGCTATAAAAAGATGCACCGGCTGGAAAGCGCTCCGGTCACAATCTTGTCAGATGGCAATGAGGGCATGGGCATCCATGTAGTGATCAGCGGCACGGCCATCCCTGACCTGCTGGAACACTTCCGGGCATCCATCACAAGCGACACGCCCTTTTCCGCTGCTGCAGTCTCTTTAAGCGACTTCGACAATAGCATCATGGTCGAGTTCCTGCAGCAGATCCGGCGTCTGGGATGGCTTACTCGTTTTGACCTTGCAGTAGACGATCTGGGCGCGCAGTATTTCGCTTTGGATGATGTGAAGGGCTTTCTGGAACGGCAGGAAGTGGTCAGCAAGTTCCGGGTGTATAAGGACGTTCGGGAGTCAACATTTGCAAATGAGAAGACAGGGCACACGATCTATTTCGGTTCCCGGCAGAGCGAGGTGATGCTGCGGGTGTATGACAAGCAGCTGGAACAGAACCAGAAGGCAGCGGATGGGGAAGAGCTGGAGGATCCTTGGGTAAGGTGGGAGATAGAACTCAAGAACGACCGGGCGAACATAGCTGCAGATTACCTGATTCAAAGAAAGCAGCTCGGTGAGATCATTATGGAAATCCTGAACAACTATGTGCGGATGATAGTCCCGGATGACTCCAACAGGTCGCGCTGCTCCGCGCACCCGCTCTGGGAAAAGTTTGTCGGAGCAGTGGGCAAGCTGCGGCTGTATGTGGAATCCGTGCAGAGGACGATAGACGAGAAGAAACGCTGGCTGATCCGTCAGTGCCTCCCCACGATCGCGGGCGTGATCATCGCGGACGGCGGCAGCTTCGACATCATCACGCGGCATTTCGATGATGCGGTGGCGCGCATGAGCACCAGCATGCAGCATCTCGTTTCGGAGAAGAACCCGGGATGGATGGCTGACTACGGTGCAGCGTATGCATTTTAGTGAATCTGTACAGCTGGAAGCCTGCTATGCGCTCCGATCTGACCCGCAGCGGAAGCACCCGGTTGTGCAGATGTGACAAAAAACATACAGGTTTTGCCAATTCCGACAAGATGTGATATGCTTGTCTTGTTGTCATCCCAAACCGGCAACGGAGAGGGGGTGAAGAAGATGACGGACATTGCGATCACTTTATTTGTCACTGTCATGGGCGGTGTAGTGTGCCATTACATCATCAAATGGTTAGACAGCGGCAGCAATAATGACAACTAACCTCGGACTGGTTCCCCGTAAAGGAACAAGAAACCCTCAGAGGTGCCACTCTGGGGGTTTCGTTTTGGTGTTAAAGATGACAGATTTCATTGCGATCCCTCTGTCTGCCTATCGGCATTATAGCATATGCAGAAACAGTTTGCAAGATGCGCCGGCAGGAAAAACGGCATACTAACGGTGCCGGTCTAGCCAGTCTTGGTAACTGATACCCCCAGATTATTGATGCGCCCGTTATCCTGCTCGTATTGCTCAACATATTTTTTTAGAATATAGACAATTTGCTGGTTAGTGCTGCGTGACTCCTTTTTTGCTAATATATTCACTTTGTCTATTAACTCTTTTTCCATTCTGACAGTCAGTCTTGGCAGATCGCTAGGCATAAATACATCCCTCTTATAAATGCTATTGACAAAGTGACGTCACCCGTGATATATTCTTTTGTGTAAGGTGACGTCACCAGAATGTCACTTTGACGCAATATTGTTCCTTCTCCACCGCAGGGCGGCGCAATACCCCTACCGTGCACCCTGCGGGTCATGGAGATACATAGTCATAATAGCAGAGGAAGAGGAAAAAGGCAAGGGAGGCGGGAAATTATGATGGACAAGGAATATGTCTACACGGTAGTAAAAGAAGATTTCAGGACCGGGGAGCGCGCAAAACGCACCCGGAAGTATTACACATTCAAACCGCTCGCGGTGGGCGGCCTGTATACGCATCTGGGAAAAGGATATCCAGGATGCCAGCGCGTCCTGAGCGTGGAGGAGCGCCCCGTCCCGGCATATGGCTGAATACAATGATGCCAGTGCCGCTTTCGCAGCGGCATTCAGCATAGAGGTAACAGGGAAACAGCACATGAAAAGGAAAGGAAAAGGTAAAGGACATGGAAAAAGTGAGGTTTCAGGTGTTGGGGTATCGCAACTTTAGCAGGAAATCAGACGGGAAGCCGCTGACAGTCCTGACAGCGTTTTACTCATGTACGCCGCAGGACAATGAGAAAGGGGCCTTTGGATGCAAGTACACGGATTTCTTCCTGCCGGATGACAAGGTCGGGACGCTCCAGCCTTCCTGTATCGGGCAGGAGTTCATCCCCCAGTACGGCATCAACGGTTTCGGCAAGCCTACGCTGGAGGATTACTCCTTCAAGGAATGGAAGGCATAGGCTGCCATGGAAGAGTATGAAGTGGACTATGAACCGGAAGGGCCGGCAGATCAGGAAGAAACCATAACGGAACCAGAGCCGGAAGAGGCTGAGCCGGGAGAACCGGAGCAGGAAGGAACGGAACAGGGACCAGAGGCGCCGGAGACGGAACTGGGAACACCGGAAGAAGGCGCAGCGGAAGAGCAGCCGGAGGAAGAACCGGGAGAGACTGACGCAGATCAGGAGGAAGGACCAGCAGGGGAGGAAACGGAAGAGCCGGAGGATGAGACAGTCAGCGGAAACGACCTTGTAGTCAGCGGTGACGTGATCGTCTTCCCGGAAGATTACGACCTCTCCGCAATAGGAGGAGAACCTGCAGATACGGAATCTATTGTGCGGGCGGTTGAGGAGCAGAGCGACATCATGGCGGCAGGGTTTACCTGTACATGCTTCATGCTCGGCGTGCTCGCCGGTGCGCTGGTGATAGCCGGGTTCCGGCTGAGGAGGGTCTGAGATGTTAGAGAGCATGCTCCAGCAGTTCGTCACTGTTGCCGGCATGGGCATCGCCATAGGCGGCGGCATGTGCGGCATTGTGATAATACTCGATTATGTGGTCACAAGCGCATTTTCGATGATGAGAGTGAGGTGATAGGTGTGGGTTTAGGCACAAGGTTTATGGCGCTGGCACCGAAAGCGGGAGCAGCGCTGCTGTCTGCCGGCGGGGATGTCGCGTCCGGGTTTGACGTGACTACGATCATGGCTGATTCGGTAAAGACTACGCAGGGGCAGATTTTTTCAGTCTTGGCAATCGTAGTCCCGGCGATCGTTGCGATTGTTGCGGCAGTAGTCGGCGTCAAGTTCGGCATCGGCTGGCTGAAGAAAATCAAAGG
>VSNY01000218.1 GCA_009774535.1 Lachnospiraceae bacterium
GTATATTTACAATATAGCATATAAGATACAATTTGTCAAAGTTAAGGAGGTTTTTGCAAATGAAAAAAATTGCTGGTTGGATTGTAGATGGCAGGGTATTTATATTTATTGTGACGATCATTCTTGTAGCAGCGTCTATTTTTGGCATGTCACAAGTGAATATTAATTATGATATGTCTAAATATCTGCCAAATGATTCTGCGGTCAGGGAAGGAATGAAGCTGATGGAGCAGGAGTACGGCGAGATGGCGGCCGTTACTGTGATGTTTGAGAATTTGTCGCCTAAGGAGCAGACAGAACACAAGGAGCAGATGGAAAAAATAGAATATGTAAAAAACGTGATTTATCTGCAGCAGGATGAGAATTATCAAAAGGGAAACTATTCCAAGTATATACTGAATATCTCTGCAGGCACATATTCAAAGGAAGCGAGAGAAGTACTAAAGACGCTGAGAAATACGTACGAAGACAAAGCGCTTATCAGCGGAGTGGCAGTTGATAATGATCTGATGATTAAAACGCTGACAGAAGAGATTCCAGTGATTGCCGCTGTTGCAGTGATTATTATATTTGCAATTCTTTTTCTGCTGTGCGATTCATGGATAGAACCGTTTTTGTACATGGGATGCATCGGAGCCGCAGTGCTGATGAATATGGGATCAAATGCCTGGCTGCCTTCTGTATCTTTTATGACTTTTGCAATCGGCTCACTGCTGCAGATGGGACTTTCTATGGATTATTCTATTATGCTGATGAACCGCTATGGGCAGGAAAAGGGGCAGGAGGACAATCCGGCCGCAGCAATGAAAAAGGCTCTTGCAAATTCATTTCTTTCCATCAGCAGCAGTTCGCTGACTACGATTGCAGGGCTCTTGGTGCTGCTGATGATGAGTTTTAAAATCGGGCAGGACATGGGGATTGTGCTTGCAAAGGGCGTATTTATCAGCCTTTTGTGTATTTTTATCATATTGCCGGGGCTTGTCGTGCAGTGTGACCGGCTGATGGACAAGACACGAAAAAGATCCTTGCAGCTGAATATGAAGCCTGTTATGAAATTTGTATCAAAGATACGGTTTATTTCTGTGCCGTTGATTCTGCTGATTACAACAGGGGCATATATCGTAAAAGATAATTTGGAAATTACGTATATTAAGACTCTGGAAAATTCTGCTCAGACAAAGACCGAGGAAATTTTCGGTGTGGATAATCAGTGTGTGTTTTTATATGACAGTGCAGAAACAAAAGAGAGCATAGAGGAATACATTGACTGGCTGGAAGGATTTGAAGAAGTCAATTATGTACAGGATTATTTGAATACTGCAGGCAAGGCGTTTACATATACGGAACTTGCGAAAGAGATGGAAATGCCGCAGACGCAGGCGGAGATTATGTATCAGATGTATCAGGAGCATAATGACCCGTCTGCATTTGCAAAGATTACAATGTACGACCTGATCAGTGATCTGAATGAGCAGATAGCAGATCGTCCGGATTTCGAGCAGTTTATGGACAAAGAGCAGTTAAAACAGCTTACAGACGCCAAGCAGGAACTGGAAGACGGCAAAAAGGAGCTTGAAAAAGCAAAAAAAGAAATAGCAGCAGGGGAAAAGAAGCTGGCGGCAGGAGAAAAAGAAGTCTCAAAAGGTGAGCAGCAGTTAGCGGACGCAAAAAAAGAACTGGCTGATGGCGAACGTCAGGTTGCAGAAAACGAGCAGCTGATCCGGGAAAATGAAGAGCAGATCCGGGAAGGAGAAAATGAGCTGGCAGCAGGCGAACAGCAGGTAAAGGAAGGCGAACAGCAGCTGGCAGCAGCAGAAAATGAACTTGTAACAGGCGAGAAACAGGTAAAGAAAGGCGAACAGCAGCTGGCGGCGGCAGAAAGTGAGCTGGCAGACGCGGAAAAACAGATCAAAGAGGGAGAACAGCAGTTAAGCGCGGCAAAACAGCAGATGGCGGATAATGGAATGACAGAAGATTTGATCGCACAGATGCTGGTAGAAAAGGAAACGGAGCTCAAGGCTGCCAAACAGCAGCTGAAAGAAGGAAAAAAAGAGCTGAAGCAGAAAAAGGCAGAGTTCGCAGCGATAAAGAAATCTGTTACGGCAGGCCGCAAAGAACTGAATGCCAAAAAAGCAGAGCTTGCTGAGGCAAAAAAAGAATTGGAAAGCGGCAGACAGGAACTGGAACAAGGGAAAAGACAACTGGAAGCCGGAAAGGCACAGCTTTTGGCAGCAAAGAAAAAGCTGGAAACAGGAAAAGCAGCGGCTGCTGAGGCCGAAGCAGAGCTGGAAAGCGGCAGACGGGAACTGGAAAGGGGAAAAAAAGAGCTTGAGGAAGGACGCCAGGCATATCAGGATGGCCGCAGAATATATGAAAAAAAGATGGATGAAGAGGAACTTTCCGAAATCATGGAGCAGGAAGTTTCTGAGGTAAAGGATTTATTAAAAATACACAGGATACTGACGCGCAATGTAGATAAAGACAAGGTGACTCTAGGCGAATTTCTTGCATTTCTGGCAGACGATGTACTTACAGATCAAAATTATGCGAATGCTGTGGACGAAGATTTGCGAAAAGAAATTCTGGACGGAAAAACACAGTTGGAGGAGAGCTGTGAGCTTATGCAGGGGAAAAACTATAATCGTATGATGATCTCTACAAAGCTTCCGGTAGAAGGTGAAGATACGTTTCGCTGTATCAATGAGTTTGCACAGAAAGCAGAGGATACTTTTAAACAGGACACATGGCTGGTAGGCGATGCCGCAATGGGATGTGAAATGAATGCCGGATTTACTGATGAGCTGAATTTTGTTACATTGATGACTGTTATAGTTGTATTTGCTGTAGTTTTTTTCACATTCCGCTCTGTGATCAGCTCCGCAGTGCTGGTAGCGATGATACAGGCTTCTGTGTTCGTTACAACCGCTATTGTATGTCTGCAGGGATATCAGGTGAACTATATTGCGCTGATACTTGTACAGTGTATTTTAATGGGTGCTACGATTGATTACGGAATTCTGCTTTTTGACCATTACAAGGAAATGCGCGCGTACATGGAGAAGATGGAGGCGGTAGCAGAAGCAATGAACCGTTCTATTAAAACGATTCTTACGTCGTCGCTGATCTTAACCGGCACATGCCTGACGGTGAGTGTTTTGATGACGCAGGAGATTATCTCTCAGACATGTTTGATACTGGCTTATGGGGCGATTTGTTCGGTAATTCTGGTTATATTCATACTGCCGGCGATATTGCTGCTGTTAGACAGGAAAATATGATGGCGGCCGCCTTCCGCTGGTGGAGCTGTCGGGTGTACATTTTTGTACACCCGAAACAATTATACAGCAGAATATGGCAGGAAAGAGTTTTGCAGAGTCAGTAAACATTGTGGCAGGTACGCTAAAAGTCTATCTCCGTCTCTATGGGGCATATTCGGCAAATGCAGAGGTACAGGGTGAAGAAACCGTAACTGGGGGTTCTGCAGAGCCGCCAGATAATGATCTGATTGCTTTTGACATATTTTAATATAGTTACGGACAAGGCTATGGCTAATGACACGCCAGAACGGCTGAACGACCCGAAATAGTCAAAAGTTACCGGGGCGGTGATATACCGTCGATCGGGGGAGTGTATTCGGCGCTGTATAAAAGGGTAATCGGCAGTCTGGAGTACGGGATTTCAAACAAGGATCAGGAAACAATCAACCAGGAACAGACCGCGCAGGCAGTGCTGACAGAGACAATCATCAACCTGTACAGGAGCAGCGGGCTTGATGACGAGCCGCAGAAATATCCCAGTATCATGTACATCATGAAAAGGATAAAAGAGGTGTCGTTTACGCTCACGGCGGACAGCTTCTGCGGAAGCGAGAGCAGTCTCCATTTTGAGAGCGAAGTGGATGTTAAAAGTGTTCCATTCAGTTGGTTTTTCAAACTCAAGTTTGTAAAAAATATTACAATCGTATGCCTTGATGAGCTTACTTTCACAATGCTGTCATTTTACAGGATGCCGTATCCGTGCCGCAGTATGCACGGGTACGGCATCTTCTGCTAAAAAATAATATTTTATTTATTGGACAAATAAAATGAACAATGGCTATGAAAATCCGGATATGAAGAAAGTCAACCGTCTTTTTATTTATGCTGTTGAATGTTGAGTGAAAACAAAACTATTGATTTTATTCCTCGAATTTGATATTGTCACTTCATATTGAGAACAATGGAAATATAAATAGAGAGGAATGTCAGAATGAATAAAAAAATATCCTCGCTGGGACGATTAAGCGTACTGGCAGCGGTATGTCTGGTAGTTGGAATATTTACTGCGATTAACAGGGCAGGTTTCCAAAGCGTTTATTTGAATGATACAAAAAGCAATCATAATGGATGGGAGTATGGGATATTACAGTGGGATGCGGGAATGGATTGATCGGATATTTGTTAATAGAGGTATAGACATCGGCATGACACGGCTGATATTGTTGATGATTAGCGCGGTGATACTGTTGGCGATTGAAATATGGACAGACAGAAAAAAGAGAGAAGAGGTTTTTTATGGCAAATGATACTCTTTGCCATAATAAGGACAGTTATTACGGCATTACAAAATTCTTCCGAGCTGGATGGAGGGGTACGGTTTTATTTCCCAACAATTTTATCTTCCATAGCTATGAAACACTTTATTCCAGTCGTAAAGTTTTGCAGTTCGCTGATTATATATACGATTACGTTTCTGACGATGGCGCAGTTTATCCAGTGGCGTGTGCGGGAATGGAAGAGAAACTCCCAGCTTTTGGAACGCAGCAGGTTTGCAAGGGAAAATTATGAGCTTGCCATGCAGGCAGAGGAGGATTCCCGTATCCCGCTGGATAAATTTAGAAGAATCTGTCTCGGCACATGCCTTTTCAGAAAAAGTTCAAAAGCATATGCAAGCTGCGCATCTTTAATCGGTTTCACCAGATACAGGATAGGTGAAACATCGTATCCTGCTACGGCATAGTCAAGTCAAAAACAATTCCCTTATGGATTCTTTCAAGAAAAGAAGCGGTATCATAAAATTTTTCTGTTTCAGCATCTATATTTTTTTCTGTAAGCGATTTATTGATTCTTTTATGAAAATCATCAGTAAAGCACCTGTCGTCATCACAAATGGCAATACGGTACACGGCGGTCATTCCTTTCCTATAAACTTCTTCTATTATATCTGAAAAAAGTGGAAAAGTAAAAGCAGATTTTGAGTTAGGCCACTTTTGGCTTGGATTAGGGTAGACATATTGATTTTTAATTTATACAATGGGAGAAACAGATAATTAAAAAGATTATGTTGTATTTTGAAGAAAAGAAAGTACCTTGTACGTTATTTTATTTTTCAAAAAGCTGTAAAGTGTTGTAAAATTCATAAAATATTACTAAGAACGAACCTTTAGCAGAGCATGAAAAATAAATATAGTCAAAGACCGCTTTTGCAGTATAATAGAAACGGCAACAAGTCAGCCAGTACTGGAGGAACATTTTAAAATGATTGAAACAGAGAGCCTGATTCTTGATAAGGCAAAGTATTCAGATTGGAAGGAAATGTATTGTAATGTCTGGTCACAGTCAGAAAGTGCAAAATACATGGCATGGAATATTACTACAAGCGAAGAAAACGCCAAAATAAGAATCATGAAAACCATTGCATTTCAGAAAGAGCATGATA
>VSNY01000219.1 GCA_009774535.1 Lachnospiraceae bacterium
GGTGGAAACGGAAGTGTTCTTTCTGACGAATACTTGGATTGAAGCGACAATCGCATGGAGACGAAACGACCTGTCGGGGATGGTGTCCGCGTTCGTTATGGCGACCTGCGCAGGCGTATTTGCAGTATTATTTGCGATTAGCTGGTGTATGAGCTTTGCGGTTCATGTCAAGCTTGGATTGTGGTGGAAGCATACGCTGGTGAGTATGGCGCTCAAAAAATGTATGCGTCTTTGTTCCAAAATGGTATATTACAGTATTTGTTTTCTGCGAGGTTTTTGCAGGAGCATCCCGTTATTCTGGAAGGTATGGCTGGTACTTGGAATACTGGCGTTTATAGAATTTGCAGCAATGCAGTCCAGCTGGGTAGATGCAAATTACAAGGTTTTTTGGGTGATGGAAAAAATGGTTCTGTATCCTCTGATCATCGTCGTACTGGTGCAGCTGCGCAGGCTTCAGAAGGGAGCATGCCAGATTGCAAACGGCCAGTTGGATTACCAGATTGATACCAGACTGATGTTTTGGGAGATTAAGAAACACGGAGACTATCTGAATGATATCGGAAAGGGCATGAACAACGCGGTGAACGAACGGATGAAGAGCGAGCGCTTTAAGACAGAATTGATTACGAACGTATCACATGATATTAAAACACCGCTGACATCGATTATTAATTATGTGGATTTGCTGCAGAAGGAAGAGATTGCAAATCCAATTGTACAGGAATATTTGGAAGTGCTTCACAGGCAGTCCGGCCGTCTGAAAAAACTGATCGAAGACCTGATGGAAGCGTCCAAGGCTTCGAGCGGCAGTCTGAGCGTGGTTATGGAAAAATGTGACGCTGGCGTTATGCTCGTACAGACCGTCGGTGAGTTTGAAGAAAAGCTGATGAAAGAGCAGATCGAATTACAGATCAAAAAACCAGAAACAGACCTTTCGATTGAAGCAGATCACAGGCATTTATGGCGGGTTTTTGATAATCTGATGAATAATATCTGCAAATATGCCCAGCCATCAACACGCGCCTATGTCAACCTGGAACAGAACGGACAGCAGGCAGTGATCACGTTTCGCAATATTTCCAAATATCAGCTGAATATCAGCAGTGAAGAGCTGATGGAACGCTTTGTGCGGGGGGACAGTTCCAGGAATACGGAAGGCAGCGGGCTTGGCATTTCGATTGCCAAGAGCCTGACAGAATTGATGGACGGGACGTTTGCGCTCGTTGTGGATGGCGACCTGTTTAAAGTCGTGCTGACATTCCCGCTGTACGGCTCCATACGGGTGCGGGAGAATCAGGCAGACGAACAGCAGGCGGATCAAACCGGAGAGTCCGGCCGGTATCTGATACAGAAAGAAAGCTTTCATAAAGATTCCGGTATGCTGGACGGTCTGGCAGCAGGCGTGCGGCAGGCAGGCGCATATGCGGCAGGCGTTGGCTATGGTATGGCGGATAAGACCGGGCGAATGTTTTGGCGGGCCGGAAGATTTGCACATCATGTCAGACATGCAGCCAGACAGATACAGGAAGAGGAAGCCGCGCAAATGCAGAAAGAGAAGCGGGCAGAAGGAGAAACTGCACAGATGCAGCCACAGCAGTGGGCAGAAAGAGAAACGGCACAGATGCAGCCGCAGACGTGGACAGAAAGAGAAGCCGTACAGATGCAGCCGCAGACGTGGACAGAAAGAGAAGCCGTACAGATGCAAGAGGAAGAACAGGTGGCAGGAGAAGCCGTGCAAATGCGGCAGGGCGATAGGAAAAAAGAAGAGGTTAGGAAATATGATACAATATAAAGAACTGACAGACGGTGAGTTATGCCGGGAATTGTTTTTAGATTTTATCCGCCATCAGGTTGTTACAAAATGCTGGAGGAAGGAGAAGGGCCGATGGGTGATCAAAGACGCGCCTTTTATCGACGACTGGCAGGAACAGGACTATGAAGTTCTGGTATCCTGTCTGCGAAACACGATTCGGACAGGAGGTTTTGTACAGGGGGCGTTTGACGACGGTAAGTTGAAAGGAATCGTATCTGTAGAACCGGATCTGTTTGGAGGCGCTCACAATTATTTAGATCTGTCGTGCATCCATGTCTCTGAGGATATGCGCGGCAGAGGAATCGGAGAGAAACTCTTTGAGGCTGCAAAAGAATGGGCAAAGGAGAAAGGCGCTGCTAAATTGTATATATCTGCGCATTCGGCGGTAGAAACCCAAGCGTTTTATCATAAAATGGGGTGTATGGAAGCGCAGCTGTATCATGAGAAGCATGTAGCTGATGAGCCATATGACTGCCAGCTGGAATGCAGGCTTTTTAGACAGTAAAACAGGTATTCAAATAAAAATACTTGCGGAATAATTAGGAAGAAGGGAGACACACATGAAACGGCATGTTTCCCTTCTCTTATTGTACGTACTAAAACGTCTGTTTTCCTCCTTGTTTGCATTTAAGAGGGGATAGATTGGTTATCATCACTGTTACTGCCAGAGTCATCCCGCAGTTCTTTGGGAAGTTCGATCACATGGAATTCCATTTTGTCGGTGAATACGAAGTGGCGGGTGTCTTCCCAAATAGAATAAAATCCAGAATGCTGATACTCACGCATTTTTTTAACACATCGTAGTTCTGGCCTTCTTCCATCTGGTCAGCATACATTTTGGAATTTTCGTTTTGATTTCTGTACGTTTATACTACCATATATCTTTCGTTTTTTCAAGTTGGTTGGCAAATGTGTAAAAACCTTATATCAAAGGCGGATTTTATTTCTAAGTATCTAAAGATAATCCCCGAAAAAGACGATATGAATTAGCAGGCGCATCATTTACAGACAGAAAGCGGCAGCCTGCGATAAAAATACAGATAAGGATGTGACAGCATATGAAAATCGGTGAAGCACAGCAGCAGTACCGGGAACAAGTCCATCTCTGCCGGCAGCAGAAATCGGCGCTGACAAAACAGCTGGAAGAGGTCCGTAAAAAGCTTCAGCATTTTCCGCAAGACAAAGAAACACAGGAAAAATACCAGTCTGAAGCAGCTACGCTGGAACTGACCCTGGATGCGCTGGATGAAAAAGAATCGGAATATCAGGAATATCTGGACCAGCTGTCCGAGCGGTACTGTGCATACTGGAATGCGACTGTGGCAGAACAGCAAAAAGACGCTTCTAAAGAATATGCGGCGGATGTAGCTAAGATTATGGAAGTCGCAAGGCGGATTATGAAAGGCGCGATTGTGCCTGCGTCTGATGAAAAAAAGCTGATGGAATTCAGCCAGGATATCTATCAGGTCGCAAAAAACATAGGCTCAATGGCAAGAAGAGAGAAAAAGGAAAAGTACGATTCACTCTGGGAAGATGAGAAAGAGAAGAAAGCGTATGATGATCCGCAGGAAGTGGCAGAAAATGCAAGCGCAGGGCCTGCGGGGCCAAGCATCGTGGATGCAGCAGATCTCACAGGAGGAAGCAGCGCATGAAACTGTCCTCATTTGCTTATTTCGCGGCATTTGGCATAAATACGATAGTATTTCGCAAACAAGATCCGATTGTTGGTACAGTTATTGTAACAGATGCCTGCAATCTTCACTGCAGGCACTGTTCCGTCAACAATCTTTCATCCAGGTATTATCCTTACAGGCAGATCAGAAAGGAAATGAAACAGCTGTATCATATGGGCGTGCGCATTTTATTTTTCTGCGGCGGCGAGACTTTCTTGTGGGAAGACAGCGGGAAACGAGTAAGGGATCTTGTAGTCGAAGCAAAACAGATGGGATTTTTGATCGTTAATGTTGTGACAAACGGAACATTCCCGATAGATCTGCCGGAAGCAGATCTGATTCTGTTGAGCCTGGACGGAGACCGGAAGCGGCACAACCAGATCCGTGGAGATACGTATGATTTGATTCTTAACAATGTCAGACATGCCACTGCGGATAATATTTGTTTTTATATGGCCATCAATCAGATCAATAAACATACGATTGCAGATGTATGTCAGACAGCAAAACATACGCCGCATGTCCGTGCGGTGTCCTTTAATTTTCATACGCCTTATCCGGATACCCGTGAACTGGCGCTAAGTAAAAAGGAAAAAGCCAGATGCTGCCGCGTAATTTCCCATCAGATGAAGGAAGGGGCGCCTGTATTTAATCTAAAGTCTGCGTTTCCGTATCTGATACGCAGTCATTTTCCGACGCCATGTACGCAGTGTGTGGTAATTGAAAATGGAAAGGTCAGCACTTGCGGGCGCTGTATCGACATTCCCGGTCTGTGTGACCAGTGCGGATATTTTTTTGTTGCGGAATATACGCTGCTGTTTCGTGGAAATCCAAAGATTTTGTTGGAAATGCTGCACACTTATTTAAAATATATCTAAAACAAATCATCTTACCAGGGAGTATTATGAGCATTATTACAAGTTTGACAAGAATGTGGCTGACCAGGTCGGTACAGCCATTTATTTTTCAAAATACATATGACCGCTGTCTTCCAGCTGCCGGCTGCCGGAATCTGGGGCTTTATATCCATATCCCATTTTGCAGCAGTATCTGCAGCTTTTGTCCTTACTGTAAAATACTATATAAAAAAGACTTGTACAACAGCTATATCAGCGCGCTGATCAAGGAAATCCATCTGGTCGGAAGTGCTACGCAGAAAGGGACGAAACAGGCGGCGAAAAAGACAGTTACCAGCCTGTATTTCGGCGGCGGAACACCCGCGCTTGCAGCTGACCGGATAGAAGAAATTATTACAGCGGTCAAAGAACATTATAAGATCAACGAAGGAATTGGAATCGAACTGCATCCGGACAATGTGACCATACCAGTTCTAAATACACTCAAACAAGCTGGCATTACAAAACTGAGTATCGGCATCCAGTCTTTTTCTTCCAAATACCAGAAAATCCTGGGCCGCAAACCGGTCTCGGTACAGGAAATGGCAAAAGCACTGCGGACGGTATCTTTTGAAACCGTATCTATGGACTTTATTTTTGCATTACCCGGACAGACATTTAACGACTTAAAATCCGATATCGATCTGGCGTTTGCCAACGGCGCAAACCATATCGCAGTCTATCCATTGATCGACTTTACCTTTACCACAAGCAGGATACCTCCAATGCCAAAAAGAAAAAAACGCCTGCTGTTAGACCAAATGACTGCCTACTGCCAGCAAAAAGGATATATCCGCACCTCGATCTGGACTTTCGCAAAAGATCAGCAGGCGGAGTATTCTTCCATGATCCGGGAAAACTTCCTGGGCTTTGGATGTTCCGCAACGACACTTTTAAAAAATCAGTTTAAGATTAATACATTTTCCGTAAAAGAATACATCCGGCGCGTCAACAGCAGACAGCTTCCGACTTCGCTGACCATACGCTTTACGCCCCGCCAGAGAATGGTCTATTATTTATTCTGGTCGGCTTATGGTATGGAAGTGAGCGAAAGAGCATTTGAAGCGTTTTTTGATGTGCCGCTGAAAAAGATGTACGGGGCGGAACTTCAGTTGGCAAAACTGCTGGGATTTGTCACGAAGCAGGGGGATCGTTACCGTATGACTTCCAAAGGTGCGTATTATTTTCATTACTATGAAAATTTTTAGACGCTTGCCTATATAGATAAAATGGGGGGCAGTCTGCGCAAAGA
>VSNY01000022.1 GCA_009774535.1 Lachnospiraceae bacterium
TAAGCGTGCTGTTTTTGCTGGTAGAGGGCGGTTAAGGAATCTTGAAGCACCTGAGAAAAGTTAATATGGTTATTTTCAGCAAACGTATTGAGCCATGCGGGAATGGTAAGATTTTTTCTTACAGCCTTTTCACCATACTTTTCAGCATAGGCATCCATGTCCAGAACCAGCATACTTACAAAACCACCAGTGTCAGGAATAACACTTTCAATGGGGCTTGCTTCGGGTGCGGGTTTTCCATCTTCCAATTCATCAAGAACCCAGCCGGAAGCAGCATCTGTACCCATAAGAATAGCTTCAGCCAGTGTATTGCCTCCGCTGACACATCCGGGAAGGTCTGGGACAACTACGGCATAAGCGCCTTTTTGTTCCTCATCAGGATAAAAACAAGCAGGATAAGTTAATCGCATAAGAACCTCCTTTATTGTGGGCAGCACCAGGCTTTTATAGTCCGGCCTGCCTGAAGATTTGTTTAACAATTTGTGGGGCAATGTCTCCGGGGTGATTTGGGATTGTGATCTTGCCTGGTTTTGTTTGATGGATGTAAGAATAGTGGGAACCTTTTGCTTTCTTGAATTGCCATCCATCCGCTAAAATTATTTTTTCTATTTCCCGGAAGCTCATGTTGTAACCTCCTTACAATTATATTATACGCATAATGCGCATAAAAATCAAGGTGGAATTTGCAATTTAAAGAAAATACAGGTACGATGATGTAACTGCATCATTTTTCAGATTGGTTCTCAAATTCGGAAATAATAGTTCTTTTTACATTTTCTAAAGAATTAACGAAAGCCAATAAATTAATCATTCTTTTGATAAGTTCACGATCGGTATCGCTTAACAAGCTATACTGTTTCGCAAATATGTGATGAAGTATATCATATTCATCAAGAATGTCATCAGAATCTATTGGCATAAAAGCTGGAACTGTTACATGTTTTACAATTATCTGTTTTAAATTGGTAAATTATACTTTATTTTTTACAAAAAAAATGTTATGATAAAACAAGCAGCAGGCAATATGCTGAATACAAAATAAAATCAGATCAAGAAGATGGAGGAATGAACATGTTAGTATCAGCAGCAGAAATGCTAAAAAAAGCAAAAGCCGGCCATTACGCTGTAGGCCAGTTCAACATTAACAACCTGGAATGGACAAAATCCGTATTACTGACCGCAGAAGAATTGAAAAGCCCGGTAATCTTAGGTGTATCTGAAGGCGCAGGAAAATATATGACTGGTTTTAAGACCGTTGCGGCAATGGTAAAAGCAATGGATGAAGAACTTGGCATTACCGTTCCGGTAGCTCTGCATCTGGATCATGGTACTTATGAAGGCTGCTATAAGTGTATCAAAGCAGGATTTACATCGATCATGTTCGATGGTTCTCATTATCCGATTGAGGAAAACGTAGCAAAGACAAAAGAATTGGTAGCAGTTTCCCATAATCTGGGACTTTCCATTGAAGCAGAAGTAGGTTCTATCGGCGGGGAAGAAGATGGCGTGGTAGGCGCAGGCGAATGTGCAGATCCGGAAGAGTGCAAGGCAATTGCTGATCTCGGCGTGGACATGCTTGCAGCAGGCATTGGTAATATTCATGGAAAATATCCGGAAAACTGGGCAGGATTAAGCTTTGAAACATTGGATGCTGTTCAGCAGAAGACCGGAGATATGCCATTGGTACTTCACGGCGGCACAGGCATTCCGGAAGATATGATTAAGAAAGCGATTTCCCTTGGCGTTGCAAAGATCAATGTAAATACAGAATGTCAGTTATCGTTCCAGGAAGCTACACGTAAATATGTAGAAGCTGGAAAAGATCTGGAAGGCAAGGGCTTTGATCCGCGTAAGTTACTGGCTCCTGGCGCAGAAGCAATTAAAGCAACCGTAAAGGAAAAAATGGAGTTATTTGGTTCTGTTGGAAAAGCATAAATAGAATTGTGCTGTTAACTGATACCATTTAAAGCAGTTGTATAAGAATGAAAAGGTATCCGGCTTACACGACGTCTCATATGGACGGTGAGCCGGATCTTTTTATGGCAGCGTTTATGTTCTTTCAGCTTATTTCTGGCTACTGGTCCATAAGGCCCATCTGCAGCAGCTGCGGCATCTGTTCATCATATTCATCCGATACTTTATATGTTTTCAGCATTTGCATCAGATAAGATTCCTGATCATTCTGAGGCTGATAGGTATCCAGCAGCGGATGCAGAAACGCCTGCAGTTCTCCCGGCGTCAGATTTTGTCCGGGCGTCTGCTTTGCCAGTCTGCATAAAAGGCCCCCGGCATAATAGTATTCGTAATTCCCCATTAGAATGGATGCCTGGAGCCTGCATTTGATATGAACGCTTTGTTTTGCTAAAATTAATTCCAATTTGATACCTCTCTATGAACGAATTAAAAATTGCGGATTTTACAGGGGCATCCGCAGATCCCGAACAGCTTTTACACAGCCCCTGCCGCCTGCCTGCTTAAGCCCCTTGGTCAAACCCGCGCATAAAGTAAAACAGGCATCCGCACATTTTTCCGACCGCAATCATAGCCAGCATCCATTCCAGTCCCATTTTCAGCTTCAGCCGCCGGTACATAATCGGATACGCGTTAATGATCTCTGCCAAAGCCACCGCCATACATCCGATAAAGATCCCGGCACTCAGCCCGAATAACGCCAGGACGATATGTCCTGCAGGAATCCGGATTTGAGAAAATACAGATAAAACATTACCTGTAATACCACCCAGAATCGTAGCGTTTTCGTAAGTGATCATCCGTTTTGCCGTACCTGATTTTGTAGCCATCTCTGGTATAATGCCCAGCTTTACCGCGATCGCAAAGCTGCCGGATGCTACAGACAGGCCGCAGGCAAGTCCGATAAATGCCAGAAACACATGCTCAATCCACATCGATGCTCTTTCCTTCCCTGCTTAGATTTTCGATAAACGTAGTGTCGATATCCTGCTCGTATTTGCGCATTTCCACTTGAATCGGCGTCGGGTCAAGCGTGACTTTTTTCTTGCCGATATGGTTGTAAAAGACCGTAATGCCGATGGGCATGCCGAGCGCATAAAAAATCTCGATTTCCGTAATTCCGTTTGATTCCTGACCGATGACCTGTTCATAAAGCTGTGAAAATACGTCCGCGACCGCTACGTCGTTATTAAAAGTCATAATCGTAAAGGCTGCGCCAAAGAAGATTACAACACATAGCACGATGGTTTTGAGGACTTCCAGCGGCTTATTGTCTACGACGCCTGATTTGCACTCAATAATAAAATCGGATTCACCCAGATTCTGCACTTCCAGGTCCGGATAGTCTTCATGAATCTGCTGGATAATTTTCAAAACGGAAAAGACCTGGATTCTCATTTTTTTCTGCTTTTGCGAATCGTTTTCCTGGAAGGTGTAGATTTTCTTTTGTTTTAACTGCCGCAGGACGGCTTCGTTTGTGCATTCCATCGAAGCGATATCCTGCAGATGTACCTGCGTGCTTTGCACAACAATATTTTGATCAATTTTCAAATAAAGCGTATCCGGTGCTGCCATTGGCGTCTGCTTCCTTTCCTGTTTCGACTGCCCATGCAGGAATGTGGCTGGCCGGAATCCAGTCCGCGTATTTATATTCCGGATTTGGCTCTTCCGCCCTGGTGCGGTCTACAAAAGTTCCCTTTTGCGGCCCGGCCTCCTTTTGGTACACGGCCGTATAATAATAGACACCGCCTGCAACAGCGATCAGCAAAATTGCAAGGAGACATACTCTGTAAATCAATCTGCTCATACCGATAACCTCGCTCTCTTAGATTTACAAATAGTATGTCCCCATTTCATTCCAATATGCTAGTTACAGACAAAATTTTTAATCTGGTCAAAAATAGCGTGCGCTGCCTCGTCTTTGCTCATGATTGGCAGCTCGTTTGCCGCATCTTTGGTAATGATTGTAATAATATTCGTATCAGTGCCGAATCCGGCGCCTTCCATACGCAGGTTATTTGCGACAATCATATCCAGATTTTTTTTCTCCAGCTTTGCCCTGGAGTTTTCCAGCATGTGTTCGGTTTCCATAGAAAATCCGCACAAAAACTGTCCGTTTTTCCGCTTTGACATGCTGCCTAAAATATCTTTTGTACGCTCCAGATCGAGTATAGCTGCGGCGTCTTGTTTTTTGATCTTTTCTGATTCCGTATGTTTTGGGCGATAATCTGCCACAGCCGCAGACATTACCACAATGTCCTGGCTGTCAAACTGCGCGTCAACCGCTTCATACATTTCCTGCGCGGTTGTGACAGGGATCATTTTTACGGACACGGGTGCGGGCAGATGCACAGGGCCTGAGACCAGTACAACCTGCGCTCCGCGCCTTGCGGCGTTTTTAGCAAGCGCCCAGCCCATCTTCCCTGTGGAATGATTGGTGATAAAACGGACCGGATCGATCGGTTCCATGGTCGGGCCTGCTGTAATCAGCACTTTTTTACCAGACAGATCTTTGTCGCAGGCAGCCTCCAACAGCAGGTGTTCTAACAGCTCTTCCTCACCAGGCATCTTTCCTTTTCCGGTATCGCCGCAGGCAAGATATCCGCTTGCAGGATCGATCACGCGATAACCGTAAGCGCGCAGCTTTTCCAGATTGGCCTGTGTTGCGGGATGCTCATACATTTTAGTATTCATGGCCGGGACAATCATAACCGGAGCCGTTACGGCAAGCATGGTTGTGGACAGCATATCATCCGCGATTCCGTTTGCCAGCTTTGCAATGATATTGGCCGATGCCGGAGCAATCATGACTACATCCGCTTCCTGCGCCATAGCAATATGCGCTACATGATAGCCGCTGTCGCGGTCAAAGACGTCGTCAATAACTTTATTTCCAGTCAGCGCTTCAAATACGACCGGAGAAATAAACTGCTGCGCATTCCTGGTCATAATTACATGCACTTCTGCATGAAGTTTTGCAAGCATACTTGCCAGATTTGCAGTTTTATAGGCGGCGATACCTCCGGTAATCCCAAGCAGGATCTTTTTTCCTGTAAGCATAATTTTCTCCTGAATTCATTATCAAACTTTTTAGAGACGCACGAACGGTCTTTCTTACAGCGGGCCATAAAGCCTGGTGTGCCGTTCTTTATTCTAATGGAATCTTCTGATCCGTATACAGGATATGGTTGATCAGCCAGCCTAATAAAAACTCAATCAGGCTTTCCAGATACACCTTCGGGTCACCGTCCACGGCATCCATATCAATATTTTCAAACCGGGCAATAAAGGATTCATGCGCCCTTTGCTGAGCCGCAAGCCCGTCATAATGGATGTGTTCCATATATTCTTCTTCATGTTTAAAATGACGCTGCGTATAATTTTTCAGCTCGTCGAGAATATCCAGTATTTCATCGTAGCCATCCCCGAAGGAAAAGTCCTGATGCAGACATTTATTGGCTTTATCCGTAATACGGAACAGTTCCTGATGTTCTTCATCAACAAATTCGATTCCCGTACGGTATTCGTCTAAAAATTCACATGGATTTTCTTTGACCATCCACTCTTCCAGTTTTGGCAGCTTGCCGATCATGGAATCGCTGGATATAATATGATGGTACAGCCAGCGTGCAAGGTATTCCATCAGCTCTGCTAACAGCTGGTTCTGCTGATCGGTATCATCGATATCCGCGAATCCCCACTGGCGGATTTTATCCCTGAAGATCATATGCTGGTTCCTCTGCAGAATCAGTTCCGGGTCGCGGATCTGCTCCATATATTTTTCCTCATGGGTAAAATGATGTTCGGCATAGTCATCCAGCTCATCCAGCAGACGTTTGATCAGTTCATAGCGGTCGCCGGAATAGCCGCTGCGCGCAATCTCCATGCCGCGGTTCATAATTTCAAACAGGCGCCGGTGCTCTTCATCAATTTGCGGCATCCCTATCATACAGTCTTCTGTGAATTGAAACATGGTTTTTGTCCTCCCTTTGCTTATCCTTATCGCGATATTATAGCACATGGGGGATGTGGCTGCAAATTGTTTTCTTGAAAAGATCTGCTACGGATTTTTGATCTGGCTGTCATAGAAGCTAATTTACAAATATTTCACGAATGGATAGTACCTGGCCATCCGCAAGTACCTGAATTTCAAAAGGTGTTTTACCCAGATCCCCATTACCATCTGTATCGAACTTTGCCAGGAAATCATCCAAATTGGTGGTGGTATACAAGCGGTCTTCATCGTCCGCAGAAAGAAACTGCGCTTCGGTATCATAAAAATTGTATCTTGTCTCGTCTGTTAATGTAAAGGTCAATAATTCCTCTGAAGGATCATAAATATAATACCCATTCGGCATATCGTCTATAGTCAGGTTTAGTTCATTTATCCAATACTGATCGGCCAGATCAATAAATTGAAAGTCATTGACCGATAATATATCTTCGTTCACGGTCAGATAAGCTTCATATAGATCATATGCTCCGGAAGCCGTTTGTTTTTGCTGCTTGTTCTGGCAGCCAGAGAATCCGCTTACGAACATAATTGCCACAAGTATACCAGCCGTTTTTTTCATTTTATTGTAACCTCCCTTTCCGCAGTTTTCTTTTTCTTCATATACATCACGCTTTTTGAATGAGTTATAAATAGCGCTGAAACAAGCGTATTTATCGAAAGCTGTGAGTTAGTGCGTACAAATCTCCATAATAACCGAATTTATTTTATTGCCCTTCCAGGCAGAGCCGCAGGAAGTGCATGTGTATCCTTTGTAGTAGGTCGTCTTGCAGGAGTTGTTTTGATATTTCTCATGTTTTTTCAAGATAATATCCTCCGTTTTATGAATATGCCTTGGCTCTGCTTGCGATGGCTCCTCATGCTGCACGATTCCTGGATCAAATTCGATACATTCATTTAGATCATCATGTGCAGTACATGCGTCAATAGTATGAAATACAATGTCAGATGGTTCCATTTGCTCTATTTCGCTGGATTTGACAATATCCACGTTTTTAGAGAACATCTGATGGATGGGAGTATCAGCTGCTTTTGCAACAACATTTCCTGAAATCAGAGAAAACAATGCTGCAGAAACTACTGCTGCCTTGCCCCAAATACCGGATCTTTCTTTTTTCTGCATAATTTTTTTCGACCTCCTTATATTCTTTTTGGTTTTTTCTCCACGGAAGTTTGCGCTGCAACCTGCCGCCATACTGCTCGCCCGTTCCAGTTCTATTACCTTCGCGATCAGTTGGCTGTACTTTAGCCTTTTATTGAATGCAAAGCCATTTGTTACGGCTTCATCAGCGGCGGACTCCAGCCAGTGAAACAGGTTTATTCTAAGAGAGCGAAACTGTGGATTAAACCAATTCAAACAGCTTAACAGCATAACGAACAGCTTTTTTAGCAAATCCATATGGAGAATATGGTATAATTCATGTTGCAGAATAAATTCCATTTCTTCTTCATCGAAGGCGTTCATCATAGATGCCGGAATGACAATGGATCTGTTCTTTATTCCAATGGAACATGGGGTAAAAACAGCATAACAACAGACTAATCGTACGTTTTTTATATTTTTTTCATCTTTCAGTCTGTTAAAAATTTTTAGCCATGTAGTGCCTTCCATGTAAAATTTGTTTGCCTGCACTCGGTGCAGCAGATAAAAATATTTACAAACATACATGATGAAAAAATAAATAACCCCCAGCAGCCAGATACTGCTAAAATACTCTATCATGCCTGTTTTTCGGATTTTTCCGACAATATATTCATAACTGCCCAGATCTTCAAAAACGAGTATTTTGTAATTGCGAAAGTAATTCTCGCTGTTGTCGACCAGCGATGCGATCCGGTAAAATGGCATCACAAACGACAAAAGGGCAATTGTGCTGATACAAACCATTGTTTTTGCTGTAGTCAGCCGGTACGCATACTTTTCCAACAGGAAAAATACAGTGCAAAATATAAATCCGTTTATCGAAAGCAATAAAACCGAAACGAATACTCTATCAATCATCATCTAATTTACTCAGCCATTCTTTTAATTCTTTTATTTCCTTGTCATCTGCCGTACTACCGCCGGAAAAAGCTGCTAAAAAATCCATAAGTGAACCACCGAATTTCCGATTGACAAAACCGTGTGCCTCCCGTTTTTTGTATTCCGCTCTGGTTATAAGCGGAAAATAGGAAAGTCTGTTGCCTATTTTGGTAGAACCTAATATTTTTTTGTCTTCCAGTCGTTTCAAAAATGTCGCTACCGTCTGATAGGCCCACTCTTCGCCTTCTTCCTTTAACAGAGACACCATTTCCGGCACTGTAACCATGGCCTCTTTTCGCCATATGATATCCATTACTTTCATTTGTGCATCAGAAATGTTTTTTTGCTGTTCCATATCACACCTCCTTTTCTACTTGATGTAATAGTAATATTACTACACTATGTAATTTTTGTCAACGTATTTTTATTAGACTATTCCATCTGAAAAGCCATTGTGATATGATAGAGTCGGCAGCAATGGGAAAGGAGTCGCACGGATGAAAAGAGATTTGTTTACATCGATTATAACACATATTTTAGATACAGCATCTTCTTATTATGCATTGGGAAGTTTTGTCTTTGTAGTTATCGGGGAATTGGCTGATTGGAAAAAAATGGGGAGATTTTTTCTGCGGGCGGGGCTGCCAGGCGGATTCTTTGCATATTTGTTTGTTTTTGTAAGCGGGATGAACTACCTGCAGGGATATTTGCTGTCGTCTGTTATGAACTGGCTGTGTTCTGTCGCTGCAGTGTTTGTGGTCTGGAAAAAAGATATCTGGAGAGCAGCTTCGATTGTCAGTATTGCCGCGATTCTGCAAGTATCCAGCACTACGGTTATGGCGACAACCTTACAGGAACTGCTTATGCAAAGGGTCAGCGATCTGGTTCTGGCATTTGTGATTTACTTTGCTAGTTATATAGTTCTGATTGCTGTGATCTGCTGGTTTCTGAATAAAATAAACTTTTGCAGACTGGTCCAGTATGTGCTTGAGGATGAGAAGCGGAAACGGCAGAATGCGGTTTTGACGTTAATTATGGAACTGGTGACAGAGATTTTTTTTGTATTGTATGTGCTTCAGAAGCAGATGAAGGTCGTTGCTTATAATGCCGGAATGGTGGTGCTGGCTATATTGCTGATTGTAATTTTACTGCATATCTCCGATAAAGAAGAAAGTATGCGCAAGATTCAATATCAGGAATCAATGCTTTTGCAGCAGCAGCTGTATGTGGAACATCTGGAGCAGATGCAAAAAGAAATGCGGGCTTTCCGGCACGATTATAAAAATATTCTTTCCGGCATGTACTTGTACGCAAAAGAAGGCGAGTCCGAAAAAATCCAGAAGGTGTTAGAAAAGCTGGAGATTGATTTTGATCAAAAAATCGGGGAAAAGATCCATGCGGCTACGCAGATCGGCAATATCCAGCTTCCGGAAATGAAGAGCCTGGTTTTGTCAAAGCTGACGAAAATGACCAGAAACGGGACGGCCTGCAGGCTGGAAGTGCTGTATCCGGTCAGCCGGGTTACCATGGATATTTGGGAATTTAACCAGTGTCTTGGCATTCTTTTGGATAATGCGATTGAAGCGGCAGCGCGGCAGCCGGAGCCGTATATTGAGCTGCAGCTGATGTGCCACGGCGGATATCTGACAGTGCGGGTGGCAAACCCTTGGGAACAGGAAATAGAACTGACCGAGATCTGGAAACAGGGGTATTCGACCAAAGGGGAAAACAGGGGATTTGGCCTGGCGAATTATAAGCGTATCCTGGACCAGTATCCGGAAGCAGTATCCGCGACAAGCTTTGAAGGCCGGATGTTTGTGCAGGAGCTGATGATTCCTGTAAGGATATAAAAGGGAGAGTTAGAATAATGATTCATATTTATATATGCGACGATGACGACAGCATTAGAACACGTATCCGGGATGAGATTGGAAAAAAGATTTTGATTGAAGCCTACGATATGACGGTCGTATGCTGCAGTCAAAAGCCTGACGACCTGCTGCTGGCGCTGCGGCAGAATACGCAAAAGCAGAATCTTTATTTTCTGGATGTGGAATTAAAAGACAGCGTATACGACGGTTTTTTGCTTGGCAAGGAAATCCGCGCGCTGGACCCGCATGGGATACTGGTGTATATTACCAGCTTTCAAAACCTGGCTTACCGTACGTTTCAGTATCATTTGGAAGCATTTGATTATATCGTAAAAGATCCGCAGAACCAGGCAGATTCCATTGGAGAATGTCTGGAGTCCATACATCTGCGGCTGCAGCAGGAGACGCAGGCGGACATCGGGGAGATCTATTCGGTAAAAATCGGGGATCTTGTCAGGCATGTGCCGCTCAAAGATATTCTCTGCTTTGAGACTGCCGAAAAACCACATCATGTTATTTTGCATACATCCAGCAGCAGAATGGATTTTGTAGGAAATCTGAATGAAATAGCTATGCAGCTGGGAGATGCGTTTATCCGGACGCACCGGTCGTATCTTGTGGCGGCATCTAAAATTGAAGAAGTGGATTTGAAGCATAATTTAGTAAAGGCTGGGCATGTGCAGTGCCTGGTTTCCAGAAAAATGAAGTCGGAATTGTTAAAGAGGGTGTAGGACGGGAAAAGCAAGGCGCGGCGGGCTGCGTCTGTGCGGACGACGCAGCGGTTTTACGCGGCTGTCGTCCGAAAAACCAGGGATTTAATCTTTGTCATATCCATTTTTCCGGTAAATTACCAGAAAACACAAAACCGCTGCAACAATCTCCGCAGCCATGATAGCAACGCTTGTTCCGGACACAATTTGTGTGTTCCCTTCCGCAATCTGAATGATCGTCTGCTGCATTACTCCTGTAAATACAAACTCAGAGATTTTAGCCACTGTCTTATTAAAATTTGCAAACATCGGAAGCATCATTAAAATCAGCAGCGCGGGCGTCGTGATCGTGCTTGCGGTTACCTGGTTTTTGGCAAAGATGCCAAAGATCATACCAATAATGGCGCAGGTAACGGCGCACAGCAGCGAAATCCCCAGATACACGGCCCATTGTCCGGCTTGCATGGAAAGCCCGGAGACTGGCACAATCACTGCGTTTGTCAATAGGATCATTCCGACAACCGGAAGCAGGCTGCCCAAAAAGAACTCCAGTCCATTGACCGAAGAAGTCATCAGAACACGCAGCGTATGCTTTTCTTTTTCTTCAGCCAGAGCGGCGCTGACACAGTAAATGCCTGTCATGGTAACGCTCATCAGTGCGCCCAAAGACAGCGCCATGCCTTTAAGCATATCGTCCAATCCGCCTTCGGTCACGGAGCCGTATACCAGCTTCATCACAAAAGTAAATCCAATCGCGAAAATTGGCGATATAATAAAATTTTTGGAAAGCAGCGCTTTCAGCTTCATTTCCATAATGGCGTTTAGTTTGTGCATATGGATTGTTTTCATTGTAAATTCCTCCCTGTCACGGTTAAAAATACATGTTCCAAAGTCGGTTCACAGGAGTGCAGTGCGGCGACCTTGTTTTGCTGCAGCAGAGCAGACATTTTGCGGATTGTTTCCTCCGACTGCTCCAGCGTCAGTTCTTCGCCGTTTTCCAGCAGAATCCGGTAACGTTTCTTTTGGTTGTAGCGCAGGCACAATTCCTGCGGTGTTCCGTATTCTACGATCTGTCCGTCATTTAAAAGCGCCACATGGTCGCATAATTTTGTGGCTTCTTCCATATTATGCGTGGTCAGAAAGACAGACATTCCCTCCTGTTTCATTTCGACTAACAGCCGGTGGATATCAAGTGCGGTGGAAGGGTCCAGCCCGCTTGTCGGCTCATCCAGGAACAGCACCTTGGGTTTATGCAGCACGGCTCTTGCCAGTACCAGACGCTGCATCTGACCTTTGGAAAGCTTGCCGGCTGGTTTTTTCTTATGTTCCAGCAGCCCGACCCGCTGCAGCAGTTCGTCAATCCGGGCGGAATCTGCTTTTAGAATCCGCGCGAAGTATTTTAAGTTCTCAAAGACCGTCATGCGTTCGTAAACGCCGGACTGGTCGGTAACAATTCCGATCTGTTCATAGATCGTTTCATCAATATTTTTCACGTGGATACCGAGTACATAAGCATTTCCGGATGTTGGCTTTAACTGGCCGGTCAGGATTTTAATGGTTGTTGTCTTACCAGCGCCGCTCGGTCCTAAAAATCCTAAGATTTCCCCTTTTTGCAAGACGGCGTTCAGGTCTTTGAGAACCGGCTCTTTGTCATATTGTTTGGTAATATGCTCCAGCCGGATGGATTCGTTGTTCATATTGCTGCGCTCCTTTTTCTTTGATTTGATTCGTCTTTTGTCTTTTTGTATTTTGGGATGGTAATTTTTGTTACCGCCTGATTTTACCAGCCATTATGGAAAGCAGGGGCGTTGCTTCCTGAACGGTAAGTTTTGTTCCTGAATGGTGACGCTGTATTTATGATTTGTTAATCTCGCGGATCACGCGGCAGGGATTTCCGACGGCAAGGCAATTCGGCGGAATGTCTTTGGCAACGACACTTCCGGCGCCGATGACAGAGCCGTTTCCAATTGTTACGCCGGGAAGGACAATGACACCGCCGCCCAGCCAGCATCCGCTTCCAATTTTGATCGGCAGCGCATAAGTGCTGCAAAAATATTGATCGGACCGCGCATCCCAGTCCGGAATAAGTCTTTCGGACAGTTCCACGGGATGTGTGGCCGTATAGAGCTGGACGTTGGATGCGATCAGTACATGATCGCCGATGGTAATCGTATTGCAGTCTACAAATGTGCAGTTCATATTGACGGATACATGATTCCCAATGTAAATATTTCTTCCATAATCACAGAGAAACGGCTGCCCGACCGATACATTGGAGCCGATTTTTCCAAACAGCTGCTGCAAAATACTTCGCTTTTCTTCACTCTGTTCATATGCAAGCGCATGATATTTTTTGAGCAGTTTTCGCGCGTGGGCTTTAAAATCCAAAAAAACCGGATCATGGCAGTCATAAGATTCGCCTGCCATACATTTTTCTAATTCATTCATAGCGTTACCTTTCTAAATAGGATTTACATGTATCGTTATTTTGCCAGTACGGGTATTTTCTGCTTTAACGTTCTTCACATATTTGGAAAATGTAAAACTTCAGATAATAAGATTCCTGCGCGGCCCATAAGATCGGATGATCCGGCGCCTGCGTCCGGAACTCTGCCTGCCGCAGCCGTCTGTGTACACTGCGCGCGGCCTGTTGCACCGTCTGCGCAAACAGCTCTGCCGTCATAAAATGTGAACACGAACAAGTTGCCAGAAATCCGCCGTCCTTTACCAGCTTCATCCCGCGCAGATTGATTTCCCGGTACCCTTTTACCGCGTTTTTTACTGAATTTCTGGACTTGGTAAATGCCGGAGGGTCTAAAATGACAAGATCAAACTGTCTGCCTTCCCGTTCCAGTTCCGGCAGCAGTTCAAATACATCCCGGCATACAAACTGCACCCGGTCTTCTGCGTGGTTAAGCCGCGCGTTGATCTGTGCCTGCGCAATTCCGCTCTGCGAAGCATCCACAGCCAGTACATGGGCGGCGCCTGCCGCGGCCGCGTTTAGTGCGAAAGAACCCGTATGGGTAAAGCAGTCCAGCACATCCGCACCAGCACAAAGGCTGCGGATCGCGCGTCTGTTATATTTCTGATCAAGAAAAAATCCGGTTTTCTGTCCGTTTTGCACGTCTACCAGATACTGCACGCCGTTTTCCTCAATCCTGACATTCGTATCAAATTCTGCGCCAAGAAATCCTTTGTAACGCTGCATCCCTTCTTGTTCCCGTACTTTGGCGTCGCTTCGTTCATAGACCCCGCGGATGGCAATGCCGTCTGCTGCCAGCACTTCTTTTGCCGCATCCACAATGGTCTCTTTGATCCGGTCAATGCCAAGCGCCAGCGATTCCACGACAAGGACGTCTGCAAATTTGTCGATGACAATCCCCGGCAAAAAATCTGCTTCGCCAAAAATCAGCCTGCAGCTGCCTGTCTCAACCGTCTTTTTGCGGTAGTCCCATGCACGCTGCACACGCATCCGGATAAAATCACGGTTTACTTCCTGCGCGGCATTTCTTGTCATCATACGGACTCTGATTTTGGAAGACAGGTTGATATAACCCTTGCCCATGGCAAATCCGTCAAAATCATGCACATGTACGAGATCCCCATTTTCAAATGCGCCATCTACGGAGGCGATTTCATTGTCATAGATCCACATGCCGCCTGCTTTGAGTGTTCTTCCCTCTCCTTTTTTTAGTGTTACAATTGCGCTCATACGTTTCCTTTCTTTTTGTTACGATTACGATCGTTATTACGATTATTATTACGATTACTTCACTACTCACCATATCACAATCCGAACACTTTTTCTGTATAATTTTCGGAATCTCTTTGAATCTTGGAAAATTTTACAAATTTTTTTGGAATACTGTGCAACTTTTCATATATTTTTCACGTCTTTATGATAGAGTTTTTGTTGTATAATAGAAAAGACACTCTTGTATCGTATCTGCTATTCCAAAGGAGGCCCCGATGATAACTATCAGCCTGTGTATGATCGTAAAAAATGAAGAATCCGTATTAGACCGTTGTCTGGCATCCATTGCTGATCTGATGGATGAGATTGTTATTGTAGATACAGGCTCCGATGACAGAACCAAAGAAATTGCGGGCCGTTACACGGACAGAATCTATGATTTTCCATGGCAGGATGATTTTAGCGCCGCGCGCAATTTCTCATTTTCCAAGGCGTCGAAAGATTATATCTACGCCGCTGATGCTGATGAAGTGCTTGATCCCGAAAATCACAGGCGGTTTGCGCTGCTCAAACAGTCTCTGCTTTCGGAAATAGAGATCGTACAGATGAAATATATTACGCCAGACCAATACAATACCGTAATCAATATCCGCAACGAATACCGCCCGAAGCTCTATAAACGGCTGCGGGAATTCTGCTGGTGCGATCCGATTCATGAGACGGTGCGTATACAGCCTGTCGTATTTGACAGTGAAATTGAAATTCTGCATCTTCCGGTTTCCAATCACGGCAAACGGGATTTTGGTCTGTTTTTGCGTGCTTTTGGACAGGGACAGCCGATTTCGGACAAGCTGCATGCGATGTATGCCAAGGAACTGCTGATTGCCGGCAGTGAGGAAGATTTTGTACAAGCACAGCCGGTCTTTGCAAAGACGCTGCAGCAGGAAGACGATAGGGATACGCCGTCACAGGACCGCATTGCCCAGGCGCTTTGTATTTTAAGCCGCTGCATGCGGATACAGCAGAATACGGCTGGCTTTTTTAAGTATGCCTTGCGGGCGATGGCTTATCATCCGTGTTCTGAGATCTGCTGTGAACTGGGAGACTATTTTTCTGAGATTCAAGACTATGAAGAGGCGATCCGCTGGTACCGCTGCGCCGCAGAAGAGACTTCGGCAATCCTGCATGTACGCACAGGCGGTGATTTTCCGCTTGGCAGGCTGGGAGACTGTTATGAGCGTCTGGCCGCGCCGGATGCAGGGCAGGCAGAGGAATTCAAGGATCTGTCCCGTCAATACCGCCAGGCCGCGCTTGCATGGAAAATGCCGGAAGAAGACTGAGCCAGGCGGAAATGCCGGCAGTTATTTCCGGTAACAGTTCCGTGGGTGATCTGAACTTTTACTATTTCTATTAATTTCTAACAGGAAATTTGATAATACTACTGTTAAAAATGATAATTCGTGGTATACTGTATCTTGATTTGTAACAGTTCACTTGTACCACCAAGGAGAATTTATGTTATTTAATATGGGGAAAGAGGCACTTGCGGCGGCAAATGATGAGCACAAGCGTAATGCCTTCATTCATAAAAATGAAAACTTTATATTAAATTGCGCAAGCAAATTTTCAAAACATTATATCAGCAAGAGTGACGACGAATGGTCGATTGCCCTGATCGCCTTTTCCAACGCGATTGATTCTTATAATGAATCCAAAGGCGCGTTTCCATCGTACGCGAGACTGTTGATCGAACACCGCCTGACCGATTATTTTCGTTCGCAGGCACGGTTCGCTTCTGAAATGCAGACGGAACCGTATTTATTTGAAGGCGAAGTAGACGAAGATTCTGAAAATATGGGATTTCAGATCAATGTTATGAAACAGGCATCCGTATCAGACGACAATCCGCTGCTGGATGAGATCGTTGCGATTTCCGAATACCTGGACATCTATGGGATCACTTTTACCGAGCTGACGGAATGTTCTCCCAAAGCCGGAAAGACCAAAGATTCCTGTGCCAGCGCCATTCGCTATTTGAAAGAACATCCGGTCCTGATCAGTAATATGAAGGCCACCAAACAGCTGCCGATTAAAATTATTTCCGAAAATGCAAAGGTACCCCGAAAAATTCTGGAGCGTCATCGTAAATACATAATAACCGCAGCAGAAATACTTTCCGGTGATTATCCCAAGCTTGCCGAATATTTGAGCCACATTTAGCAGGCGCCAACCAACCCAACCAAACGTTGCCGCGTTTGTATTTCTGTCACAGTTATTAGCTATTTATGAAGCTACTCTAAGAAAGAAAGGAGCCATCTACTTTGAAAGCCGTCATAGTAGAATGCAGTAATGGCGCTGCGGTGGCATTATGTGACGATGGGACTTTCCGCAAACTGAAAAATAGGGGCTATTCCATCGGTCAGGAGCTTTTCATCCAACAAAAGCAGACTCCGAACCGCATGGTGCAGAAACTTTCCATCTGTGCTTCGCTGGCATTGGTTCTGTTATCTTTCGCTGGCATTGGTTCCCACAGTTACGTAGAGCCTTACTCTTACGTCAGCCTGGATATCAATCCTTCGATTGAATATGCTTTGAACCGTTATGATAAAGTCATCTCGGTCTCCGGCATTAACACTGAAGGGCAGCAAATTGTTTCATCCATTGAATCTGATATTAAAAATCAGAATATTACCACTGCATTAGGTGTAACTATCGGACAATTGGAAAAAGACCATTATATTAACCAGGAAGAATATAACCACGTGATTGTCAGTGTATATTCCAGTAATGACACAAAAACGCAGTCGATTACTTCCAGGGTAAATTCTCTTTCCGCAGAAAAATCAAATATTTGTTCGATTGATACGATTCCCGTATCAAAAGAAGTAAAGGATGACGCTGATTCCCTTGGCATTACGCCTGGTAAGCTGACACTCATCCATGCAGTTGCAGAGACTTCTGCAGATTCTGATTTTAATGTAGCAGAATGGACGGATAAGACCGTTAGTGAGTTGGAGACAACCATCCAGCAGGCAAGCACGCAGATTCCGGCATCGGATTCGGGTACACAGCCAGCATCAGCAAATACTGCGGATCACGAACAATTAAATAATATCCCGGGTAACAATAATGCAGACAAACCGGATAGCTCCACCTCTTCAGCCGTGGACGCAAACCAGCAGGCCGGCAGCGCTTCTGCTGATAATCAAACAACCATTGATGATACAACAGCCGGTTCCGGTACAAACGGTATTCATTCTGCCGCAAAACCGGATCAAACAGGCAATACCATAACATCCTCTGGAAATGGCAGTGCAGACAGTGTACAGAAGCCTTCCTCTTCGGATCAGGCAGGTACAGGCAGCAATTCCGGCCAGACGGGAACGAATGTATCGGATCAGAATTCTTCCAATAAGAACCCTTCGGATCAGAATTCTTCTCCGAACAAAGGTGAATCCAGCGGAACAAGTCCTTCCAAGGACCCGTCAGACAGTTCCAGCAGCCCGTCCAAAGGAGATGAAGCTGCAGATTCCGGCAGCAAAGATGATCCGGATGACACGCTGACCGAGGACAGTTCTAACAAAAAGGATCCTTATCCGCTTCCGGATACGGAAACAGATACAAATACCTCGGAAGACACTTCATCAGATGATGATCTGATGAAGGAAGATACAGCAAGCAAGAACGATCCATATACAGACTCAGCAAATCCGGATAATTCTGCTGATACGTCGGAAAAGGACGGCCAGACGGACATCACCGATGATCCGTTATCCGCGTCAGACGTTTCCGGCAATACAGAAGATGATCCGTCCGGGTCTGCGTACGCAGATTCTGAATCTATGGACTAAATAGTAATGAAATCGGTATGTTTGACGGCAGTGACCGCTGTCTTCAAATTACTGGCAGGTAGGATTTTTTAACAAAAAGGATGCCGCATCATGGAATACAGTTACGCCATGATGCGGCATCCTTTTTCTGTTTTCTGATTTTTGGATGATACACAATTATTTATTGCTTCTTCTCCAGATATTCATTTTCTCTGCTTCTGCGATTAATTCATCCCGAAAATCCGGATGTGCAATGGAAATAATTGCCTCTGCCTTTTCCCAGGTAGAAAGTCCCTTCACATTGACAATCCCAAATTCGGTAACAAGAAAATGCGTATTTGCGCGTGTATCCGTTACGATGGAGCCTGGATTCAGTGTCGGCAGGATTCTGGATTTTACCTGGCCGTCTTTGGTCTTATAGGTGGAAGAACAGCAGATAAAACTCTTGCCGCCGTTTGATAAATAAGCGCCTAATACGAAGTCCAGCTGACCGCCCGCGCCGCTGATATGCTTGGTTCCTGCAGATTCTGAATTTACCTGGCCAAAAATATCCAGATCAACAGCATTATTGATCGACATAAAATTATCCAGTGAAGAAATCGCCCGGATATCGTTTGTATAGCTTACCGGAGCGCTTAAGATCTCAGGATTTTCATTCAGATAATCATACATTTTCTTTGTTCCGCAGCCAAATGCAAATGCCTGGCGGAAACGGTCGATGTTCTTTTTGGAGCCGTTGATCTTGCCTGCTTTTGCAATATCTACAAACGCATCCACATACATTTCAGTATGAACGCCCAGGTCTTTTAAATCTGATTCCGCAATCAGGGAACCAACTGCGTTTGGCATTCCGCCGATTCCAAGCTGCAGACATGCTCCGTCCGGGATTTCGTTTACGATCAGTTTGGCAACTGCCTTATCAACATCGCTGGCTGCGCCGCCCCCGCCCATTTCCGCGATTGGCGGATTGCTGCCTTCTACAATATAATCAACATCTGAAATATGTACGTTGTTTTCTGTACCGCCAAGGCAGCGCGGCATATTTTCATTTACTTCTACGATCACGGTTGCAGATGTCTCTACGACCGCTGCCAGATGGGAAGCATTCGGGCCAAAGTTAAAAAATCCATGCTGGTCCATCGGCGCTACCTGGAACATCGCTACGGCATTCTTCTTTGTATTGGATGCACGGTAGTAACGCGGAAGCTCTGAATAACGGATCGGCGCATAGTAGGCACATCCGCGGCTGATCAGTTTCCGTTCAATACCAGACATATGCCAGGAGTTCCATGTAAAATGCTCTCCTGCATCTTCGCGCTCAAAAATAGCTGGCAGCTTTAACAGAATGCCGCCCCGGACATTGACATCCTTCAATTCATCTGTGCGTTTTGCAAGCGCCTGATCCAGCGCATCCGCGGTTCCGTTACACCAGCCATAGTCGATCCAGTCGCCGGAGTGTACGGCTTTGACAGCTTCGTCAGCTGACACCAGTTTCTGTTGATATTCTTCTGCGTATCCCATGATGACCTCCTTCATGATACTTTGTTACAGATTCTACTATTGTTAATAGTTTAACGATAAATCTATACTATCATGTTTAGACAGGATGTGCAAGGGCTGGCTGTAAAAAATGGAAAAAAGGATACCTGGTTCGCTCAAAATTTGCTCCCATTATGGTAAAACCAGAGCGAGATCCCCGTCCCGATACACCACCCGGCAGGCCACGCACACCAGATGCCGAAGGCGTCCCCAACAATAGCCGAAAATAAATAGGCCAATGCGACACGCAGCATCAGGTCCGAAAAAGTAGCAGCCATAAACTGTTTCATCGCGCCTGCGCCCCGCAGCACGCCGTCCGCAATCAGCTTGGCGGATATCACAAAATAAAACGGCGCTAAAATCTGCAAAAACTGCTGTCCGGTATGCAGCGCTTCAGCCGAAGAAATATCCAAAAACAAAAGCAGCAGATCCTTTCCGAACAACAGATACAACAAGACAAGCGGAATACACAGCGCCCATACAAGCTTGACCCCGGCCCGGAAGCCTTCCTTGACGCGTGCGGGGATATTTGCACCGATATTCTGCGCCGTAAAATTGGAGATCCCGTTGCCAATCGTAGTAAAAGAGGTAATCACCAGATTATTTAGCTTGACCGCCGCCGCGTATCCGGCGGAGACGCTGACGCCGTAGCTGTTGATCCGCCCTTGGATCAGGATATTGCCAATCGATACAAAGGATTGCTGCAGGATGCTTGGAATCGCAATCACAGACAGTTTTTTTAACAGCCTCCAGGAAAAAAGAGCAGCTTTGGACTCTGTGCGGATCATGGACAGCCGTCGAAAGACGAGCAGCACCGAACACACACAGCTGATCCCCTGACACAAAAGTGTGGCCCATGCGACACCTGCGATTCCCATTGCGCAGTATTTTACAAATACAAAATCTACGATAATATTTGCCGTTGAGGAAAAAGCCAGAAATAAAAACGGCGTTCGGGAATCCCCCAAGGCAGAAAAAATCCCGGTAGCCAGATTATAAAAAAATAAAAATGGCAGGCCCAGTATATAAATATCCAGATAAAGAGCAGAGTCAGCCAGAATCTCCGGCTGCGTCCGCATCATCCGAAGCAGCGTCTCACAGGACAACAGCCCAAATACCATTAATAATCCGCAAAGCACGGCGCTTGCCGCCAGCGCCGTATAGACGGAAGTTTTTAAATTGGCGTAATCTTTCGCTCCGAAAAACTGGGAGGCAATTACCGAACAGCCCATATTGCATCCAAAGGCGAAGGCTATAAAAATAAGCGTAACATGATAACTGTTCCCGACAGCCGCCAGCGCCTGCTCCCCAATCAATTTTCCGGCAATCAGGGAATCAGCAATGTTATACAGCTGCTGGAAAATAATACTGCCAAACATGGGCAGGCAGAAAGACCATAGTACTTTCTGCGGATTTCCGATGGTAAGGTCTTTATTCATAATGCTCGTTCCTCCAAAATAGCATACCCGACGCGGGCTTTTTTAATATAGAAATTATTTTGTGCATTCTGCGCCGCATATGCAGTTCTTTACAGAATACCCGTTATGTATTATAATACGTTCCGAATAATATTTAAAATACATCGTTGATATGGGAGATATATAAATTTCATATGGATATTAATTTTGAACATTACAAGATCTTTTATTATGCAGCAAAATATAAAAATATCACACACGCCGCCGCAGCCATGGGCAGCAATCAGCCAAATGTGACCAGAATTTTAAAACTGCTGGAAGCAGAGCTGAACTGCAAACTGTTTTTGCGCGAAGCAAGGGGCATTACACTGACCAGGGAAGGGGAGCGTTTGTACGAACATGTGGAAATCGCAGTCACACAGCTGCAGAATGCCAGAGAGGAACTGGCCGCGCAGGCTTCGGACGAGACTGGAACGGTAGAAATCGGAGCCACGGAAACGGCGCTGCATTTATTTCTGCTGGATGCGCTGCGCGATTTTAAAAAGCAGCATCCGAAAGTCAGGATTAAAATACAAAACCATACGACCCCGGAGATTCTGAAAAAACTATCCTATGGCAGTCTGGACTTTGCCGTGCTGACAACCCCTTTTGAAAGGAAGAAATTTGCAGTTACGGATGTATGCTCCTTTTCTGAAATCCTCGTCGGCGGAAGCGGCTATCAAAAGCTGGGGAATCAAAGCCGGGATTTGCGGGAACTGGAAACATATCCATGGGTCGGCCTTGGAAAAGGAACCGCCACCTATGAGCTGTATCAGGCATTTTTTCTGGAACAGCATGCACAGATCGAACCAGATACGCAAGCCGCTTCTTCAGATTTGCTGATTCCTTTGATCCGGAATCATTTTGGCATCGGGTTTGTACCAGAAAGAATGGCGCGCCCGCTGCTTGAGGCGCGCAAGCTGGTGCAGATTCCGTTGAAGTGCCAAGCGCCGCAGCGCAGGATTTGTCTGGCAGCAGACAGGGGGCGGGGCGGCGGAATGACGTCTGTAAAGCTGCAGAAATATTTGCAGAACATCCCTCTTTTTGATATAATACCAGCGGACAATACCGAGCAAACGCAATGACAGGACAACCTGACCATACCGCCCCGCACGGGCAAAAAGGAGACGAAATGAAAACAGCATTTATCGGAGCTGGCCGCGTAGGCTGCTCCATCGGAAAATATTTATCAGAATCCGGCATCCCCATTATCGGATACTACGACACCATAAAAGAATCCGCAGACAGTGCGGCCCGGTTCACTGCCTGTGAGTCATTTATTTCCATAGAATCCTTGATCGCGCAAAGCAGCCTGATCTTCCTCACCACGCCGGACGGCCTGATTCAGCCAACTTGGGAAAAAATCCGTTATCTGCCTGTCGCTGGAAAAATTATCTGCCACTGCAGCGGAGCATTACCATCAGACGTCTTTACAGGAATCGCACAAACCGGCGCCCAGGGCTGCTCGCTGCATCCGATGCTGCCGTTTTCCGACCGCTTTTCGTCTTATCGGCAGTTAGCACACGCATTCTTCACCATCGAAGGACAGGAAGCGGCGGTACAGGCTGTAACAGACCTGTTTCAAAGTATCGGAAACACCGTCTGCCGAATCAACAGCGAATGCAAACCGTCTTATCATGCGGCAGCAAGCATTTTAAGCAATCAGGTCATCGCTGTACTGGATACAGGTTACCGCCTGTTGGAAAGCTGCGGTTTTTCCAGAGAAGAAGCGAGGAACGCTACAAAAGAACTGGTGCGTCTGAATATCGAAAATGTGCTGCAGCACGATTGCGGCGCGGCGCTGACCGGGCCGATTGAGCGGGGGGATATACGGACAGTTCAAAAACATCTGGACTGCATACCAAAGGATGATCAGGAAATGTATCAGGTGCTGGGCGCTAAGCTGGTAGAGATTGCCAGACGGAAAAATCCCGGGCGGGATTATACAGAGCTTGCGAAGCTGCTGCAAAAAAACGGAAATTAGTGTGTCGCCTGCAGACTAGCCAGACTACAGACATAATTTATAAAAAATTTAAAGTATTTTTATTTTGATCTTGCATATTTTTCTATATCGTGATATAATGTCGGCTGAACGCTTTGGAATAAACGCTGAAGTGCCAGCCACTTATATTATGGAAGCAACCCAAACGGTTCGGCGCCATCAGTCGCAAAGAAAGGAGGACCAGCTATGAAAGTAAGATCATCCGTAAAACCGATCTGCGAAAAATGCAAGGTAATCAAGAGAAAAGGAAGTATCAGGATTATCTGCGAAAATCCAAAACACAAACAGCGCCAGGGTTAAAACGGCGCTTTTGGCAGACAAGCAGAGACAAATCTGCGGCTTTATTTATTATGTGCGGCTGTCAGCAGGAACCTCCTGCTGATTCATAATAAACAGCGGACACTGCTGTGTCTGGTATCTTTTATACCGAGGGGATACTGGTAAAAAGTGTCAGAGTCACATCACAATACTATACGAATTTAAGAATTATGGAGGTGCAACACACATGGCACGTATCGCAGGTGTAGATTTACCAAGAGAGAAACGTGTGGAGATCGGTTTGACTTATATCTACGGCATTGGCAGAACAAGTTCAAATCGTATTCTTGCAGAGGCAAAAGTAAATCCGGATACCCGCTGCAGGGATCTGACAGATGAAGAAGTAAAAAGAATCAGCGCAGTGATTGACGAATCACAGACAGTAGAAGGTGATCTGCGCAGAGAGATCGCTCTGAATATCAAGCGGTTGCAGGAAATCGGATGCTATCGCGGAATCCGTCACAGGAAAGGGCTTCCGGTTCGCGGCCAGAAGACAAAGACAAATGCAAGGACAAGAAAAGGTCCGAAGAGAACTGTTGCAAATAAGAAGAAATAAGAAACGTAGCATAGTTGTGTAATCATTATCAGAGAAAGTAGGTTAGTTTAGAAATGGCTAAGAAAGTTGCAAAAAAAGTAACAAAAAAGCGTATTAAGAAAAACGTTGAACGTGGTCAGGCACATATTCAGTCATCTTTCAATAATACGATCGTTACGATCACAGATACTGAGGGAAATGCCTTATCCTGGGCAAGCGCAGGCGGCCTTGGATTTAGAGGTTCAAAGAAATCTACTCCGTATGCTGCACAGATGGCAGCAGAGACAGCTACAAAAGCGGCTCTTATACACGGTTTAAAAACAGTCGATGTCATGGTAAAAGGACCAGGGTCAGGAAGAGAAGCAGCAATTCGTGCGCTTTCTGCATGCGGCCTCGAAGTTACTTCCATTCGGGACGTGACTCCGGTGCCTCATAACGGATGCCGTCCGCCAAAACGCAGAAGAGTTTAATTAGGAGGGATAGACGAAGATGGCAGTAAATAGAGTACCTGTACTGAAAAGATGTAGAGCGCTTGGTCTGGAGCCAAGTTTTTTAGGATATAATAAAAAGTCCAGAAGGACACAGCAGCGCACAAATAAGAAGATGTCTGAATATGCGTTGCAGCTGCGTGAAAAACAGAAAGCAAAATTTATTTACGGCGTATTAGAAAAGCCGTTCCATAACTATTATGAAAAAGCAGACCGGATGAAGGGTATGACAGGTACGAATCTGATGACAATGCTGGAATCCAGATTAGATAATGTGGTATACCGCATGGGCTACGCAAGGACCCGCCGGGAGGCAAGACAGATTGTCGGACACAAGTTCGTATTAGTAAATGGAAAACAGGTAAAAATCCCGTCTTACCGCGTAAAAGCCGGAGATGTGGTAGAGATCAAAGAAAGCAAGAAGAGCATTCAGAGAATGAAGGATATCGTAGAGGTAACAGCTGGCAGGCTGGTTCCGGAGTGGATCGATGTGAACCTTGAAAATCTGCAGGGAACAGTGAAAGAATTGCCAACCCGTGAAATGATCGATGTGCCGGTAGACGAAATGCTCATTGTCGAGTTATATTCGAAATAATTGATGTAATGCACACTTGATCCGAAAAGGAGGGACTTGGTAGTGTTCGATTTTGAAAGACCCAATATTGAAATTGCAGAAATTTCCGAAGACAAAAAGTACGGACGTTTTGTAGTGGAGCCTTTGGAAAGGGGCTATGGTACGACGCTCGGTAATTCTCTCAGGAGGATTATGCTGTCTTCTCTTCCGGGAGTAGCCGTAAGTCAGGTGAAAATTGATGGTGTTTTGCATGAGTTCAGTTCCATTCCCGGCGTCAAGGAAGATGTTTCTGAGATCATTATGAACATTAAGAATCTGGCATTGAAAAATACCAGCAGTACAAACGAGTCTAAAGTTGCTTACATCGAATTTGAAGGTGAAGGTGTAGTTACGGCCGCGGATATTCAGGTCGATTCTGATATCGCGATTTTAAATCCGGAGCTGGAGATCGCCCATTTAAACGGTGGGGCGGACTCCAAGCTCTATATGGAGTTAACGATCACAAAAGGCCGTGGATATATCAGCGCAGATAAAAATAAAAATCCGGAACTTCCGATCGGCGTGATCGCCGTGGATTCCATTTATACGCCAGTGGAACGTGTGAATCTGACCGTGCAGAATACTCGTGTCGGACAGATTACCGATTATGATAAGCTGACGCTGGAAGTATTTACAAATGGAACGCTGGAGCCGGATGAGGCGGTAAGCCTTGCAGCTAAGGTATTAAGTGAACATTTGAATCTCTTTATCGACTTGTCCGAAAATGCGAAGACAGCTGAGGTCATGGTTGAGAAGGAAGACAACGCGAAGGAAAAAGTCCTCGAAATGAACATTGACGAACTGGAATTGTCTGTGCGTTCTTACAACTGCTTAAAACGGGCAGGAATCAATACGGTAGAAGAATTGACTAACCGTACGCCGGATGATATGATGAAGGTTCGGAACCTTGGACGTAAGTCTTTAGAAGAGGTATTGGCAAAACTGAAAGAGTTAGGTCTTCAGTTAAATCCAGGAGATGAGTAAAAGCTCCAGGCTGGGATGGTAAGCCCGTAAGCGTGCAGCCCGGTCTTAACTGAGTGGCGAATTGAAAATAAAAATCAGCATCCGGCAGGTAATTCCAATGCGTGCTGCCGAATGTACCACGATTTGGAGGAAATAAAAATGGCAATGTATCGTAAGTTGGGAAAAAATTCTTCCCAGAGAAAAGCATTACTGCGTAACCAGGTAACAATGCTGCTGTACCATGGCAAAATTGTTACAACAGAAGCCAGAGCAAAGGAAATTCGTAAGATTGCGGAGAAGATGATTGCAATGGCTGTCCGTGAAAAAGACAATTTTGAAGAAGTAACCGTAAAAGCGAAAGTTCCGCGTAAAGATGCGGAAGGCAAGCGGGTGAAAGAAGTCGTTGACGGCAAACGGAAGACTGTTTATGATGAAGTCGATAAGACCATCAAAAAAGATCAGCCGTCCCGTCTGCATGCAAGAAGGGAAATGCTGAAAGTTCTCTATCCTGTAACAAGCTCAGAAACAACCAGAAAAGATGGCAAGGTGGTTACATCCAATAAGCGTAAGGACAAGAAAAAAGTAGACATGATTGCCAGAATGTTTGATGAGGTTGCACCAAAATATGCTGACCGGAACGGTGGTTATACAAGAATTATTAAATTGGGGCAGCGTAAAGGTGATGGAGCTATGCAGGTAATTATTGAATTAGTATAGTTTTGTGATTGCAATATTTATCGGTAAAGAACTGCCGGAAAAGCGAATGTATCAATGCTTTTCCGGCAGTTCTTATTTTGGGCTATTCTTTGGAGAGTGACAACGTAAAAATAAATTCCGTTCCAACTCCTTCCGTGCTGATGACATTAATATTTTCATCATGCGCCTGAATAATCTCTTTCACAATCGCCAGGCCAAGCCCGGTGCCGCGCTTGTCTTTTCCGCGGGAAAGATCCGTTTTGTAAAAGCGTTCCCAGATCTTTTTCAGGCTGTCGCTGGGAATGCCAATGCCGGAGTCTTTGACGGACACAAAGACCTTCTCATTCTTTTCTGTCGTTTCGATGGTAATCAAGGAATCCGGGTGGCTGAACTTAATGGCGTTGTCAGTCAGGTTGTAAATAACCTGCTGGATTTTGGCCAAATCTGCGGTGACATACAGATTCTGGCCAGATAGGATCAGTTCGATGGAAATATGCTTTTCGCTGCAGATCCCTTCAAAGGTCAGGGCTGTCATACGGATAATATAGTTGATATCAAAACTTTTCATATATAGGATGGTCTTGCCATGCGACCCAAATTTATTCAGTTCCAAAAGGCTGCTCGTTAATTTGTTCAAACGTTCCGTTTCAAATAAAATAATATTCAGATACTTGTCCTGCATCTCATAAGGAATTGTTCCGTCCAAAATGGCTTCAATATAACCCTTGATCGAAGTCAGCGGTGAACGGAAGTCGTGGGAGACGTTGGATACAAATTTACGCTGGTCATCTTCCAGCGTATTTAGTTCATTTGCCATATAGTCAAACGCGGCTGCCAGGTGGCCTAACTCGTCCTGTGTATGGATATTGATTTTTTGCGAAAAATCGCCGTCAATATAGGCATCCGCAACGGAAGTGATCTTGCGGATCGGACGGTAAATCAACAGTGAGAATAGGAGCAGAATCACAAAAGCCAACAGAAAGATCAGCAGCAGCGTTATATATACGACATTTAGAAGCTCATAACTGTAGGCATAGATATCCGCAACGGGCTTATGTATCAGCACGTAGCCGCGCACTTTATAACTGGGCGTGATCGGTGCAAATACGGTCAGCTGGCTGTCGCTGAACGTCTGGTAAAAACGGTTGATGGCGTAATATTTACTGCCAAAGTCGCTGATATCAAAGCCCTCGATCTTCAGATCCTGATGCAGAGCCTGGGCATTGGCAGAGTCAATAATGATACGGCCGGATACGTCAATGACTTTGATCTGCGTATTCAGATAGTGGCTGATCGTCTCCAAGTGGCTGTGCAGATCAGCCAGTTCCAGGCTGCCGTTATAGTAGCTAAGCGCATAGCGGGAGGCGATTTCAGTGCATTCCGTGTACAGCGTATGTGCCTCGCTGGCTTCCACCTGATTCCGCAGGCCGTGGTGTGTGACTGTGGATACAAGGATAAAACCGAGGATGCCAAAGACGAGGTAACCGGATAAAAATTTTAAATAGAGGGTACGTTTCATGGAATCGGTTCCTTTCCAGCTGGATTTTTGGCAGATTGGATGGGCGGGCGTGTGTACATAACCGTCCGGCATGCGGCGTCTATTTTACAACAAATTTATACCCAATCCCCCACACAGTCGCAATCCCCCAATGCTCCGTATCCTTAATCTTCTCCCGCAGCCGTTTCACATGCACGTCCACAGTTCGCGTATCTCCAATATACTCATACCCCCAGATATGATCCAGCAGCTGTTCCCGCGTAAACACCTGATTTGGAGAAGACGCAAGGAAATACAGCAGTTCCAGTTCCTTTGGCGGCATATCCAGCTGCCGCCCGTGATATTCTACGCTATAGTTGGATAAATTAACAACCAGTCCCGGATATTCGGCGATCTTCAATGCCGGCTGACTGACCGTCGGCTGTACAGGCTGATAGCGGCGCAGCACGGCTTTTACGCGCGCAACCATTTCTTTGGAGTCAAACGGCTTCATGATATAGTCATCTGCGCCCAGCTCCAGCCCAAGTACTTTGTCAAAAATCTCTCCTTTGGCGGACAGCATGATAATCGGGACGTTGCTCTTTGCGCGGATTTCGCGGCAGACCTGGTAGCCGTCGATGCCAGGCAGCATCAGGTCGAGCAGGATCAGGTTTGGCGCGAACTGCTGGTTGGCAGTCAGCGCTTCTTCTCCGTCGTTCACGATTTTTGTTTCAAAGCATTCTTTGGTCAGATAGAGGGAGATCAGTTCTGCGATATTTACATCATCGTCTACGATTAATATTTTTTGCTTTGCAGCCATAAATCCTCCTTTATTGAAAGGTTACAATCGTAACACCGGAATCACCTTCACCGAATTCGCCAAGGTGGAAGGAATCTACGTATTTGATCCGGCGCAGGTGCTGATGGACGGCGTTGCGCAGGGCTCCGGTTCCTTTTCCGTGTACGACGCGCACCGTAGATAAATGTGACAGATAAGCGTCGTCCAGGTATTTATCCAGCGTCACAATGGCTTCGTCCACTGTTTTTCCGATCAGCATAATTTCCGCCGAAATGCTGGAAGCTTTGGACATCCGTATTTTGCCCGCGCCTGTTTTGGCAGATTTTTTGGAAGAGGCCGTGCTTTCTTCTTCCATTAATACAAGGTCTTTGATATTGACCTGGGTGCGCAGGATACCCATCTGCACGAACAGGTCGCCTTTTGCGTTTGGCAGCGTGGATACAATGCCGCGCTGGTTCATGCTGAGAACCCGGACTGCGTCGCCAGGGCGCAGGTTTTTTGGTACTTTATGGTTCGTGGCTGGCTGCTTCTGGTTTTTGGCAATGCGGGATTCGGTTTCGTTCATTTTGCCGCGCAGCGCTGCACGCTCTTTTTCCAGGTCGCTGGCGGATGGATTGGTCGTGCCGAATTTATGGAAATTGCGGATGCTTGCGTCTGCGGCGTCTTTGGCTTCTTTGAGGATGGCAAGCGCCTGTTCGTTTGCTTCCTGGATAATTTTGTCGCGGCGGCTGTCCAGTTTTTCCTGTTTGTTTGCGGCCTGTGCGTGGAGTCTGGCCAGTTCCTGCTTGTACTGTTCGATTTCCAGGCGTTCTTTTTCGATTGTAGTACGGCTTGTTTCCAGGTCTGCGATCAGGTCTTCAAAATTCTGCTCATTGGACGTAATACGCGATCTGGCATCTGTAATAATATCCTCCGGCAGTCCCAGCTTGCCGGAAATGGCAAACGCGTTGCTCTTGCCGGGGATACCAATTAACAGACGGTACGTAGGGCTCAGGGTCTCTACGTCAAATTCGCAGCAGGCATTTTGTACGCCTTCGGTCGAGAGGGCAAATACCTTTAATTCACTGTAATGCGTGGTAGCCATCGCGCGCGCGCCGCGAGCAAGCAGCCGGGACAGAATCGAAATGGCTAAAGCCGCGCCTTCGGTCGGATCGGTGCCGGAACAAAGTTCGTCAAATAAGACCAGAGAATTTGCGGTCACTTTTTTTAAAATCGTGACAATGTTCGTCATATGGGACGAAAATGTACTCAGGCTTTGTTCAATGCTCTGCTCATCTCCGATATCCGCATATACCTGTTCAAAAATCGCCAGCTGGGAACGGTCGCCAGCCGGGATGTGAAGCCCGGCCTGGCCCATCAGCGTCAGCAGTCCGACCGTTTTAAGCGAAACAGTCTTGCCGCCGGTATTTGGCCCGGTCACGACAAGCAGCTGGAAATCTTCGCCCAGCCGGACGTCGATCGGGACGACGGATTTTTTATGGAGCAGCGGATGACGCCCGCGCCGGATCTGAATGCGTCCTTCGGTGTTAAATTCCGGTGCAATCCCGTTGTGTTCGTGGGCGAGCGCTGCTTTTGCAAAAATAAAGTCCAGTGTCGTGAGCAGTTTATAGTCGCTGAGCAGCGCTTCGCTGCTGGCAGCGACCAAGTTGCTCAGTTCGGCAATGATGCGGTCGATTTCTTCCTGTTCTTTTAAATACAGTTCTTTTAATTCGTTATTCAGGTTGACGATGCTGGCTGGTTCGATAAACAGCGTGGAACCAGAAGCTGATTGGTCATGAATCATCCCGGAGATCTGGTTTTTGTATTCGGATCTGACCGGAAGGCAGTAGCGGCCATTACGCATAGTGATTACGGCATCCTGCAGGTAATTTCTCGTTGTAGAATTGTTCAGGATATTTGTCATCTGGTTATGGATGCGCCCGTTCATGCCCTGAATCCTGCGGCGGATCGATTTTAACTGGCTGCTGGCGTCGTCGGAGATTTCATCTTCGGAGATGATGCAGCGGCGGATTTCCCCGCACAGGGGACTCAACGGCTCGATGGCCTGGAACATGGCGTCCAGCGTATCTTCCGGCACGGTATCACGGTCGTTTTTGCCATAAGCTTTGGTACGTTTTGCGACGTCCAGCAAAGAAGCGATATGCAGCAGCTCTTCGATGCTGAGTACGCCGCCCGCTTCCAGCCGCTTTAGCGACATGCCGATCTTGTGGATACCGCTGAAAGAGATGCTGCCTTTGCGGTAAATACGCGAAAGCGCTGCGGCAGTCTCTGCCTGCGCCTGTTCGATGCTGCTTTTGTCTGTCATTGGTTTTAAATGCAGGCAATGCTCTTTGGCCCAGTCGGAAGAGGCGTGCGTGGACAGCTGTTCGGTAATTTTATGATATTCTAACGTGTAGAGGACTTTTTTATTCATGGTCATTCCTTTCTGAAAAAACAGCTGTGACGGTAATGCCGCCAGCAGCGTGATTTGCAGGTCATACTCATTTTACCTTATTATTTTGGATGTGAAAAGTAATAATTATAAGAAAAATCACTTATTTTCTTGAAATAAATGGCATTTCCTCGTATAATCTTAACATAAGGTATCGTAAAACAAAAGTGTAATGGGATAAAATTGGTATTGGGAAGAGGGGTTTTTTCATGCCATATAAAAATGAAGGACAGCATTTCATCAAAGAGAAGATCAAAGATAAGCCGGTCAATAAAAAGCAGCTGATACAAAAAGGCATTGCGACGGTTGGATACGCAATTTTGTTCGGGGTCGTCGCATGCTTTGTTTTTTGCGCGTTGCGGCCAGTGATCGAACCATGGTTCGCGCCGGAGGATGATCATTGGGTCGGCATACCGAAAGATACGCTTGCAGACGAGGAAACTAACGAAGACACGACTGCGGATACGGCGAAAGAGACCGATACGGACGCGGAAGAAAAGCAGGACAAAGAAGATAAGAAGCAAAAGACGGTCTACATTACAGAAAGAAAGGATATGACACTGGACGATTACCAGGTGCTGCAGAACAAACTGTATCAGATTGGCAGAGAGGTAAACAAGTCTATTGTAACCGTGACGGGCGTTAAGGAAGTCGTGGATATTTTTGATTCTTCTTATGAAGCAACCGGCCATGCGTCCGGGCTGATTATCGGAGACAACAGTAAAGAACTGCTGATCCTGACGGAATACAGCGTGATTGCAGATGTGAAATCCATCCGGGTCACATTCGTTAATAACGATACCCTGAATGCAGAACTGATCAAATATGATGGAAATACCGGAATCGCGGTTTTAGGCGTACCTGTGCAAAAGATCAAGAAAACGACCAGGGACCAGATTGAAACGGCTGTCCTTGGAAATTCGCTGGGCTTAAGACAGGGCCGGATTGTCGTCGCGCTTGGCAGCCCGCTGGGTACCAACTATTCGATACTAACCGGAAATATTACTTCTGTCGCCAACACCATTACGACTGAAGACCGGAATTATACTGTATTTACGACAAATATAGTGTCAAATGCAAAAGGAAACGGTGTTTTGGTTAACACCGATGGAGAAGTGATCGGGCTGTTCTTAAAGTCGTCGAATATCCAAAAGGAGCAGAACACGTTGACCGCGGTATCTATTTCCGAGCTGAAAGATATTATCGAACTGCTTTCCAACGGTCTGAATGTACCTTATATCGGGATCAAAGGGAGTACAGTGACCGATGCGATATCACAAGAATACGACATTCCAAAAGGCGTATATATCAAAGAAGCAGTAGTAGATTCACCGGCAATGACGGCGGGGCTGCAGATGGGAGACGTGATTGTGTCGATCAATAAAGAAGAAGTCTTATCGATGAAAGATTATCAGCGGATTATGCTGAATCTTAAGAAAGGCGAAGAAATAAAGATTACAGCGAACCGCCAAAATGCAGAAGGATATCAAAAATTCAGCTGTATGGTGGAAGTAGGGGTGCTGCGGTAAGGATTAGGTATGAAAGGGGCATCCGGATTGAGGGGGAAACAGGAAATGGAGGCAGAAGCATGCGTTATATAGAAACATTGCGTGAAGGTGAGCGCATCAATGAGATTTACTTATGCAAAAATAAACAGCCGTCGGTCACAAAGGCAGGAAAGCCGTTTGTGTCGCTGACCCTGCAGGACAAGACCGGGACACTGGACGCAAAAATCTGGGACCCGGGATCGCTTGGCATCGATGATTTTGAAAAACTGGATTATCTGAATGTGGTCGGGGACGTTACCAGCTTTCAGGGTGCGCTGCAGCTGAATATTAAGCGCATCCGCAAAGCAAAGCCGGGCGAATATGATCCGAAAGAGTTTCTTCCGGTCAGCCGCTACGATACAGATGAGATGTACGCAGAGCTTATGGCATTGATCCAGCGCATCGAAAATCCATATTTAAAACAGCTGACGATGGGATTTTTCGGAAATGTAAAATTTGAGGAAGCATTCAAATTTCACTCAGCGGCGAAGACGATGCACCATGGGTTTGTCGGCGGGCTGCTGCAGCACACACTTGGCGTAGCGAAGCTGTGTGAAAGCTTTGCAAAACAGTATCCGATACTGAACCGGGATCTGCTTGTGACAGCGGCAGTATTTCATGACGTCGGAAAACTCAAAGAACTGTCCCGCTTTCCGGAAAATGACTATACAGACCAGGGGCAGCTGCTGGGGCATATTATTATCGGGGCGCAGATGCTGACCGAGCGGATCGCAGGAATCGCTGGCTTTCCCAAAAAGCTGGCAGATGAGCTGATCCATTGTATCCTGGCCCATCACGGAGAGCTGGAATACGGTTCCCCGAAAAAACCAGCGCTTGCGGAGGCGGTCGCACTTAGTTTTGCAGACAATATGGATGCAAAGATGGAGGCAATGGAAGAAGCGTTTGTCAATGTGCCGGAAGGAAATACGGACTGGCTGGGCTTCCATCGGTCGTTTGATTCCAATATCCGTAAGACGAGTATTTGAATCTGACAGATCCACGTCGCGCTGCATGTGCAGACACCAGAATTCAGCCTGCAGCATCCCGATTGGAACGCTGCGGGTTCGTGTTGCAGTTTGGAAAAAAGCCAGACTGCAACTATTTTTTTCAGGAAACAACTTTTCTGATACAACCATCAGATGGAGGGAAACATGAAGAAGAATGATATTATTACGTTGGAAATCACAGATTTGAGTACGGATGGTTCCGGAATCGGCAAAGCAGCTGACAGTTCCGCGCAGGACGGTTCCGCGATGACTTTTTTTGTAAAAGACGCGCTTGTCGGTGATAAAGTCAAAGCGAAAATTATCAAATTAAAAAAGAATTATGGTTACGCCAGGCTGCTGGAGCTGCTGGAGCCTTCACCGGATCGGGCAGAACCAGTCTGTCCGGTCCATCGTCAATGCGGAGGCTGCCAGATCCAGGCTCTGTCCTATAAAAAGCAGCTGGAGTACAAATTTCAGAAGATCCGCAACAATCTGATACGTATCGGCGGCTTTTCGCCGGAACAAATCCATCTGGAGCCAGTGATCGGCATGCAGGAAGGGTTTCGTTACAGAAATAAAGCACAGTTTCCAATCGGGAGAGACCAAAACGGGAAGCTGGCGGCCGGATTCTACGCGGCCAGAACACATGCGCTGATTCCGATCGATGACTGCTGTCTGGGAGTGCCGCAGAATCAGCAAGTAATATCGCGGGTACTGTCCTGGATGGAAGGCAACAAGATTGAACCTTATGACGAAAAAAGCGGTACAGGGCTGGTCAGGCATGTACTGGTCAGGTATGGATTCCGGTCAGGACAGATAATGGTTTGCCTGATTATAAACGGAAAAAGTCTGCCAAAAACAGCACAATTAGTAGACAGCCTTCTGGAAATCGAAGGAATGACAAGCATTTCATGCAATATCAACGAACAACGTACAAATGTAATTATGGGAAGCGAAGTGAAAACATTATGGGGTATGGATGTGATTGAGGACTCCATTGGGGATGTAACATTTCAGATTTCCCCGCTGTCATTTTACCAGGTAAATCCGGTACAGACGGAGGTGCTGTATAGGAAAGCGCTGGAGTATGCGGGTCTGAGCGGAAAAGAGGTCGTCTGGGATCTGTACTGCGGCATCGGTACGATCTCACTCTTTTTGGCACAGCGCGCGAAGATGGTCTACGGCATTGAAATTGTACCACAGGCAGTGGGAGACGCGAAGAAAAATGCTGTTAGAAATGGAATTGAGAATGTGGAGTTTTTCGTGGGGAAGGCGGAGGATGTGCTGGAGAGTCTTTGCGGGAGTGATGCGGATGCGGAGCTGGAGATGGATGTGAATATGAATGAAGATGGGAGGATCAGGGGTTGTGGAGATGAAATGGGTGAGACTGACAGCGTATGGAGGCCGGACGTTGTAGTTGTCGATCCGCCGCGGAAAGGGTGCGGGGAAAAATTGCTGGAGGCGGTTTTGAAGGTTCGACCGGAGCGGGTTGTGTATGTAAGCTGTGATTCGGCGACGCTTGCGAGGGATTTGAAGGTGCTTTGCGGGGGTGGGTATGAGTTTGTAAG
>VSNY01000220.1 GCA_009774535.1 Lachnospiraceae bacterium
TTGCGGATCAGCCGAATCCTCACATCTTTTTTACAATACTCCGACATCCACTGGTAAAACGGCTTCTGCGATCCGTCCTCACAAATAATCAGTTCAAAATCCGTAAACGTCTGCCCCAAGATGGAATCAATCGCACATGCAGCCTGTATGTTCTTTTCATTAATACGTCCCCATTAAAAAGGATAGTTCCGGCATATGGCATATCCTGCCACTTCGCACAAGAAATATTTCATTTGCACCCAGCCCCAATTTTTGCTATACTATTACCATTCCTGTAAGAAATGAATTATTTTCGGAGGCATAAATGAAATTTTTACGGAAGCATCTGACAACCACTCAGATCATCACACTTAGTTTTTTACTAGTTATCCTGCTAGGAACCATTCTGCTTGCCATTCCGCCCGCATCCGCCGACGGCACGGCAACACCTATATCCGATGCGATGTTCACGGCCACCAGCTGTGTCTGCGTAACCGGACTGGTAACCGTAACGACCGCTTCTCATTGGAGCCTGTTCGGGCATATCGTGATCCTGATTCTGATCCAGATCGGTGGTTTCGGCGTCGTAGCCATTGCGACCATCTTTCTGATGCTGCTTGGAAAAAAGCTGTCCTTAAGCAACCGGATGTTACTTGGCGACGCTTTTAACCTGGAAACGATGCAGGGGCTTGTAAAATTCCTGCGGCGAATGGTTGGCGGAACATTTCTGGTAGAAGGCATCGGAGCGCTTTGCTACCTGCCTGTCTTTATGCCGGAATTCGGGCTAAAAGGCATCTGGTATGGTGTCTTCCACTCTGTATCTGCTTTCTGCAATGCGGGGATTGACCTGCTAGGACCAGACAGTCTGATTCCATACGTACACCGTCCCTGGATGAATCTGGTAACAATGACCTTGATTATCGTTAGTGGTCTCGGTTTTACGGTTTGGTTTGACGTCGTAGACATCTTAAAAAAGAAACTGCGCCGGGAAACCGGACATCGGCGGATCTGGGAACTGCTTTCCCTCCATTCTAAAATTGTACTAACCATGACATCCTTTTTACTTGTAGCAGGAGCTGCATGTTATTTTGTCTTTGAATACCATAATCCTGCAACGATGGGCAGCTTTACGCCCGGACAGAAACTGCTGGCCTCCTGCTTCCAGTCTGTCACCACACGAACCGCTGGCTTTGTGACGATCCCGCAAAAAGGACTTACGACGCCTTCTACCATTATTACCTTATTTTTGATGTTTACCGGCGGTTCCCCTGTCGGCACGGCCGGAGGCGTCAAAACGACAACGCTTGCTGTGATCCTGCTGGTCGTTATCGCCACCATACGTGGGCGGGAAGATATTATTTGTTATAAAAGAAGGATTTCTTATAAAACTGCACGAAAAGCGCTTGCTGTCGCACTGATCAGCTTTTTAGCCAGCATTGCCGCCGTCATTATCCTGATGGTATTAGAACCCGGATCTGCAGCCGACCAGATTTTTGAAGTATACAGCGCGCTTGGCACCGTCGGGATTTCCAGAGACTATACTTCTGCTATAGGCATAGCCGGAAAGATCATCCTGTGCATTTGTATGTATCTGGGACGGATCGGGCCGGTTTCGATGGTGCTTGTATTTACGATGCGCGACCGTCAAATCGCTGCCAGACTGCCGGAAGAACATGTTGCAGTCGGTTAGGAAAGGAGAATTACTATGAGAAAACAGGAAAGCAAAAAATCTTACGCCGTATTCGGGCTGGGTGAATTTGGGCGCAGTGTGGCGGAAGAATTGATGGAGGCCGGAGCGGATGTCCTGGCCATTGATAAAGATGAAGACCTGGTCAGCGATATTGCGCCAAATGTGACTATGGCTGTCCAGGTAGACGCTACCGAGCTGCATGCCTTTGATACCCTCGGTCTTTCTAATATGGACGGTGTAATTGTAACTATTACAAGCTGCCTGGAAGCAAGCATTATGGCTATTATGGCGGCAAAGGAAGCCGGGGTGCCGTTTATCCTCGCCAAATCCCGCAACGCGACAATGACTTCCATCCTGGAACGGATCGGAGCCAACAAAATTGTAACACCGGAACGGGACGGCGGCATCCGCGTTGCGCGCAATATCGTAAACGGAAATTTTATTGACTTTTTTGAACTGTCCAAACGGGTCCGCATGGTAGAGATCTCCGTAAAACCGGAATGGATCGGAAAAAACTTAAAAGAACTCTCTCTGCGCCAAAAACATAAGCTGAACGTCGTAGCGCTGCGGCGGGACACCGAACTTACCACCGATGTCAATCCGGACCTGCCGTTTCGGAAAGGAGACACGATACTGGTAACTATTGATAAAAAATATATAGGAGAGCTGATTTCCTGATATGCCAAACTCTATCGCTTCCATTTTAAAACAGGCAAGAAAAGCATCCGGTCTGTCCGTAAAAGACATTGCAGCCTATTTAAACAATAACGGATTCCGCCTTTCCTCAAAAACCATTTACGGATATGAAAGCGGCATCAGTATGCCAAACGCAGATGTATTTGTCGCGCTCTGCCAGCTTTACCACTACGATCCCTCTGGCGGCGCCGCAGATGAATGGTCTGCGGTAAGTGCGGATGAACGTTCTTTTTTAGACGATTATAAACAATTAGACCCGCGCGGACAGGAATTTATCCGGACTGTACTGGCCCATGAAAAAGAACGTGTCTGTAAGCTCAGAGAGTTGGAACATGCGCATTCTGAACATATGTAAACAAATAAGCGGCATTCGTGAAATTATCAAGTTCCTTTCCGTTATGACTGAAATACTTTGAATCCAATTAATATGTCAAAAATTTCTTTTTTAAAGACCAAGCTGCATCAACTATCAGAATAATCAGAAAGGAGAATTTATGTCTGATTTTTTAATGAAGCCCAAAATTGATTTTGCTTTTAAAGAAATCATGGAAAACGAAAAAGCACGTACCGGTTTCCTGGCTGCTGTCCTTCAATTAGACCCCAAGGACATCAAAGAAACGCGCATTTTAAACACCAACCTGCGCAAAGCCCACGAAAACGACAAGCTGGGCATCCTCGACGTCAGAATTTTAATGAATGACGATACGCATATCGATACCGAAATCCAGTTGTCAGAACTTAAGATCTGGGGCGACCGCGCATTGTTTTATATTTCCAGGATGTACACAGACCAGATCGAAAAAGGACAAAACTATGACGTATTAAAAAAATGCGTCAGTATCAGTATCCTGGACTTTGTGCTGTTTGAAAACCAGCCGGAATTTTATTCCCGCTTCCACATCCTGGAGGACACCCGCCATTTCATCTATACCGACAAAATGGAATTTCATGTCATCGAACTTCCAAAACTTGAAAAAGATGTGCGGGAAGACTCCGGCAGCCTGGAATTATGGGCAAAATTTATCAATGCTGAAAAACAGGAGGAACTTGCCATGATCGCTGAAAAAGACACTTACATCCAAAGCGCTTATGACCAGCTGCAGATCATCAGCCAGGACAAGCAAAAACGAATAGAATATGAAGCCCGCCAAAAAGCCATACTGGATCATAACCAGTCTATATTGGAAGCTGAACAGCGCGGTGAACAGCGCGGTGAACAGCGCGGTGAACAGCGCGGAAGGGAGTATGAAGCTGTTTCTATTGCATTAAACCTAATTTCTCTCGGATTCGATGATGCAACGATTCAAAACGCAACACGCCTTTCACCGGATCAAATAAAATCTTTGCGTAAAGAACGCACCAAAAATCACCTTTGATCCTGCTATCTCGTCGTATGAAAACAGAAAAGAACTTTATGAACACAAATCCGACTATACAGGAAGAACCCCGCGAAGAACTGCTGCATGGAAAAATCTATATCATAATGAGTATGTCAAAACAAAAAAGTTTTTACGGAAATGAAGTAAAAACTTTTTTGTTTTCGTTTTGACCATCCTCGCATAATTGGGGAGTGTTGCGGTTACTTCTTAATAAAGCGGTTGTCTGCTTCCGGTATTCCTGCTTCGTCGGATACATATCGCTCCACTTTCATATGAAGGTCATATTTGATCCGAAGTTCCGCAATCTTTTCCATCATCGGAGACGCATGATGTTTATCAAGAGCCTGCTGATCTTTCCAGCAGTCAATCAGCAATACCGTTTCGGGTTCTTTTATGGAAAAATAATAGTCATACCTCAAATTCCCCTCTTCTTCACGGATTGCCGCAGCTATTTTGCTGCTTTCCATCTCTTCCGCAAATTTTCTTGCATTGCCATCCGTACCAGTATAATAAATATTCACAACTATGCCCATTGTTATTTCCTCCGATCACATGATTCTGAATTTCTATAAGTTCCGGCAAATGACCGCTGATATATCAAGGACAAGTACAAATACCACTCTTCTCCTGATCTAGCAGGTAGCCCCGCCAACCACCGTTTTCTCCAAAATCTGCTCCTTATCAATCTCATGATGCAAAAGCCGATCCTGCACATATGTAAATCCCAGCCGCGCGATCGTATCCGCAAACCGTTCTCCGGATATTCCCTCATTTCGGTAGAATAAAATCGCACGTTCCACGACCTCTGTGACTTCCTCTTCAGAAGTAAATACCCGTTCCAGTACATGCCCTTGTGCAACCTTTTTTCCCCAGCGCCCGCCGATATAAATTCTATAGCCACTGGCAGATTCATTCACGGCTCCAAACGGACATGTCCCAATACAGCGTCCGCAATGATTGCAGTCTTTCAGATCAATCCGGATTTTTCCATCGGTCAATACCGCTGCTTTTACCGGGCAGCTGTTCTGCACCTGACAGACTTTGCAGCCCTTGCATTTGGACAGATCAATCTCCGGCACACGCTGGCCGATAATGCCAAGATCATTCAGATCCGGTTTAACGCAGTTATTCGGGCAGCCTCCTACCGCGATTTTAAATTTATGCGGCAGAGATACGTTGTGATAGCCTTTATAATACAGCTGGTGCAGCTTTTGTGAGAGCGCGAACGTATCAATCAAGCCATACTGGCAAGTGGTTCCTTTACATGATACAACCGGACGTACTTTTGATCCGGTGCCGCCTGTTTCAAGCCCGGCTTCCGCCAGAAAGGCAAATACCGCTTCCAGGTTATCGTATGGCACCCCCTGGATCTCCAGCGTCAGGCGCGTAGTCATAGTCACTTCGCCGGAACCGAATTTTTCTGCAGCCTCTGCAATCTTTTTCTGCTCTTCAAAAGTCAGCTTGCCATTGCGGGTAATCACCCGGACATTGAATACGTCCGCATAACGCTTATCCTGCAGGCATCCCAGCCCTTTGACACGCTTGATTTCCTCCGCAGAGAGACGGCCGCCTTCCCGCGGCACTTTCACTTCATTGAAAAATACGCCGCCCTCCAGCACTTTTGTATGCGTATAGCCATAAGCTTTCAAGCGGTTCTGCAAAAAGTATCCGCGTTTTCCTTTGGCGCATACCAGCAGCAGTTTCGCGTCTTTGTCCAGTCCTTCCAGCGGCCCGTTGACAGATGCAAGGTCAATCCAGCGGGCATTCGCGATCGCCGGGGCAGGCTGTACGTCCAAAACGGTATAACCTTTACCGGCGCCATTTACATATTCCGCAGGACTCATAGATGTAAAG
>VSNY01000221.1 GCA_009774535.1 Lachnospiraceae bacterium
GTCATCATTCAGGCAATCTATGACGCAGTGGGGAAAATGGGATTTACCAGAGGGAACGTGTTAGATCCCGCCGCAGGGATAGGGAATTTCTATGGCTGTCTGCCGGAGGGAATGAAGGAAAGCAGGCTGTATGGGGCGGAGCTTGACGGGTTGACCGGGCGGATTGCAAAACAGCTTTACCCTCATGCGGATATTAAGATAACAGGATTTGAGAATACCAGTTATCCCAATGACTTTTTTGATGTTGCGGTGGGAAATGTGCCTTTCGGACAGTATAAAGTGTCTGACAGGCAGTATGACAAACACAATTTCCTTATCCATGACTATTTTTTTGCAAAGACACTGGATAAGGTCAGACCGGGCGGCATTGTCGCTTTTGTCACTTCAAAGGGGACAATGGATAAGAAAAACCCGGAAGTGCGGAAATACCTTGCACAGAGGGCGGAGCTGTTAGGGGCGGTCAGGCTCCCGAACACAGCGTTTAAGGAAAATGCGGGTACGGAGGTCACTTCGGATATTCTGTTTTTAAAGAAGCGTGACCGGGTAATGGATATAGAGCCGGACTGGGTACATCTGACGGAAAAAGACGGTATTGTGATGAACCAGTATTTTGCAGACCACCCGGAGATGGTATTGGGAAAAATGGAGATGGTTTCCGGGGCGCATGGCATGGAAAGCGCCTGCCTGCCGGACACTTCCCTTCCCTTGTCAGCACAGCTTAAAAATGCGCTTTCCCATGTGGAGGGCAGCATCGAGCAGGCGGATTTCAACGAGATTGACGATGAACTGGCAAAGGAGAACATACCCGCCGATCCGGATGTGAAGAATTACAGCTATACGGTTGTGGACGATACCGTATATTACCGGGAAAATTCCATTATGAAGCCTGTGGACGTGTCGGAAAAGGCAGAGCAGAGGATTAAGGGCATGGTGGCAATCCGGGACTGCACACAGGAGCTGATAAATTTCCAGTTGGAAGAATACCCGGAAGATATGATTCAAAACAAGCAGACGGAGTTAAACCAGCTATACGATGATTTCTCCAAGAAATTCGGTCTTATCAGCTCACAGACTAATAAAAGGGCGTTCAATCAGGATTCCAGTTACTGCCTGTTATGCTCCCTTGAAAGGCTGGACGATGAGGGGAACTTCATCGGCAAGGCGGATATGTTCACGAAGCGAACCATTAAAAAGCAGGAGGTTGTGACAAGCGTGGACACAGCCAGTGAAGCACTGGCGGTATCGCTCAGTGAAAAGGCAGGTGTGGACTTAGCGTATATGTCACAGCTTGCGGGTAAAAGTGAGGAAGAAATTACAAAGGAGCTTGCGGGGGTAATCTTCCAGAACCCGGTGACAGAAGAATGGGAAACCGCAGACGAGTATTTAAGCGGGAATGTGCGGGAGAAGCTGTCAGTGGCAAGAACCTTTGCGGAGAACCACCCGGAATATGCCATTAACGTAACTTCATTGGAGGGCGTACAGCCGAAGGAGCTTGACGCATCGGAGATTGAGGTGCGGATCGGCGCAACATGGATTTCCACGAAATATATTGAGGACTTCATGCGTGAAACCTTTGAAACGCCGGAGTACCTGTTTGACCGTAAAGCAATGGGCGTACAGTATTCCAATGTGACCGGGCAGTGGAACGTGAAGGGGAAAAATGCGGACAGGGGAAATGCCCTTGTCAACATGACCTATGGCACAAGCCGGGCAAATGCTTACAGGATTTTGGAGGATTCCCTGAACCTTCGTGATACCCGCATCTTTGATGTGGTGACGGAGGACGGGAAGGAAAAGAGAGTCCTCAATAAAAAGGAAACCATGCTTGCAAGCCAGAAGCAGGAAGCCATACGGGAAGCCTTTAAGGATTGGGTATTTCGTGATCCGGAGCGCAGGCAGGACTTATGTGCAAAATATAACGAGCTTTTTAATTCCACAAGACCGAGGGAATATGACGGTTCACACTTAAAATTCCCCGGCATGACACCGGACATCATACTAAGACCGCACCAGCTTAACGCTGTGGCGCATCAGCTATACGGGGATAATACGCTGCTTGCCCACTGTGTAGGGGCAGGAAAGACCTTTGAAATGATCGCTGCAGCAATGGAGAGCAAGCGGCTGGGGCTGTGCCAAAAGAGCTTATTTGTTGTGCCGAACCATTTGACAGAGCAGTGGGCAAGCGATTTCCTGCGTCTGTATCCGGGGGCGAATATTTTAGCGGCTACAAAAAAGGATTTTGAACCCGCCAACCGGAAAAAGTTCTGTTCCAGAATCGCAACAGGGGATTATGATGCTGTGATTATCGGTCATAGTCAATTCGAGAAAATTCCGCTTTCCACTGAAAGACAGATGGCGATGATTGAAAGGCAGATAGCAGAGATTGAAATGGCAATCGAAGCCCTGAAAGCGGAGAATGGGGAGCGTTACTCCATTAAGCAGATGGAAAAAACAAAAAAATCACTGAATACAAGGTTGAGCCGCTTAAATGATGCAAGCCGGAAAGATAATGTAGTGACCTTTGAACAGTTGGGCGTAGATAAGCTGTTTGTGGATGAAAGCCATAACTATAAGAACCGCGTGAAACGTTGTCGCATAAGGCATGATTGATAAACCTGCCGAAAACGGCCAACAAAAATCACTTAGAAATAAGAATGAATTGTTAGAACTTAAATCTTGAAATCAAGGGGGAAGTACCCTTGCCACACAGAATCAACGCTGATGACAGAATATCAAAACTGTAGGCGGTGTGCGAGATAATCCTTCACTATGCGAGGCGGCTGTATCCGCCCACGTATAAAGCGTGATGAAGTCGTAACTTGACTGTCCTAAGTCCTTACGGATATGGAATATATAGTGCGGTCTTCCGAAGACTATGGCTACACGCAGAACAAGCTATGCAGCATCGTAAGAGTTGACGAGCGTCCGAAAGGGCGAAAGATTAGGGAAGAATGTATTGCTGGTTTTTCAATGCGTTCCTGTATGGATGAAATGCCATGCAGAATACACAGCAACTGTGATTCAAAGTGTATTTGTCCCTACGGTGTAAGGTAGCGGCCTAAGGTCTTCAAGCAGTTAAATCTGCACAAGGATAGAGATTTAGGAACGTTTGAGAGCCTGTGTTGGAGCCATACAGGGCGGTGAAGGCACAGGAGGTCAGCAGTCCCATAGTAGTCTGAGATTGGAACAAGCCAGTTACACGGGCTGGAATGCCCACGGCGAAGGGGACTAGTCAGACCAATTTACAAATTTCACAAATAAAAGAAAATATTAACTCCCTGAAATATGGGTGACGAACTGCGAGGTGATAGCCTTGTGCATTTGAACGTCAGATTTTCAACAGAAGCGGAAATGAAACAGACCTTAGATTTCCTTTATGAGAAATCAAAAGAGGGAATCGCTTTTACAGGCCTTGTAGAAGCTATGGTAAATGAAGTGACCATAGTAACCGCAATCCATAACATTAAGTCGAACAAAGGCAGTAAGACGGCTGGCGTTGACCAAGCGAAAATGGACAGATATCTGCAAATGCCAAGAGAAGAATTGATTGCACTGATAAGAAACAGTTTCAGTAACTACAGACCAAAGCCTGCAAGACGGGTATATATCCCGAAAAAGAATGGAAAACTGCGTCCACTGGGTATTCCAACAGTTTTGGACAGAATTATACAGGAATGTGTGAGGATAATCATAGAGCCTATATGTGAAGCAAGATTTTATCCGCACAGTTACGGTTTCCGCCCTTACAGGGCGCAGAAACACGCAATACGTGACATTGTAAATGTGATAAATTCAGCAACGCATTCCCCAGACCAGCCAGTATGGGCGGTTGAGGGTGATATAAAGGGCTGTTTTGACAACATCAACCACAGAATCCTGTTAAAGAAGATATGGCGCATTGGAATCCATGACAAAAGGGTAATCAAGATGATACAGCAGATGTTAAAGGCTGGATATATCGAGGACAGTCTTATGAACGACACGGAAGTCGGCACAATGCAGGGCGGTATTTTGTCGCCATTGCTGTCAAATGTGTATCTGAATGATTTTGACTGGTTTGTAGGAAGGATGTATATGGAGCCGCACAGGAAATGCAAGCACAAGTGCAATGATACACGCAGGCTGAAATGGTCGGGCGTTACTCCCAAATACAACTATCGTTTTGCTGATGATTGGATAATCCTGACCTCAACAGAGCAGGAAGCGTACAGGCTAAAGCGTATGCTGACAAAATATTTCAAAGCGAAAATGAAGCTGGAATTATCACAGGAAAAGACCTTTGTGACAGATCTACGGACGGAGGGAATACATTTCCTCGGTTTTGTGGTCAAGGCAGAGAGAAAGAGGAAGACCCCAGACCCAAAAACGTGGACGGAAAATCTGGTAGGGAAACCGTTGCCAGATATGGAGCGATTAAAAGAGAAAATACACAAGATTGCTGATGAAGTCCGCGAAATTAAGAAAATGACGGAAAGGAGTGTACAGGCGGCACAGATACAGCGTATCAATTCCATGATTGTAGGAGTAGCGCAATACCTGCAACCCTCAATATGTTCCCTTGCGTTCCATGCCATAGACAGAAGAATCAATAACACAGCATTGGCGGTATGGAAAAAGAGATTTCCAAAGCATTACAACGAATATCAGATTCCACTGAAAGAGCTTTGCAATCTCCCACACAGGCATGAGGGATATAAAAGCAAGACATTTGCTGTCCCTATTGAGGGGGAATGGTTTGGGATCACTATGGCGTTTATTACGCATAGCAGATATGAAAGCAAGCCCTATGACCAGCGCATGACACCCTATACGGAAGAAGGCAGGCGAATCTACAGCAGTTACCGTAGTAAGAGCAAGCCGCTTCCATGCGACAGACCGTCGGTAAATACCGCAAGGGATATACAGCTATCGGTCTATGCAAAGACAGTGTTCAATTTTGAATATTTCATGAACAGGGAATATGCGTACAACAGGGATAAGGGTAAATGTAAATGCTGTAAGAAACCGCTGTTTTTAGATGATAAGAAGTTTTGTTATCACATCAAAAAGGGACTTCCGCTAGAAAAGGTGAATAAAGTGCAAAATCTCATATGGCTATGTAATGACTGTTACCGAATGGTCAATAACGGCCCAATACCACCGAATGTAGACGAAAAGGTATTAAAGAAGATTCAGAAGTACAAAAATATGTGAAATTTGTAAGCACGATATGTACTGCGAGGGCATAGAGTGTTGAACCCCGATGGAGGGTAGTAAGTTGGTTTGATGGAACGCCGGGTGCGGTGAAAGCCGCATGCCCGGTGTGGAGCGGGGGAAAAGGCGGAGATAACTTCAAAGCCTTACCTATCGCTATTCTATTTATTTACCAAGATGCGGAACGTCGGCGGCATCGCCCAGACCGAAGCCCAGAAAAGCTCCGACCTCTTTATGAAGTGCCGCTATCT
>VSNY01000222.1 GCA_009774535.1 Lachnospiraceae bacterium
CAGGGACTGGCGCGGGATTCCGAACGGGGAAGTCCAGCACACATCCGCAGGTTTTAATTGCAGCACCTATAACAGCAGCAGAAAAAAGTATAAACAGGTGTGCTGTTCTCATTCCATAAAAGAGGATACGGTAAAACAGCTTATCCTCGAATCAATCCGGTATGCCTTAAAAAGCGTCCGCATGGACGAGGCAGCATTTATAAAAAGTATGCGGAGCGCATCAGAAGTCAGGGACAAGAGCGAGGTAAAAAAACTGAAATCAGACCTTGCGAAAAAAGAGAAGCGCTTTGCAGACCTTGACTTACTGATTAAAAAGGTGTATGAGGACAATGCAATGGGGAAGCTGCCGGACAGACGGTATGAAATGCTTTCTTCCAATTACGAGAAGGAACAGCAGGAGCTTGAAATTTCCATGAAAGAAATCAGGGAAAAACTTACGCAGTTTGAAGATGATACTGACAGGACGGAGGAATTTCTCTCCCTTGTCCATAAGTACACCGACATTCAGGAGCTTACGCCCGCCATCGTTAATGAATTTGTGGACAAAGTGCTGGTACACAAGATAGAAGAAACGGATGGCGACCGTGTGCAGGAAATAGAGATTTTTCTCAATTATATCGGCAGGGTGGAGCTTCCGGCGCAGGAACTTTCCAGGGAAGAAATGGCGGAGGAAGAAAAGAAACGGAAAAGCCGCCAATACAGGAGGGAATACATGAAAGCCTACCGGGAAAAGCACAGACCGGAAATCCGGCGCGTGATTGAGGGCGCAAAAGAAGCAGACAGGCAGAAACAGATAGCGGAGGCGGAACTGTCGGCGGACGGACTCCTGCATACGGACGGTACGGAACAGGTTGCGGCTATGGTGGCAGGGGAAAACAAGATTATTGTAGAGAGCAGCCTCCCGACCAAAGAGGAAGTAAAACAAAAATTTGGCAGATAATTTGATGCACAACAACCAAGAAAGCGAGGATTTGATATGACAAAACTTAGAGATTATAACATGAACGGAACAATTATTTTAGGTGTGGATGCAGGATATGGGAACTATAAAACGGCGAGATGCTGTTTCCCGACTTCCGTAATTAGGAATAGCCAGCCGCCCGTCTTTACGAGGGATTATCTGGAATATAACGGCGGCTACTACACCATAGGCGAGGGACACAAAAATTTTGTTGCAGAGAAAAGCGCGGATGATGACAATTACATCCTTACTCTTGCCGCCATTGCAAAGGAACTGAAAGCGAGGGGGCTGTCAGCCGCAAAGATACATCTTGCGGTGGGACTTCCGCTGAAATGGGTGCAGGTGCAGCGTGATTCGTTCCGTGAGTATATGATGCAGAACCGCCATGTTGATTATAAGTATGCAGGAAAGCGTTATACGGTTGACATCGTGGATTGTACGGTCATGCCGCAATGCTATGCGGCGGTAGCGGAGAGCCTGCCTGATTTTAAGGGTATGCACATGATAGCGGATATCGGCAACGGTACAATGAATGTGATGATACTCAATAATGGAAAGGCGAGCGAGAGTAAGTCGTGGACGGTAAAGCTGGGGGCAAATGAATGTTTTATGGCAATCCGCAATCTAATACTGGACAGGAAAGCGGAGGAACTTCCGGCAGAGATTATTGAGAATTATCTTCGATACGGCGATACAGAAGTGGGCGGGGAATACCAGCAGCTTATGGAGGAAGCGGCAAAGTCCTATGTTGATAAGATATTTGCGGAACTGAAAGCGCACGGATACAATCCTAATCTTATGAAACTTTATATCATGGGCGGCGGCGCAAAGGTTGTGGAGCTTGTGGGAGATTATGACAGCGGTAATGTCACTTTCAACCACAATATACGGGCAAATGCCAAAGGTTATGAATACTTCTGCTATATGAAGCTGCGCAGGCAGAAATCAATGGCTTCCGCCGGATAAGGGGGCGCATCCGAATGAAAAATAAAAACCACAATATCCGTTTCAACATGGAGAAAGAGGACGAGTGCAGGGCGTGGGAACTTCTGCATTCCCCGAAGGTGCGGCAGATGTTCAAGTCGCAGAATAAATTCGTGATAGAGGCAGTCAATGATTATTATGACAGATGCGTGGCAATGAAGAATGATCCCTATATGGAAACGAGGGAAAAAGAGGACGCTTTTGCAGGGCGTATCGTGGAAGCGGTTGAAAAGAAGGTAATGTCCAACTTTCCGGCGCTGTTCGGGATGTATATGGCGCAGATGCAACCGTTTCCTTTATCCGTTCCTATGAGGGCGTATCAATCGGCGCAGAGTGGCATGGTGTATGGGCAGAGACAAGCCGAAAACTTGTCTAATGGCGCGAATATAAATATAGCAATGCAGGATATGGAAGATACGCAGGAGCAGGATAAAAGGGAGGATGCTACAGAGCCGCCGGACAATGAACTGATTGATTTTGACACATTTTAATATGTTTATGTGACAGGGCTACGGTAAGCGGATTTATCGTAGCCTTATTTCTATGAAATGAAACGTAAATGTAGCTGCATTTTTACAGTAACAGGAAAAATGTAGCCGAAAGGCTACAAAACAAGGACAAAGGGCAGCCATAAAAGGCTACATAATAAAGGGCGGGCATTTAAGCCCGCAAAATAAGGGAAAAGAGCAGCCGAAAGGCTGCAAATAAGGGCGTAAATATAGCCGTCTGTTTTGAGACTGACATATTGGGTTTCAGACAGGCGGCTTTTTTATGCCCTGAAAAGACTTGTTTTGGAGACGACTTCGGAGGTGTCTGGGGAGTGTCGGCGGGTAATTTTCGGGGAGGGCGAAAGCCCTTCCCGAAGCCCTCGGCGTTTGAGAGCGAAATACACCCTCCGCACAAAACTTCGTTTTGTACTCTGGGGATTTCGCCCTTGCAGGGGGCAGATTCGCGCAGGCGCGAATCAAGGCAGTACGGCAGGCGTACTGCCAATATCCATGCACCCCAAAGGACGGGACGCATGGACGGCGCTGCTTCCAGTGGCTTCATTTTTGGGAAAATGTGAAGCCGCGCCTGCGGGACTTCGCAGAAGTCCCCTTGCGGCTGCCAGAAAACGCCAACCGTAGTCTGTCCGAATACGGACATCGGTTCGCAGTAAGTCGCCCTATGGCGGCTGCTCACAGAGAAAGCGGCGGTATCAGATTATCCGCCAAAGGAAGGAGAAAGGCATTCATGAAAAGAAATTCATTTATAGAAATGGCAAAGCTGCATAACTTATCGGGGCGCATCACTTATATTTCAAGCCACGCCAAACAGGAGCATCTGTACGAAGTCTATGCAACAGAACCGGACAGGGCGTTCTGGCGGGAGCTTGCCAAGTGCAGTCAGGAAGAATTTGCAAAAAGCGGGACGAACGGGAAGTGTATCGAGGCGAGGGAGTTGATGATCGCCCTGCCGGAAAGTTTTATCAACCATGACCATGACTATCTGCTGAAAAAGATGGTTGATGAATTTAAGAAGCGGTACGGCGTGGAGTGCTTTGCCGCGCTCCACCATAATAAACGGAAAACAAACCTTCATATCCATATGATATTTGCGGAGAAAAAGCTTTTGGAGCAGCCAATAGAAAAGGTTGCTATCCGAAATATGTTCTATGACGAGCAGGGGCGTCATGTGCGGACAAAGAAGGAGATACTTGACGGGGACGGGAATATCCGCAGGGGCTGTAAAATCATCAAAAAAGGCGAAGTGTATGAGAGTAAGATTTTTACCGTAAAAAACAGCCGCTTCAAGCAGGAATACTTTTTAGATGAGGCAAAGGTATTTTATACGGATTTAATCAACCAGATGGTAATTGATGACAAGGATCGACTCAGCATATTTGATAAAAACGGCCCATACCTTGCGACAAAGAAAATTGGCAAAAATAATCCGAAAGCAGAAGAAATAAAGGCAGACAATGAAATCCGCATGGAATGGAACAGGACTGTTGACTGTGCGCTCGTCAGTGGCGTATCCGAGACGGAGGTTGTGGAACTGAAAAAGACAGAAATCACGGAAAAGGTAAAGGAATCTGTGGAGCAGAACGGTAACAAGCCGGAGCTATTCGGGGAGATTGTCAGGGCGGCGATTTTATTATTAGAGTGTCTGATTATAAAAGCTATGCAAAAGGTAATGGATATAGCGGAAAAGGTTATCAGCAAAGATTCTGATGCCGAAAAGGAAACACCGAAAGAAAAGGAAATTCATGTCCATACAGAAGATAAGCCGATAGTCAAGCTGGAAAGGAAGAAGATACCATTTCCCATAAATCCGCAGCGTAAAATAGATATACAGAATAAAGAAGAACTGCCACAACGGGAAATCACTGCCGAAGCCAAGAAATCTATTATTGAGCAGATTAAACCAGAACAAAAATCTGTTTCTGCTGAAACAAAGCGGTTGGAAACAGAAAGACCACCTCAGCCAAAACCTTCCGTGCTTGCAAGCAAATATCCCCGCCTGAAAGAGATAGACAGCAGGCTTAAGGAACAGAACAAAGCAATTTTTGAGCGTGAGAAAAAGTGTGATAATTTGAAAAAGGAATTATCTGAATGTAAGGGTATTTTCAAGGGAGGCAGACGGAAGGAATTACAGCAGGAAATTGACAGTATCGACAATCAGATTTCAAATATGAAAAAGAGGCTTTCGTCCATCGTGAGGGAATATAACTTTGATTCTGTTCAAGTATTCAATAAGGAACTGAATGCGGCAAAGCGCGAGAATGTTGACTATCAGGCAGCCTGTGCTGAGTATGATAAAATCTATGGAGAAAAAGTGGCGGATTCCATGAGTGTTAGGGACAGGCTCAGACAGAAAGAGCAGATAGTGAAAGAAATAGAAACAGGCAGGGTGTATCAGGGAAGGCAGAAGGATAAAGGGGCGAGGTAGCAAGTGATTAAGTCGGCAGTCTAAAGTTATTTTTTTGCTGGGATGCTGGAGCGTTCCAAAAGTTTTTTTCTTGAGAATTTGGAGGTTTTATGATATATTCTATCTTGGGTATGTTTAATAATATTGGCGAGAAATAGAGTTTTATAAAGAGAAAATGCAAGATGGACATATTCTGTCATAGGGCTGTGTTATAATTCTTAAGTGAAGAATCATATTCAGGACAGAAAGAAAGAGCAACCTTCTACAAATGATAAAGCTGCCCTGATTGTGATTCTTCACGATTGTACTAAGACGCGGGACTATTTTCTGACAATTCTATTGGGGAATTGGTATTCTCTCGGATTCAATTTGGAGAATTGTCAGAAAATATATCGATACATTTGCCATAGTTGTAGTATATCACAAAGAGGTAACCTTGGCAAGCTGCCGCGCAAGCGGCCAGAGATTTCGCTTTTAGTATTTATATTTATTCAATTATAGATTTTTAAAGAATAGGGATAAAAAGAAGAATGC
>VSNY01000223.1 GCA_009774535.1 Lachnospiraceae bacterium
GGAAATGATCTTAAAGCTGACGCTGCAGCCGTTGGTGGAAAACGCGGTATGTCATGGAATTCGTTTGAAGCCTGGAGCTGGAAAGCTGAAAATCGTATGCCGCAGGTATGGTCAGGATCAGATGGAATTATCTGTGTGGGATAATGGGGTTGGCATGGAGCGGCAGAATATGCAGGAAGTGTTGTATGGCAGGCAAAAACGATCAGGATTCGGACTGCAGAGTGTCCGCCAGCGGATGGAGTTATTTTATGGCAAAACCGGGCTGGTCCGCCTGGAAAGCGAAGCTGGACATTGGACTAAGGTGACTGTATATGCAATGCGGGGGATCAGAGATGGAAATGAAAAATAAAATGAAGATTTTGATTGTGGACGATGAAACGTATGAACGGATTTTGATTGAAAAGTGTGTGGATTGGGATGCAATGGGGTTTCAGATTGCAGGATCGGTGTCGTCCGCGGGGGAAGCTCTGGAAGTATTTGAGCGGGAACAGCCGGATCTGGTATTTACGGATATTAATATGCCGCTGATGGACGGCCTGGAACTAAGCCGTAACCTTCGGGAAAGAAACGGACAGATAAAAATAGTGATGATTACGGGATACCGGGATTTTGAATATGCCAGAACGGCGATTAAAATTGGCGTTGAGGATTTTTTATTAAAACCGATTGATTCAGAAGAACTGGAAAAAACGGCAGAAAAAGTAAGACAGGATTTATTAAATGAGAGGGAAAAGCAAAAACAGCTGGAAGAAAGCTGGCCGATTTTGAGCCAGGATTTGACAAAAAGAATCTGTATGAAGCAGATCGGGCAGGAGGAGGCAGCGCAGAAACTGCAGGCATATGAACTGCCATTTTTGTATGAGCAGGAAATGATTGGCATTTTGGTAGAAGTGATGGAAAAAGAGTGGGAGAAAATAGACCAGATGCCAGCCGCGGTCAGCCGCATACTTGCGCGGGAACGTTTTTTATATAGTATTTTTCCAAAAAACAGGTTCTTTATTTTGATGGAAGCACAGGCAGGCACGGCATGTGTACAGGCGCTGTTTGAACAGATCCGCACAATTTTGAACGAACCTGTCAGGATGACCGTAAGCGGCGTCCATCAGGGGTTTGCGGGATGCAGCGAGGCTTTTTCAGAGTGTCAGGAATCGATGTTTAACACCATGAAAGGAACCGGGTCGCAGCTGATTTGTTACAAAGATTATATGGAACTGGTGCATTATGTGGAAAAAACGTACCCGGTCAGCTTTGAGAAATTCCGCCTGGCGGTGCGCAGCGCTGATTTTGAAGCGGCCGTTTCTTTCGTGGATCAGTATTTGGAGCTGTATATTTATCAGGGTCCCATCCTTGTATCGCAATTGCGAAATGTCGGCGTGCTGCTTCTTCATAATACAGCTATCGTTTTGAAAGATTTGGGTATGAGTTTTGACGATGTGGATCGTATTGGTATTTATCAGAAAATTTCCGATCTAGGGTCTGTGCAGGCATTTTGCACGGAATTTTATGAATTTTTAGAAATGATTACAAAAACAGTTGCGGAGTTTTCACAAGTAAACAGCATGAGCCAGAAAGCGCTGCAGTATATCGAAGAACATTTATCTGTCAACGGACTGTCGCTGCACATGGTCGCATCCGGACTGTTTGTCAGCAACAGTTATCTGAGCCGTGTGTTTAAGCAGTATTCCGGGGAGAGCATTACGAAATATATTATGCGAAAACGCATTGAAAAAAGCATGGAATTATTCGATACGACGGATTTTAAGGTTTATGAGGTAGCCGAAAAGGTCGGGATACCGGATGCGCATTATTTTGGGACTTGTTTTAAAAAATATACCGGGAAGACGGTAAACGAATATAAAAGTAAAAAACACACCCTTTTTGGAAAAAAATGTGAATAGTAAAGGGTGACTGGTTTACGATATAATCAATCTGTAAGGAAACATGGTCACAGACAGTTTGTACATGAGAATACATTGTAGATCGAAGGAATAGTGTACAGGTAAGAACTGTCCGAAGCGTCTCTGAAACATACAGGATACAGTAAGTTTGCTCAGACACGCGCAAATGTACAGGAGGAAACATATGAAAACACGATGGAAAAAGGCGGCGGCGCTTGGTATGGCAGCGCTTATGATGACAGGAGCAGCGGCAGGATGTCAGAAAAAAGAAAGCGCTCCTGACGGAACGGAAAAAATTGTGCTGAATGTCTGGCATCAGTGGACAGACCCCAACAGCAGTCTGACCCAGACATTTCAAACGGCAGTTGAAGATTACGAAAAAGAGCATGACACGATTGATATTGAGCTGCATGGTCTGGATACCGATTCGTATAAGACGAAAATGTCTACGGAATTTGCCGGAAATGCAAAAGGGGTGGATGTATTTTATTACTGGGCGCCTGGGAAGCTTAAGCAGTTAGTCAATGCGGATAAGGTGCTGGCAGTTGATGAGTATCTCCCGGACGGCGCCTTAGACCGCGTGAAAGAAGGCTCTACACGGTCATTTGAACTGGGAGACAGTTTATACGGACTTCCGATTGATAGTTATATGATGATTTTGTATTGTAATACAGATTTGTTTGCACAGGCAGGCGCTGAGATTCCAACCGATTATGAAAGTTTGCTGGAGGCAGGGGAAAAGCTGGCGCAGCTTGAGGGCGTGACACCGCTGGCAGTCGGCGCTAAGGACGGCTGGCTGGCAGCTTCCTTGTACGAAGCGGTTGCTTTGCGTGAAGTGGGCGCGGATACCGTGAATCAGATTCTGCTTGGAGAACAGGAATTTACCGATGCAGGGCTTGAGGAAGCAGCCAAAAAAGTGGTTGAATTGTATGACAAAGGGATTCTTGGGAAAAACCCGCTGGAAGACGGAGAAGCAGAAGCCAATGCGGACTTTTTAAATGAAAAGGCAGCGATGACGTTAAACGGAAGCTGGTTTGCAGGTACGATTGATACGGATCCGGACAGCGCCGTAAAAGAACATGTAACAGCGGTTACATTTCCGATGACAAAAGCAGACGGTAACGCAAAAGATTTTGCAGGCGGGGCAAACAGTTCCTTTTTTGTCAATAAAAATACGGAATATCCAAAAGAGTCTGTTGAATTTGCGGCATATATTGCCGAACAGATGGGAAGCCGCGCTACCGAGCTTGGTACCGGATTTTCTTCCTGGAACGTGGAAACGGACGCTGAGGATATTACGCCTACATTTGTACCGATGATCGATTTATTTAACAGTGTGGAAAACGGTGTATTAAACTGGGACAGCACACTGGATGCCAACGCGGCAAGCGTCCATCTGGAACAGTCACAGGCGCTGCTTTCCGGCAGTGCGGATCTGGAAGCATTTATGCAGGCGCATCAGGAGGCGCTGGCGTCTGAGTGATGCGGCCCAAACGAAATCATAGGAGCCAAAGATGAGTAAATTAATGAGTAATAAGCTGCATGTCGCAGTATTTGTACTTCCGGCGCTGTTTTTATTTGTATGTATGGGCGTCATACCCTTGCTGGTTACAGGATATTACGGGTTGTTCGATTACGATGGAATCGGGGAAAAAGTATTTCTCGGACTGCAAAATTATATCGATCTGTTTACAAAAGATGCTTATTTTACAAAAGCAATCGGCAATTCCTTTATCCTGGCCGCAGGCTCCTTATTTGTCCAGATTCCGATTGCGCTGCTGTTAGCGCTGATCCTGGCGAATGGGGTAAAAGGGGAAAGCTTTTTCCGCACCATTTATTTTTTGCCGACTGTAATTTCCAGTATGGTGATTGGGCAGCTGTGGTGCAAAATTTTTAACAGTGAAGGTCTTTTGAACGCGATTCTGCGTTTGTTCGGTGCGCAAGGGGATACCGCGTGGCTGGTCAACCCGGATACCGCGTATCTGTCTACCGTCGTACCAGCCGTGTGGCAGAGTATCGGCTACCATATGCTGATTTTATACGCAGGCATTAAAAATATATCTCAGGAGTATTACGAAGCGGCAAAAATCGACGGAGCCACAGGGGTAAAAGCAGCGGTCAAAATCACAATCCCGCTGCTGATGCCTACGATTAAAGTCTGCGCGACATTTGCGCTGGTCGGTTCTTTGCGTGTCTACGACCTGGTATACGTCATGACCGCCGGAGGCCCGAACCATGTCAGCGAAGTGCCTGCTACCCTGATGTTTGACAATCTTTTCAAAAAGGGGTTATATGGCTATGGAAGCGCACAGGCATTTTTCATCGTATTTGAGTGTCTGTTTTTCAGCTTTTTATTAAATCAGGTTTTTAAGAAATATGAAGAAAATGCTTCCGCAATCTGAGAGGTGAATCATGAATGAGGATAATCGTAGAAACACGAAAAAAATGGCAAAAAAAAGCATCATCTATTTCTTTCTGGGAGCTTTTACACTGATCCAGCTGTTCCCGTTTTACTGGCTGGTGACGTTTTCTTTTAAAAGCAACACCGAAATATTTGATTCCCACAATCTGGCCGGACTGCCCAAAGTCTGGCGGCTGGAAAACTATACGGATGCGCTTCTGGGCGGCGGAATCTTAACTTATTTTTTAAATTCCGTGTTTTACTCCGCAGTTACCGTGGCCGTATCTACGATACTGGCTGCAATGGCGGCATATGCCATTATCCGGATGAACTGGAAGTTCAAAGGAATCGCGGCCATGATCTTTACCCTGGGCATTATGATTCCGGTACAGGCGACATTACTGCCATTATTCCAGGCACTTGACCGTATGGAACTGCGGCAGGGCTATCTCGGTCTGCTGCTTCCATATATCGCGTTTGCGATGCCAATGAGCATTATGATCCTGAGCGGGTTCTACCGATCAGTGCCAAGAGAGATTGAGGAGGCGGCATGCATTGACGGATGCGGAATCTATGCGATGTTCTTTCGGATTATTCTTCCGATTGTAAGACCAGGAATTGCGACAGCTTCGATTTTTGCATTTTTGAATACATGGAATGAGCTGTTATTTGCCAATACGTTTGTGGATAAACAGGAGTTAAAGACACTTCCGGTAGGGATTATGTCGTTTGTCGGGGAGCATTCGACGAACTGGGGTGTGATTGGGGCCGGTATGGTGGTGGCTACGCTGCCGACGGTAGTGATTTATTTTCTGCTGAGTAAGCAGGTGCAGGAGAGTCTGACGATTGGGGCGGTGAAAGGGTGACTTTCAACTTTACATAAAGATTTTCCTTTTGCCTTCTGATCGGATTATAACATAGGAAAAAAGAAATAACAAGACTGTTTCTGGCTGTTTGGGTGTGTTAGACTTACCGGGTGTGACGGCTCAGACAAGTTGCTGTAGCTTTGGGGGAGTGGCTGCGCAGTCACACAGAAGCTATTGTATAATCAGAGGAGGCATTCGACAGTGGAAAATAAGCAGTTGGAAAC
>VSNY01000224.1 GCA_009774535.1 Lachnospiraceae bacterium
ATCTAACAGAATTATCCCAAAATATTGTAAAAATCGTATCAGTCCAAGTATGAAATAGAAAAAAATTTTTCAAAAAATGGTTCTGACATCAAAATGAAGTAAAATAAGATCACAAGATTCGCTAATTGCAATCACAAAATGAAACAGAACTATCTTTTTAGAAAGGAAGGAACCAGATGCTGGTAATTGAACGGATGCAGGACTTTTCAGAAATTGTCCCTTATGAACAAAAGGAAATACCACTATATATCCGCACCGCAAGCCTGTCTGAATATCCCGGCATGAGCGCACCCTGCCACTGGCATGAAGATCTGGAATGGATTTGGGTTCTTGAGGGGAGTATGTATTATGATATTAATGGAAAACGGCTGCTGCTGCAGGATTTTTAAATATTACCTGCAGCAGTCCCCGGTTGATTTTTTGAATGCCTGCCGTTTAAAAGTAAGCTGTCGGCTGTTAGATACGACCGATCAGACGATTACAGAAATTGCGCTTGCCTGCGGGTTTACCCATCTGAGTTATTTTTCTAAATTATTCTGCGCGGCTTATGGATATACGCCTCGTGAATACCGCAGACTAAAACAGCTATCCCGTATGACTGACTGAGATTTCGCTTTTATTATAATTATTATTGCAGAGAATATTGCAGAAAAACTTATACCTTCATTTTAATTTCCAGTTCTGCCTCGGCTTCATGCCGGAATTCTTCTACCTGTTCCGGCTGAGGCTGCGGCAGTTCTTCGATGGAGTTTACGCCAAAACTGCGCAGGAATTCCTCCGTTGTTCCAAATAGCAGCGGTCTTCCAGGTACATCCAGACGACCGACTTCGCAGACCAGGTTGTATTCCACCAGCTTATTTACCGCATGGCCGCTGGAAACGCCCCGGATTTTTTCTATTTCCATCCGGGTAACCGGCTGTTTATAGGCAATAATGGAAAGCGTCTCCAGCAGTACGTCCGTAAGCGCCTGTTTTTTTGGCTGGCGGGCGATTTTAATCAGAGGTTCATACATCTCCTTTTTCGTACACATCTGAAATGCGCCGTCCAATTCAATAATCTGTATCCCGCGGTTTTCTTTTTCATAGCTGGCTGTCATCTGCCGGATAATATTTTTCGTTTCTTCAGGAGTGATCTCCAGCACATCGGCAAGTTTTTCCAGCGGCACGGATTCCCCCATTGTAAATAAAACCGCTTCGATAATGGCCTCGTTTTGATCCATTGTTCTCACCCATCCTTCTTTATGACTAGCATTTACAAAATCTTTTATTAGGCGGCTGAAATATGTGATGTAATACTGATGTCATCAAATGCCTGCTTTTGAAAAATTTCAATCTTTCCCGTCTTCATCAGTTCCAGAATAGCCAGAAATGTTACAATCACCTGTACGCGGCTGCATTGCTGTTCCAACAGTCCGCGAAAACTGAATTGTTTATGTACTGCCGCATACTGTTCTAAGATGACGATTTTTTCTTCCAGTGAAATCTCTTCTTTTTCAATACGGCCAAATCTGGAACGCACCGGGTCTAATTTATCCATCTGGCGTTTCATCACGGATTCAAAGATTGTATTCAGCTTTTTTAATGTCAGCCCTTCCAACAGCTCGTCCATATTTAACGGAGGGACATATTCCGAAACTTCTTCGGGGATCGTCGGTACTTTATACATGACGCGGTCCGCGTCCAGCTGGCGGTCTTTCAGCTCATAGGAAATGCTCTTATACAGCTTGTACTCCAACAGCTGCTGTACCAGTTCGGTACGCGGATCGGTCTCTTCTTCCTCTTCTTTTGCTTTTTTCGGCAGCAGCATTTTTGCTTTAATATCGATCAGCGTTGCCGCCATTACCATAAATTCACTCATAATATCCAGATCCTGGCGTTCCATTTCATGGATATATTCCATATACTGGTTCGTGATCTCCACAATCGGAATATCATAAATATTTACTTTATTTTTCTCAAGTAAGTGCAGCAGTAAATCCAATGGGCCTTCAAAAGTCTCTAATTTTACTGTCAGTTCCATAAAATTCCCCCATGCTCTTTTTCCTGGATTTGTGATCTTAAGTTTTACGTTCAGCCGTATTCTGCTGTGGATGTACCGTAATCACGACTAGTTCCGCGCGGTTAAAAATCCGGATATGAAACGTGTGCGTACCAAGCCCGCGGCTGATATAAACCTTTTTTCCATGTACGCTGAACGCACCCGCATCATATTTCGGAAACGGCACAAACTGCGGCGATACTACGCTCCCAAGTCCCGGGATGCAGATGAGTCCGCCATGGTTATGCCCGCATACCGTAAGATCCGCGCCCCAGTCCGCATACTGCTCGGCAAACGCTGGATGGTGCGCGAGCAAAATCTGCAGATGGCCTTGTGCATCTGACGGATTCCCCAGGCTTCTTTTGATAAAATCTTTTTCCAGATACGGTTTTTTTCCTTTTTTGTAACTGGACAGCGGCAGTTCCAATCCGCTGATACAGACTGGCACACCACAAAGAACGATCCTGCAGCTTTGGTTGTTTAAAATCCGGATGCCTGACTGCTTCAGCTGTCTGAAATACTGCTGATACGACGTATAGCTGTCCGATTCCGGCTGCTGTGCCTTGCTTTCGTGGTTCCCATTGGTGCAGACCACTGGTATGCCGATCGTCATTAATTTTCGGACAAAATCCAGTGCAATCTGATACTGATCAACCTTTGCAGTTACGATCAAATCGCCGGGAATCAGGATCAGATCCGGCGCCGCTTCTTTGACGGCGGCAAACAGATCACTGTTTTTGGTTCCGTAAGTAAAGGAATGCAAGTCTGAAATTACAGCTATCTTCAACGGATTTCTAACTTTATCCGTCTGCATTTGATACTGGGTAACCCGGAATTTTTTCAATTCCTGACGCTGCCAGATCGGATAAATGATTACGATAACGCTTATTATACCAATTAATAGATACATATTCAAACCTTTTCTGAAAATATAAATCCCGCGGACCAGACTTGTCAGCCGTTTAAGCAGGTCTGCGTTTTTACGGATTTTTAATTACTACTACTTTGTTGTTGCATAACCAAAAAAAATGCTTTATAATTCTAACAACAGACGACCCTGCACCTAGAGGAGATCACGTGCTATGAATACAAACTATAAGAACTCATATAAATCGACTGAAAAAGAACTGGTATCCTTAGCCGTGTACAACGTTGGATACCAGAAATGCGACCCGCAGTACCAGTGGGGGCCTGGCGTACGGGACCATTATCTGATCCATCATATTATTGCAGGAAAAGGCCGTCTCAGAGTACGGCAAACTACGTTTGAACTGCAGGCCGGGGATTCTTTTTTGATTTACCCGGATACCGAAGTCTCTTATACCGCGGATGAACATGAACCATGGGAATACGCCTGGGTTGGCTTTAACGGATCGGATGCCCCGATTATATTAAAAGCAACTGATTTTACGCCTTCCCGCCCGATTATCACAAATACCCCGTATGGAAAAGATCTAACGCACCAGCTTCTCCATATTTATGAAGTGCGCGGAAACGATTTTGAAAGCGCTGTCGAAATGACCGGGCGGCTGTATACAGCGCTGGCTGTATTTTTAAAAGGCGCCGGACATGCGCTGGTACAAAATAACTACCATACGTATGTGCAGAAAGCGATTGAATATATCGCTGCCCATTATTCCTATCCGATTACAGTGGAAGATATTGCTGATTATGTGGGCTTAAGCCGCAGCCATCTGTTTCGCTCGTTTGAAACCGTGCTGCAGACTTCCCCGAAAGAATACCTTTCCCAGTTCCGGATTAAGCAGGCATGCTATCTGCTGCGGCATTCCAATTTATCCGTAACTGCAATCGCCAATTCTGTCGGATTTGAAAGCAGCCTTTATTTTTCTAAGGCGTTTAAAAAAATAAAACATATGCCGCCGCGGGAATACAAGCAGATCCACAGTGAGCAAAAACTGCAGATGAAAATGTAAAAATACTGTTTGGACAATCCTGCAGATCCGTAAGGTTCCACAGTTTCATAAACGGTTTTACGTATCCGCAGTCTGTTTATCACTACGATATCGTTCCAGCACTTTTTGAAAACCTTTTTCTTCTCTTAGAAAATCATACGCAGGATCTGTTTCCAGCATTTTTAGAAGCAGCGGAACCACTTTACTGCCTGTATCAATCTCTGTATCCTTTGCCTGGTTCTGGTACAATTGATGATACAGCACAGATACATGTATGTTCCATGGTTCCGTTGCAGCCTGCAGCATCTGGTTGATCAGCTCCAGGCTCTCCTCCACATTTTTTGTCTCTCTCGCAATGGTTTCCATTCCAATCAGCCCGGTATAGCCGCCAAAATCAAGCGCATCGGCAACCATTTGGGCTTTCTTTGCAATTTCTTTGGCAGATATCGTATTTCCTGTCTTCATTTCCGCTTCCACTAACCGCCACAAAATCCCAAGCATGTCATTTGCCGTTTGCAGCAAGTTTTTCTGCAGAAGCCTGACCGCTTCGTCCGGGTTATTTTGTCTGCAGTAAAGATCTGCCTGCAGCAGATTTTTATTCAACAAATCCTGCTGCGGCAGACAGTCAAGGATATGCTGTGCTTTTTCCAGTTCGTTATTCTGCACATACTGCGATGCAGCCATAAAACCTGCCCGGTTTTTTACCTTTTCATCCGCACAGTCCATCGCACGTTCATACCATGCCGTAATGACTGGCTGGTACGTCTGTCTCTCCTCGATCGTAAGCTGTGACAGTATCAGGCTTCCCTGAAGGACATTTGCCATTCCTTCGATCAGAGCGCCGCAGCCTGGATACTCCCGCATCAGCGATTCAGCAAATGCAACTCCTGCTTGCGGTCCACCCGCCTCTATTTCGCCTGACATTTCTTCCAAAAAACTTATCACTTCTTGTTCCGTCAGCGTTTCCCGAAAACAAAACAATGTATTTAAATCTACCTTTAAAAGTCTGGCTAATCTTGGAAGCAATGTAACATCCGGGTACGTACATCCTTTTTCCCATTTATGGACAGCCGGAGCGGAAACTCCCAGCGCTTCCGCCACCTGTTCCTGCGTCAGCCCAAGCGCTCTGCGTGTTTCGTAGATAATTGTATGCATAGACATAAATTTCCTCCTGTCTGTAACACCTATGTGTAGTATTTTCACTTATTAAATAAATATTTAGTGACAGCAACCATGTACACGATTGTTCTGCCAATACTATAACAGACAGAAGTTGTCCACGCAATAGAGCGATTGTTAAGAATTACTACAAAAATTTAACCACAGGTTAAGAAAATTGATTTAAATTGCTACG
>VSNY01000225.1 GCA_009774535.1 Lachnospiraceae bacterium
GATTTATTATTATCCGCAATGGAACATGCCGGGGCGGAGGACATGGGCGATGAAGTGGAGCGGAAAGGGCTTGGCACACCTGCAACAAGGGCTGACATCATTGAAAAGTTAGTCCGGGATGGGTTTGTGAAGCGTGAGAAAACTGAACGGAGTTCAGTTTGCAGATTGATACCGACAGAGGACGGGGTAAAGCTCATTACCGTCCTTCCCGATGTGGTGAAATCCCCGCACCTTACCGCTGAATGGGAAAATGCCCTGACACTGGTCGCAAAAGGCGAATATCCCATGCAGGCATTTATGGACGGGATTGCCGATCTGGTAAACGGTCTTGTCCAGACTTACCACTGCATCAGTGAGGAACAGAAATCCATGTTTGGAAACGGAAATGCGGAAGTTTATGGAAAATGCCCGAAGTGCGGCGGCGATGTGGTAAAAGGGAAATTCGGCGCTTACTGCAAAAATAAGTGCGGCATGAACGTGTCAAAGGTTATGGGCGCAGCGCTTACCGACAGCCAGATAAAAAGCCTGCTGGACGGGAAAAAGACGCTTGTAAAAGGCTTGAAAGGCAAAAAGGGCAGCTATGATGCGTACCTTATCCCGGAGGGCGTGGAAGATTATTCCTACACCAAAGACGGAAAGGAAGTAAAAGGCTCACAGTATAAGATAAAGCTGGAATTTCCCAAAAAGAAAAAGTAACAGAAAATATTTTTTGCATGGGGCATACGGGATTGTCTGTATGCCCTTAAATCTATAAAAAATGGAGGACTTTATAATGAGTGAAGCGATGGAAAACGTAACAGAAAACACAGCAAAGACAGAGGAAACCAAAGCGGAGAAATTTGTCCGTCTTGGGGAGTACCGCATCAACAAAGCTACCTACGCTATCGGCAGGCTTGAGAACCTCGCCAACCGTTCCGCCTATGACTACACGCCGGAGCAGGTGGAAGCCATGTTCTCGGTTCTGGAATCAAAGGTTGCGGAAGTAAAAGCAAAGTTTACCACTGTAAAAGCGAAAGAAACTACCGCCTTTTCCTTTGGGAACAAGGCAGAATAGGAGGAAAAAAACGATGATGGGAATGGAAATTTTAAGCACAGGGGATAAGATACTGCACACCATGAAGGAGATGGAGATGAGCATACCGGGGCTGGCGGCGCTGTCCGGCGTGAATGAAAACACGCTGCTTGACATTATGGCAGGAATACGGGAGCCGGATTTAACTACGCTCTGTAAAATTGCGGACGCACTTGATGTCTGTGTGCGTGACCTGTGTCCTGACAAAGAGCATTATGCAATTCCGGTGGAAAAAGACACCCTTGCGAAGCTGATTGTAGTCAGCGAGATTAACGGTGTGGAGCTTGACGCTCTGGTAGCGTCCATTCTGGAAAAGGGCATAGAGGAAAACGGGTTTTATGATTAAGGAGGGCATGAATGGCTGAACAATATTATGTTTCAAAGAAATACCATGAAATATCCATGCTTGCGGGGGAAACCGCAAAGCAGGTGACGAAGAACGGGGAGGAATGGGCGAAATACCTGAACACAGCCGCAAGGCTGTATAAATATGCCTTTGAGGATCAGATGCTTATTTATGCCCAAAGACCGGACGCCAATGCCTGCGCCACAATGGAGATATGGAATGAAAAAATGTTCTGCTGGGTAAACAGAGGGGCAAAGGGGATTGCGCTTTTAGACCGGGAGAGCGAGCGCCCAAGACTGAAATATGTCTTTGACGTATCCGACGTACATAAGGCGAGGCGGATCGGCAAAGACCCGTACCTGTGGGAACTTCGGGAAGAACATAAGGAAGCGGTGCTTGCACAGCTTGAAAAGACATACGGGGCAACGGATAAACAGAATACTTTTGAGGGCAGGCTCATGGAGATTGCAAGGGGGATTGCGGAAGATTATTACATGGAAATCCTGCCGGAATTGTCTTATGCGAAAGAGGACAGCTTTTTAGAGGAACTGGACGAACTAAATATAGGGGTAAGGCTGCGTGACACACTTTCCGCAAGCATCGCCTACACCCTTTTGTCACGCTGCGGAGCTGATATGGACTATTGGAAAGATGAGCTTGATTTTAGCTATATCAGTGAGTTTAATACCACAAAAGTATTGTCTGTAATTGGAAACGCCACAACGGACATGTGCAAGCCGATTCTTATGGAAATCGGGAGGACGGTTGCTGCTTATGACCGCCAGACTGCCCGGAATAAGGCGCAGGAAAAGGCAAACGGGGTACAGCCCGAAAGACCTGAAAAAAATGCGGAAAAAGTGCTTGCAAAAGCGCCTGAACCACGCTATAATGCTTTAAAGCGTGAAAGCGAAAACGAACCACAATCGGAAACAGACACCAATCACATAGAAACGGAGGGAACTGCACATGGAACTGACATACGAGAAGAACGGGGATTATCTGATACCCAACCTGACACCCAACAGCGAGCCGGAGGAAGCGCTGACCAAGTACGGGCTGATGCGGAAGAACTATCTGAAGGAACACCGGAGGGGGATTTACAGCGGGATGCTCCTGGAGGGCAATCTGAAAGCGCACTGTCTGGAGATACAGAAACAGGCAGAGCGGAGGCTGGACGTTCTGATGGAGCAGATGGCGAAAGCGGAGGGAGTGGACGAGGAACTGAAAGCGTCCGATCAGATGAAGTGGGTGCAGATGATGAACAACATCAAACACTCGGCGGAGGAAATCGTGCTGACGGAGCTGATTTACAGCCTGTAAACGGAGAAGCACAAACGAATATGGAAATGGGAGAGCCGGATAATGGAGAAGATTCATTGTCCGGCTCTTTTTCGGATAATCTTTCTTTTGCGGAAAAGGCGATGGAGATTCAGAAAGGGGTTTTATGCTCTGACCATTTCCTTATCCATAAAAGACCGGAGATTGCGGGCTATTTTGCGATGGAGCAGGATACAAGGCTGCAAACGGAATATTTTAAAAACTGTTTCCATTTCGGCACATATTACGGTTTCAATATAGCGGGAACTTCCATAGGATTCCATGCCAACGAGGAAGGGATTCATATCAATATGAGCGGAAAGCTGGGAATGGAAAATGAAACCACCCTGTCATGGGAAGATGCGAGGTATTGGGTAAATTCCTATATGGAGGACGGGGTGTATCTGCTTCCGGGGGAAAAAGCGGAGCAGATTGACACCAACGGAATGTACCAGCAGCTTGACCTGTTTTCCATGTTTGCGGAGCAGGTGGGCAGTATTGCCATGAAAGAAGCGGAGCAGGGCAGCGTCCAGCCAGAAAAAACAAGCCCCGAACCGAAAAAGGAAACTCTGCCAAAAGAACAGCTTGACGCAATCCTGCGGAGCGGGGGCGGCAGGGATAACAGCCGCAAGCGCATTTACGCCAAGTACCAGCAGGGCAAAACACCGGAGGAAATGGCAGAATTTCTCAAAAGGGAATACAAAACCACCGGAAAGGGCTTCGAGTTTGACGGAAAGCAGGTAGCGGTATGGTTTGACGGTCAGGGAATGACAGTCGGCTATGGCACATCTGCCCTTGAACGTCCAAAGTTTACAATGGGTTGGCAGGAGATAGAACAGCAGATACGTTCTCAGGTAGAGAGCGGCGCTTATATGGGCGCAAACGAAGCCTACCTTGTGGATGAAGTGGAGCGGGGGCGCATCGCTGACCGCCTGTATTTCTTTTTCCGTGACGGTATTGGGGAGATGCCGGAAGAACTGGAATTAAAGGCGAATAATTATCCGGATTCCCATGCGGGATTGATAGAACTGTTGTCAACGCCGGAGGGCGTTGATCTGGCTGCTTCCCACATGGATAAGGCGTTAGCGCAGCTTGAAAGCGGCGAGAAAAAAATGCGTGTCCGTTTTGTCATGTCAAATGAGGAATTAAGGGCGGAGCTTGACAACCTTCTTCTGGAAAAAAAGACGTTTCCGGTATCTGACAGCGTGGAAGTCAGAAAAGAAGATTTTATCACGCAGGACGAGATAGACCACAGGCTCGGAAGCGGGAGCGGTTATCATCATGGTTCATTCCGTATCTATGACTATTTCATGGAGGGGCATGACAGCAAAGAAGCCGCTGATTTCCTGAAAAAAGAATATGGCACAGGCGGCAGCTCCCATGCCCTTGCCGGGAGTGACCACAGTTGGGAGGATCACGATTTTAAAGGCATCAGATTGAGGAAAGGCAATATTTCAGAGCCTTACGCAGATGTGCTTTTGTCTTGGAAAGTGGTGGAAAAGCGTATCCGCAAGCTCGTTCAGGAAGATAAGTATTTATCCCCGAAAGGAAAAGAAGCATTTGCAGTATATAAAGAAGAACAGGCACAGAAAGAACTTGAAAAAGCGCAGGCGAAAATGGAGCGTGACACAAAAGTTGCCTGCAAAGATGCCATAGACCGGGTAATCGCTGAAAACTTTGACGGATACCGCCTGCCCAAAGGAACAGCAGAGGGTGTCATAAAGGAATACGGTATCGAACGTGTCAGTTATGTGCTTGCAAACACTATTATGCACCGCAGGCAGGAGGACAGGATTTCCCCGGAAAATAAGGAGTGGGCAAAGTCTATTGAGCCTTATGCCATGTATGAAAACCGGGATATAGTTGCCGCTTCGCACCCTGCTGTCCTGAATGGCTTTGTCAATCAGGCAAGAAGATATATTGAGATTGAGAAAGAACTTACGATACGGGCAGAAGAAAAGCAGGCGGAGGAGCAGAACAATTATGATATTTCAGATGTTTCCGAGGGGGAACTGGACTGGCATATCGTACATGATATGGACGATGATAATGGTCAGCCTACGGAGTGGGCGGCGAAGCTGCCTGACGGGGGATTTTTATGGATTGACAAGGAAACGGAGGGGTATGCCTTATATAATACCCACCATACAGACGCAAGCCCCCTTTCTGTTTCGGAAACACTGGACGGGGCAAAAGAGGACGGGGAGGATTACACAAAAGAATTTGCCGCTGATCATGCAGAGAAAGTGGAAAAGATTACGGTTGCACTGGAATCATCGGAGGATTATTCAGAGCCGGAAATAGGTTTTTATACACACCAATATGCCGATGGCAGGGAGGGAGTGCGTTACCGCCTTGTGACACCGGGGGAGGACGGGTTTCTTGTGCCTTACCCGGAGCATAACCGATTCTTTATCAACCGTGAGCTGGCGCAGGAATACATAGACAGCCATGCAGACCTGATTGATGTGATTGGATATGATGAGATGGTATTCAGCTCCATGCTGAATACCATCTCATCATATCCAATCACATCAATCA
>VSNY01000226.1 GCA_009774535.1 Lachnospiraceae bacterium
GTTATCTAATATAACATATTATTTAAGGAAAAGTAACTGTTTTTTGTAGAAAATTGTGAATTCTATGTGTACGAAATATTATTGTTATGTTAAAATAATCCCAACCAAAGCCATCTGCTTTTGCATCACAAATATGCGCAAACGCGCTGGCAGCCGCTGGAGCCGATTGCTTTGGACGAAAGAATATGGAAGGAACAGGAACGATGAAAAAAGAAGATTGGAAGAAAATATTTTATCAGTCATTGACAGGGTTCGTCTCGCTGGCGTTAGCAATTCTGCTGTTTTTTGCGATCAGGGAATCCGGACGCATTCGTGAATCCTTTCAATGGCTGCTGGGCGTTTTAAAACCAGTGGTTTACGGAGGTGTTATGGCGTATCTGTTAAAAACACCGTGTAATTTTCTGGAAAAACGCATTCTGGCAATCCTGCCGCAAAAGCATAAAAAACGCGCCAACGGCCTTACCGTGCTGCTTGTACTGATTCTGACATTTTTAGTTATTTATCTGCTCTTAAGCATGGTGATTCCGGAAATGGTAAGCAGTACCTTGATTCTCGTCAATGCGGTGCCGCAGAAAATGGATGAGTTTGCGAAATGGCTGACCGGGATGCTGGATGGGAATGAAGTGCTGCAGACATATGCCAATACGGCGATTACCAGCATGGAACATAACCTGCAGGACTGGGCAAAGACGGATCTGCTGCCTACGATGCAGGGCATGATGGGCGGTTTTGCGGATACGGTTGGTTCGGTTGTCGGTATTTTTTATAATTTGCTGATCGGGGTGATTATTTGTATTTATCTGCTGCTTGGGCGCAAGACGTTTGCCAGGCAGGGAAAAGCAGTGCTGTATGCGGTATTGAAGAGCGATCGGGCTGACGCGGTTATGAAAGAGCTGCAGTTTATTGATAAGACGTTCGTAGGATTTTTTGGCGGGAAAATTCTGGACAGCGCGATTGTCGGGCTGATCTGTTATTTGTTCTGCATTATTATGACATTTACAATGGGATTCCCAAATGCGGTGCTGATCAGCGTGATTGTAGGAGTGACGAATGTGATCCCGTATTTTGGGCCGTATATCGGGGCTGTGCCGTCGGCGCTGCTGGTGCTGATCTCAGGCCCGCTAAATTGTGCTGTTTTTGTTGTATTTATCATTATTCTGCAGCAGTTTGACGGCAATATTCTGGGGCCAAGCCTGCTTGCGGATAGTGTCGGACTGACAGGTTTTTGGGTATTATTTTCCATTACGCTGTTTCAGGGATTTTTCGGATTTACGGGCATTCTGGTAGGAGTTCCGGTATTTGCGGTGATCTATGATATGATCCGGCGGATGGTGGTCAAGGGGCTGCAAAAGCATGGAAAAATGGAGCTGCTGCTGGATGAAGCCCGGGACGCTGAAATACATTTTGAAGAAAAAGTGAAAAATAAGTGAAATTTTGTCGTTTTACCTTATTTTTAGCAGGTTATACACGCATTTAATAATAGGAAGGTAGCCAAAAGGCTGTTATTCTGTTAAAATGAAAGAAGATTAAGCGGGTATCTATTGCACTGTGCCGGACGGGCAGCATCCTGTGAGCTGACGGTGCTGCAGGTTCAGGCGGCAGGAGCCCGGGAAGGAAGGTAAAAAAATGAGAAAACAGAAGTCGGCAGCAAAGTCTGCATTGATCGTTATGGCCATCCTGACATGTTTTTTGCTGATCGCACTCCTGGTCTGTTATTTGAGTACGGCATCTTACTATGCGGAGCATTTTTTCCCGGGTACGGTCTTAAACGGCGTGCCAGTTGATAAAATGACCGTAGAGGAAGCAGAGGATAAAGTCGCACAGGAAGTTGCAGATTATATTTTCAGCATTGAGACCCGTGATGGGGACAAGTACCAGATTATCGGGCCGGATATTGATTATACGTATGTGCCGGGGACGGAGATTCAGGATATTTTAGATTTGCAGGACGAATATCAGTGGATATCTGAAAGAGACAGCAAAAATGAGGTGGATCTGGAAGTGTCCGCTTCTTATAATGCGCAGAAGCTGGACAAGCAGGTCGCACAGCTGCCGTGTTTCCAAAAGGATTATATTCAAAAGCCGAAGGATGCTTATCTTAGGGAAACGGAAAAAGGCTATGAACTGGTGAAGGCGGAGCAGGGTAACCAGATCCGTCTGGCGGACGTCCAGAAACTGGCGAGGGAAGCGGTAGACCTGGGCAGGGATCATCTGGAACTGACCGATGAGGTCTATGAAGAGCCGAAAGTAAAGTCCAATGATAAAAAGCTGAAAAAAGCGCTGAAAAATATCAACTCCTATCTGCATACTACGATTCAATATGATGTAGGTGAAAAAGGGGAAACGCTGGATTCCGCGAAGATCAAAGAATGGCTGACGATTGGCGCGGATTATTCGGTAACGCTGGACGAGTCCAAAGTTGCAGGTTATGTGCAGTATCTGGCCAGCAAATATAATACTTATGGGGATGTGCGCGTATTTAAGACTTCTCTGGGCGATAAGGTGAAGATCGGCGGCGGCGATTACGGCTGGGTGATTGATAAGGAAAAGGAAAAAGCGCAATTGTTATCGGAAATCAGTTCTGGCAAGACAATTAAGCGCGAACCAGTGTTTAATCAGACAGCAGAGGTAAAAAGTGAGACATATGATATTGGGGATACTTATGTAGAGGTTGATTATACGAACCAGCATATGTATTTTTATGAGAATGGGAAGCTGAAATTGGAAACAGATGTGGTGACCGGAAATGTCAGCCGCAACAACGGTTCGCCGGACGGCGTATATAAAATTGTTTACAAAGAACGGGACGCGACGCTGGTTGGGGAAAATTATGCGTCAGACGTCAACTATTTTATGGTATTTGCTTATAATGTAGGCTTCCATGACGCGAGCTGGAGGACGGATTTTGGAAGAGAAATCTATAAAGCGTCCGGTTCACACGGCTGTATCAATATGCCAGGCAATATGGCGGAAAAACTATACAAGATTTTGCCTACCGGCACGCCGGTCATTGCGTATTATCGGGAACCAGTAGAACTTACAGCGGAAAATGCGCGGATTTCCAATGCTTATTCCTATGTGAAAAAAGAAGAATCTTAACAGCGGCAGACGAATGCCATTGATTGTTTGTATGGTATCGCCTGTAAATAGAATAGATCATATACAACATATATAAAAACGGGAAGACGCCACAAAAGCCCTGGTTTTGCTGCAGGCAGCAAAACCAGGGCTTTTTCTAACAATTGTAAGAAGGTGCAGGATCAGAAGTCCTTTTGCGTTCTTTGCATTATCCGGCTGGCGTCTGCAGGCTGATCCTGTTAAAAAAGACCTGTAATCCGGCCGTTTTCAGCAACATCGATCCCATAGGCAGCGGGAGTCTTGGAAAGTCCCGGCATGGTCATAATGGCGCCAGTCAGTACAACGACAAAACCAGCTCCTGCGCTTACATAGACATCCCTGACCGTTATGGTAAATCCGGTTGGACGTCCCAGTTTATACTGGTCATCAGACAAGGAATACTGTGTTTTTGCAATGCAGACCGGAAGATTTCCAAATCCAAGCGCAGTCAGCCTTGCCAGCGTCTTTTCCGCGGCAGGCGTATAGCTGACATCGGCAGCGCCGTAAATCTCCGTAGCGACGGTGCGGATTTTTTCTTTTAACGGCAGATCATCCGGGTAGAGCGGCTGGAATGCGGATGGTTTTTCCTGCAGAGTCTGAAGCACTTTTTCTGCAAGCGCAATACCGCCTTCGCCGCCTTTTTCCCAAACTTGGGACAAAGCAAATGAACAGCCTTTTTCTTCACAGAAGCTGCGGATATATTCATATTCCGCCGGAGTGTCCGTCAGGAAGGCATTTAGGGTAACGACAATCGGTACCTGGTATTTCTGCAGGTTTTCAATATGTTTTTCCAAGTTGCAGATGCCCTTTTTCAAAGCGTCCGGATTTTCGGATGCAAGCTCGTTTTTAGGTACGCCGCCATTATACTTTAATGCGCGCACAGTAGCGACCAGTACGACAGCATCTGGCGTTAACCCTGCTTTGCGGCATTTGATATCAAAGAATTTTTCTGCTCCAAGGTCGGCGCCGAATCCGGCTTCGGTAATGACATAGTCTGCGATTTTTAAGGCAGTCTTTGTTGCGCGTATGGAGTTACAGCCATGGGCAATATTCGCAAATGGCCCGCCGTGTACAATCGCGCCAGTATGTTCCAGCGTCTGGATCAGGTTCGGCTTTAGAGCGTCTTTCAGCAGTGCGGCCATAGCGCCGACAGCCTGCAGCTGTCCGGCGGTCACCGGTTCGCCTTCATAGTTATAGGCCACGATGATATCGCCCAGACGTTTCTTTAAATCCGCCATATCTGAAGCCAGACATAAAATCGCCATAATTTCGGTCGCCACCGTTATTACGAAATGGTCTTCCCGTACGAAGCCGTCCGATTTTGCGCCAAGCCCGACGACAATATTGCGTAAAGCGCGGTCATTCATATCCATACAGCGCTTCCATACAATCTGCCGTGTATCAATCTGCAGTACATTTCCTTGCTGGATATGGTTATCTAACAGCGCGGCCAGCAGGTTGTTAGCGGCGGTGATTGCATGGAAATCTCCGGTAAAATGCAAATTAAGGTCTTCCATCGGAACGACCTGTGCATAACCGCCACCGGCAGCGCCGCCTTTGATGCCAAAGCAAGGGCCAAGCGAAGGCTCCCGCAATGCCAGCAGGCAGTTTTTGCCCAGCTTGCCAAATGCCTGCGCCAGACCGATGCTGGTGGTTGTCTTACCTTCCCCGGCCGGAGTTGGGTTGATGGCAGTAACCAGGATCAGTTTTCCATCCGGGTTTGCCTTTGTTTTTTCAATTAGTTCATCCGAAAGTTTTGCTTTGTATTTGCCATAAAGTTCGAGGTCGTCTTCTGCGATGCCGTAGGATGCGGCGACTTCTTTAATATGGAGCATTTCTGCGTCCTGTGCGATCTGAATGTCTGTTTTCATAAGTTAGCTCCTCCTTCGCTTGTGTTGGCGGGACACACCATTAAGCATGATTCAGAATTGATTTGCGATTCCATGCTGTATAGGGAATCGAATGGGTTTTTGCTGCTGATTTTTAACCCCCTTTTGTATGATTATTTATATTTATAACATATATTAAAAAAAAAGGATATCTTTTTTCTTAATTTTTGGTGTTTTTTACTTTTGACATAAAAACAGCGGGGAAGCGGGGTGGGTTTTGGGCAAAATTG
>VSNY01000227.1 GCA_009774535.1 Lachnospiraceae bacterium
ATGAACCACTGCTAAACGGAAACGAAAAGAAATACCTGTGTGAGTGCATCGACACAGGCTGGATTTCCTCAGAAGGACCATTTGTAAAGGAATTTGAGCAGAAGATGAGTGCGTCTGTAGGCAGGAAATATGGAATAGCCGTGTCAAACGGAACAGCGGCGCTGGAAGTGGCTGTGCAGGCACTTGGTATCGGAGAAGGTGATGAAGTCATCATGCCTGCTTTTACGATCATATCCTGTGCCATGGCAGTTACTAAGCTGGGCGCTGTCCCGGTACTGGTAGACAGTGACATACATACCTGGAACATGAAGGTGGATGAGATTGAGGCTAAGATAACAGCGAAGACAAAAGCCATCATGATCGTGCATTTATATGGGCTTCCAGTCGAGGCGGATAAAGTCCTAGCACTGGCAGAAAAGTATAACCTGAAAGTCATTGAGGACGCGGCTGAGATGCATGGACAGACTTATAAAGGAAAGCCCTGCGGAAGCTTTGGCGATATCAGTACATTCAGCTTTTATCCCAATAAGCATATAACGACCGGCGAGGGCGGCATGGTGGTCACGGATGATGAGAAACTGGCAGAGCGGTGCAGGATGCTCCGCAACCTGTGTTTCAGGAAAGACATCAGATATGTGCATGATGAGATCAGTGACAATTATAGGTTTACAAATTTACAGGCGGCGGTAGGACTGGCACAGCTTGAGAGACTGGATGAGTTCGTGGAACGCAAGCGTGCGATGGGAAAGTATTATACAGGGCAGCTGAAGGACATAGACGGACTGATATTGCCAGTAGAGAGAACAGATTACGCTGACAATATTTACTGGGTATACGGCATTGTCTTGGACAAGCAGACTGAGGCTGACAATAAAACGGTGCAGAAATTACTGGCGGAAGAGGGAATCGGCTCCCGGACATTCTTCTGGTGCATGCATGAACAGCCGGTGTACCAGAAACAGGGACTGTTTAAAGAAGAGTCCTATCCCAATGCAGAATACCTTGCGAGGAAGGGTTTTTATATCCCAAGCGGTCTGGCACTGACGACAGAGCAGATGGAACGAGTAGTGATGGGGGTCCGCAGGGTAATGGGCAGGATATAAAGGGAGAAATTATTCAGCCCATTAATGGCCGGATAAAATACTCACTTTTTGTGTATAGAAAGGGAAAGAAGCTATGGGACAGGTTGAGGAAGTGAAAAAAAAGAATAAGCTGCTGGCGATGATCATCCGCAATGATTATACCTGCGACGGCGTGGATTTTATCACCCCCAATGCTTATTCCCAGCAGGTTGCCTATATGCATCATCCCGCCGGAAAAGTGATAGACGCGCATGTACATAACCTAGTTCACCGGAACGTGGTGATGACACAGGAAGTGCTGTTTCTTAAGAAAGGTATACTGCGTGTGGATTTTTATGATGAGTATGAGGATTACCTGGAGAGCAGGGATTTGCATGCGGGAGACGTTATTTTGTTGGTTTCCGGCGGTCATGGTTTTCAGGCGCTGGAAGAGGTGGAGATGATAGAGGTGAAGCAGGGTCCTTATGCGGGAGACGAGGATAAGAAGAGGTTCAATGGGATTGATGGGACGGAAGCGGTCTATAAGGGAGACAGATAATTTCGGGTTATAGTACAGGTCAGGAGGGCACTGTTTTGAAGAAGAGAATCATATGTTTTGGCTTGGGGGAAATTTATGAAACGTTTCTGGATCTGTATGATGATTCAAAGGCAGAGATTACAGCGCTGAGCGACAATGATCCTGCGAAATGGACGCAGCCGGGGGTCATCGAACCTTCTAAGATAAAGGAATTAGGGTTTGACCATATCGTTATCACTTCGGCATATTTCAGGGAAATAAAGGAACAGCTGTGCGGATATGGAATAGGGGAATCCTGTATCTTAAATTTTTATGATGTCTACAAAAACCTGATTGTAAAGAGGGGGCATGCGGTACTTGACCTTCTTAAGGATAATGTCCCGGTATCGCATGAATATAAGCAGGAGCTCAGGGAATTAAAGTGTATTGGGGAAAAGAACCTCTTTTTGAACGCAAGGATCCATGCAGGGGCAGTGCGGGATAAAAGGCTGCGGTCACTGGAAGAGGCAGAGTTCCAGGTATATTCACAGTTTGGGGAAGACGGGATCATCCAGTGGCTTATCCATAACGTTGCCATTGAAAGCAGGACATTTATTGAATTTGGCGTGGAAGATTACACAGAGGCTAACACAAGGTTCCTGCTGATGAATGACAACTGGACAGGCCTGGTCATGGATGGCAGCGAGGCAAATATGAGGCGCCTTAACAGCTGGGAACATTTATGGAAATATGACCTGACGGCTGCTGCCGCATTTATTACAAAGGATAATATCAACCGGCTCATTCTGGATGCGGGTTTTGAAGGCGATGTCGGCATACTGAGCATAGACCTGGATGGAAATGACTGGTGGATACTAAATGCCATTGAGTGCGTAACCCCGCGTATCCTGATCTGCGAATACAATAATATATTCGGGGAAGAGAAGAAAGTCACGGTGCCTTACGATGCGGGATTTGTCCGTACCGAGAAGCATTACAGTAATTTATATTGGGGATGCTCCATCGCAGCATTCCGCGGCTGGGCGCAGGAGAACGGGTATTATTATATGGGCAGTAATTCTGCCGGGAACAATGCCTTCTTTGTGAGAAAGGACTGCATGGAGCCGGAAAAGGTGCCGGCGGATGCAGACGTGTTTGTTGAGAGCAGGTACAGGGAGAGCAGGGACGAAATGGGGAACCTTACATATCTGAAGGGAACCGACAGGCTGAAATGCATCAGGGCGATGGAAGTGTTTGAGATAGGGAACGGTTGCACCGACACGATAGCAAATATCTATCATATATAGAGTCCGGGACATGGAAAGGGAATAAGCGCATGGAAGTATTTAAGGATTATGCCTACTATTACAATGCATTTTATGAGGATAAGGATTACAGGGCGGAAGCAGTGCAGGTGGACAGCCTGTTGAGAAAATATGGGGAGAATATCCGCAAAATCATCAATTACGGATGCGGGACAGGCAGGCATGACCTCGAGCTTTCCAGGCAGGGCTACCAGTGCGCAGGAATCGACATGAGCCCTCTCATGGTCAGCATTGCGCAGGAGAACGCAGAGGCGGAGAAAGCAGACATAGATTTCTCCGTGGCAGACATAAGGACCTATGAACCTGTGGGGAAATATGATGCCGTGATATCCCTGTTCCATGTCATGAGCTACCAGAACAGCAATGAGGATATCCTGTCGGCGTTCCGCGCAGCCAGGGCGGCACTGGAAGGGGGAGGAATCTTTCTTTTTGATGCCTGGTATGGACCGGGTGTACTGAGTGATAAACCGGCTGTGAGAGTGAAAGAGATAGAAGATGAATACAACAAGCTGGTGAGGATAGCGAGACCAGTTATGCACGACAAAGAAAACGTAGTGGATGTCTGCTATGAAGTATTTGTAATGGACAGGGAAACAGGCAGTACCAAAACAATCAATGAAGTACATAACATGCGGTATTTTTTCAGACCGGAACTGGAGTTTTATTTACAGCAGACAGGGTTTGAATTGGTCAGTAACGTGGATTGCCAGACACTGGGTGAGACAAGCTATAGCTCTTGGACGAGTTACTTTATTGCCAGAGCAATATAGTGGAGGAAGATGTGAAAAAGAAAATTGCTATGCTGTTAGACAGCGAACCGGAATGGGGAGGACAACACCAGTATGCATGTACTTTGGCGAGCTGCATGCTCAGATTAAATGATGTGGAGTTGGTGGGAATATGCAGTAACCAGTATTGGAGAAGCTGGTGTAGAAAAAATAATGTTAGAGTTTTGTCAGTAAGATGGCCGGTTTTCACTGAGAGGGGGGAAAAATATCATTTAAAATGGTCAGCATTTTCACGGATCTATAGCATGCATATGACTGAGATGGGGAAAAAGATTAGCGAAGAAAAAATCCAGGCTGTTTTATCTGCGGTACAGGGAGTTTTTATACCTAATTTTGATGTAAAAATTATAACACCTGTGCATGACCTTATGCATCGGTATGAAGGTAGATTCCCTGAGGTCAGGGAACATTATTGGGGAAGGGAAGTGTTATTTTCGTCAGTAGCCAAATATGCATGGTGCATTTTGACGGATTCCAAAATTGGAAAGGAACAGTTTAAAGAATCCTATTCAAAGTATATTAGCGAGGGGCATACACATATTGTCAGCCTGCCATTTGTTGTATCGGAAGATATTACAACAAGGCAGGAGGAATTTATTGATGTACCTGAGAAATATATTTTTTATCCGGCACAATTTTGGAAACATAAGAATCATATAAATTTGATTAAAGCAGTTAAGCTTCTTATTACTGATATTCCGGAGATTCATTTAGTCCTGGTTGGATCAGAAAAGAACTGCAGGAAGGGGATTGAGAGATATATTTCCGAGCATAAACTGTCAGATCATATAACGATTAAAGGCTTTGTGAGTGACGGAAATATAACATATTTATACAGACATGCGGTAGGTATGGTCATGCCGTCCTATTTTGGGCCTACAAATATACCACCGCTTGAAGCTATGGCTTTGGGTTGTCCGACTGCTGTATCAAATAAATATGCAATGCCAGAGCAGGTTGGGAATGCGGGACTTTTGTTTGATCCGGATTCGCCGGAGGAAATAGCGGCATGTATTAAGATTATGTGGCTGAATGAGAGTATAAGACAGGAAATGATCAGAAAGGGGCACCAAATAATGAGTAAATGGAATATAGAATCTTTTGCCGAAAGGCTTCAGAAAATTGTAAATCAAATTTAAATTTATGGAGGGAAAAAGGATGAAAAAAGGAATTGTTCCCGCTTTATCAGCAGTGACAGGAGCGGTTGTCAGTGCGGTCGCGATAGGAAAAACTATGGTAGAAAAGGTAGAAAAAGCAAGTAAAATGTCAGACAAACATCTTGCTCTTTTTCAGATGATGAACCAGTGGGTGAGGGTAAAGCAGGAAGGGAAAAAC
>VSNY01000228.1 GCA_009774535.1 Lachnospiraceae bacterium
TGGCAGGATCGCTTCTACATAAACGACCAGCAGCGCACCGCACAATCCGGCAATTGGTTCCACAATACCGGAAGCCTGCCCGTAAAAAAAGCTTTTTTTACGGGAAAAACCTTCCCGCCGCAGCGGAATGGACACAGCCGCTCCTTCCGGAAAATTCTGCAGGGCGATCCCCACGGCGATTGTAACAGCGCCCATCAGGCTTTCCGGCGAATAACCATCCTGCAGTACGCCAAAAGCAACGCCGACAGCCAGACCTTCAGGGATATTGTGCAGCGTAATGGAAAGAATCAGCATCAGGATACGGCTGAAGCGTTCATTTGCTGTGTCCTGCGGCTGGATGGCGCAGTTGCTGGCAGAGCAGGCCTGGATGGCAGATGGTGTAAAAGTTTTGCGGTGGTGCTTGTCGTTATTCATGCAGTTGCGGCATGGGTTGGATGCCGGATCGGCGCTGACCGGATTTTTGGCTGCCTGCATGCTGCCGATGCGTATTCTGGCATGGGAGACTGCCTGGTCGGACAGCCACATAAATGCGGCGCCGCTTAGAAAACCAGTTGTCGCGATCAGCCAGGCAGGCAGTCCCTGGCGCATTTCGGCACGTGCAATTGCCGGCTGAAGCAGGGACCAGAAGCTGGCCGCAATCATAACACCGGATGCAAAGCCGAGCATCAGGTTCATAAGCCGGGCATTTGGGGATTTGAAAAAAATAACAGTTGCAGCGCCTAATGCTGTTACAGACCAGGTTGCGATTGTTGCAAGAAGCGCCAGAAATAGAACAGGATACATATGTGAATACCTCCTTTGGGGTGGAGATGTACCATTTGTTTTGTTATCAGTATATTTCTTTGAAAATGGAAATGTGACTGTATAGACTGTAAATAAAATAGAAACAGAAGAAAAGTCGGAAAATTTAGTGATTTGTAGTAAAATATTTTTAAAAAAACGTTCAGGCCGGTCTGTGCATTCACTGCGTTGGGCGTATGAACATGCAGTGGCTGCAGGTATCCAGCCCATCGCGAAGGGATTCCGAAGGGCTGGATACTTAACAGCTCCATGTAGTGTCTGAACGGTTACTTAGAAAAGCGATTTCAGGAGATAAGTTATTCTGACCAGTTCATCCGTCCATACCGTTTGGTAACAGATAAAATCTCGTCTAACAGTTCTGCAGAAAGATCGTCCTCCGTCAGCCGCCATCTCCAATTGATGCCAACCGTAGACGGCTTATTTGTCCGGCAGTCATTATCCAGTCCCATATAATCCTGCATGGGAATGATACATATGCCGGCGCTGCTGCGCATAACAAGGGAAAGGAAGGAACGGTACAAAAGTTCCTGCGGTGTATGCTGGTCGCATAAATAATCTCTTGCAAGCTGGCGTTCTTCTTCTTTTATAGAGGTAAACCATCCGGCAATCGTCTCATTGTCATGCGTACCGGTATAAGCTACACAATTTTCAATATAATTATGCGGCAGATAATCATTGGCGGAACCGGAATCTCTGGAATCAAAGGCAAATTCCAGCACTTTCATACCTGGAAAACCGCTCTCACGTACAAGCTGGCGCACGGAATCCGTTACATAGCCAAGGTCTTCCGCAATGACGTCATGCCTGCCCAGGCGGCGTTCCATGCAGTGGAACAGGTCAATGCCTGGACCTTTTTCCCAATGTCCATGTTTCGCGGATGTTTCTCCATAAGGGATCGAATAATATTCGTCAAAGCCGCGGAAATGATCGATCCGCAATACATCGTACATCTGGAAGCAGAAGTACAGACGGGACATCCACCATTCGTAATCCGTGCTTTTATGATAGTCCCAGCGGTAGAGCGGGTTTCCCCACAGCTGGCCGTCTGCGGAAAATCCATCCGGCGGGCAGCCCGCGACAGCGTAAGGCACATTTTTTTCATCCAGCTGGAACAGTTCCGGATGCGCCCAGGCGTCTGCGCTGTCCATTGCCACATAGATCGGGATATCGCCGACGATTCGGATACCCAGGCCGTTGACATAAGCTTTCAGCGCGTTCCACTGTTCAAAAAATTTAAACTGCATATATTGCTGGAATTCGATCTCAAAATACAGCTCGCGGCGGTAATAATCCATGGAATATTCATAACGCAGACGGATATCTTCCGGCCATTCGTTCCATGGAATACCGTCGAAACGGTCTTTGACAGCCATAAATAATGCATAATCGGACAGCCACCAGCTGTTTTCACTGATAAATTTCTGGTAGTCCGCATTTTCAGCGATTTTGCTGCGTTCGTATGCTTTGTGCAGCAGCGGGTAGCGGCTTATATACATTTTTTCATAGTTGATATCGCAGGCAATCGTTCCGAAATCTGCGTTTTCACATTCTTCTTCGGTCAGCACGCCTTCGTCGATCAGTGCTTCGAGACTGATAAAATAAGGGTTCCCGGCAAATGTGGAAAAAGACTGGTAAGGGGAATCCCCATAACTGGTCGGGCCAAGCGGCAGGATCTGCCAATAGGTCTGTCCGGCTTTTTTAAGCCAGTCTGCAAAATCATATGCACTTTTGGAAAAACAGCCGATGCCGTATTTTGACGGCAGGCTTGTAATCGGGAGTAATATTCCCGCTGTTCGCATCATAAATTTATCCTCCTGCTAATTACGGGTATTTCGTACTGTGGCAGTGATCGAAATTCTGCCTGGCAGTATCAGCCGCGTTTGTTTCATGTATTGCAGTGCAAAATGCAGCTAAATTATTGCGTGTATTTGCGAAATAATTGCACGATTTTTACGCAAACCATATAAGTTAAATGTACATCATTTATGAGAAAAACGCAACTCGTATTTTGCATTTCTTAGAATTTTTTGCATATTGCATAGTTTGTGGAAGCGAAATTTATATAAAATGACGAAGTTATGAAGATAAACGATACACTCGAACATTTGATTGACTTTTACTATTTTTTTTCTATAATATTTTTTATCAGATAATTTTGTATCCAAACACTACAACCGCAAGAAAAAGGAGTACCGTCCATGGCTGTTACGATCAAAGAAGTTGCTGCATTGGCAGGCGTATCCCCGTCTACTGTATCCAGAACCTGCAAAGACCATCCGTCCATCAGCAGGGAAACAAAAGAAAAAGTCCGGCGCGCAATGGCAGAGCTTGGCTATGAACCGAATATCCAGCCGTTGTCTGCAGGGCAGCCGCCGCAGCTGATCAGCGTGATCCTTCCGCCGTCTGCAAAGGATGTCTATGAAAATGCATTTTATCTGGAGACCATCCGCGGGATCAGCCAGTTTTGCAACGGCCGGGAATATATCAGCGCCGTTGTCACAGGCAATGATGAACGAGAGATCCTGCAGGCTGTCCGTACGCTGGCAAAGGATGAGCGTATGGGCGGGTTTATTATGCTGTATTCCAAACAGGACGACGCCGTTGTGGATTATCTGTATAATGAAGGTCTTTTGTATGTGATGATTGGCAAAGCAAAGCAGTATGCAAACCAGACGGTGTATATTGATAACGATAACCTGCTGGCTGGACAGGAGGCTGCCGAGTATCTGTATCAGCTGGGCCACCGCAGGATTGCTTATGTGGGCAGTGAATATGCAATGTATTTTTCTGCGGAGCGCAAAGAAGGTTATCAGCGCGCGCTGTTCAAACACGGGCTGCCTGTCAATCCGGACTATTGTATCGAGGCGGACAGGCTTTCTTTGGATGAAAACGGACCGTTCCAAAAACTGCTCGAACAGAAAGACCGTCCGACGGCTGTTGTGGCCAGCGACGATATCCTTGCGGTCGCGCTGGAACGCACCTGTATCCGTCTGGGGCTTTCTGTGCCTGCGGACGTGTCCATTGTGTCATTTAATAATTCGCTGCTTGCACGGATCACGTCGCCTCAGCTGACATCGAGCGATGTGAATTCCTGCCAGCTGGGAATGGAAGCGGCTTCACAGTTAATCAATCATATTGAAAATCCGAATCTGCTGGCAACGAAGATTATTGTCCCGCATGTGATGGTGGTACGCGGAAGCTGCAGGCAGATCGTTTCGGATTAGACAGTAGAAGCCAAAAAAGACATCCCTATTCCAACGGCCGCATGGAGGGAATAGGGGTGAGCGCCTTCTGTTCGCCGTTTCTGCTTCTGATTTTACTCTTTGTTTTTTTCTTTAAAATAAATATTTGTTCTTATTAATGTATCTTTATAGATTCTACAAAGTTGTTTTTTGTGAAAAATAATTATCTATAAGAATTATAAATTCATAGAAAAATACAAATCATCTCTGTCATCCTGCGAAATAGACAAATACCGTTTTGTGATTTCCAGGCTGGAATGGTTGTAAATATTCATAATCAGCGCGCTCGGCGTCCCTTTTTTCCAGGCGTGATAACCGAACGTCTTCCGCAGGGAATGGCAGCTGATATTTCCCTCGATATGGCTTTCCAAGGCAGCTTCTTTAATAATGTGATAAGCGCGGTTTCTGGAAATAGGTACAAAATGGTCATTTTGGTGACAGAAGATATACTCGTTTTCGCTTATAAATGGACGATGCTGCCGCAGAAGCTTTAGGGAGCGGATGCAGCTTTCATTTAACGCGATTTCTGCATGTTTGTTTGTCTTTTGTTCATGGACTTCGATATGCCTGCGGTATACGTTCTGGTCCGAATCGAAAATATCGCTCCATTTCAGCTGCAGCAGATCACTGATCCGCAGGGCTGTATTAATTCCGGTTACGAATAACGTATAGTCCCGGTATTTGTTCCGGGATAAAAAATAAGCTTTCATTTGTTCAATTTCTTCTGTCGTTCTGATCGGCGTTGTGATCATAACAATTCCTCCATTTATCCTTTGTAAAAGTCACGTAATCTATTACATTTTATAGATAAATATGAGTTCTGGCAATAGGGGAGTGAGGAATAACTTGCATGATACAAATATGAAAGCGTTTACATGAAAAAATTGGGAATAGTATACTATATTATTTTTGAAAATGCAAGAATATTTTAG
>VSNY01000229.1 GCA_009774535.1 Lachnospiraceae bacterium
ACTTCCCCCCCCCCAGATTTTTCAGCTGCCGTTATTGAAATTTCATTAAAATTGAGTACCATCAAAAAAGTGTAAACTATAACCACAAGAGCCGAGAATCTGAAAAACCGATTCTCGGCTTTATTTAAATGAGTTACTCTTCTATTTCTTCAGTCTCCTCTTCTTCCTGAGCCGTCTCCCCATAACCGGTTACCGCTACATCCTTATCCCGATAAACCAAAGTCAGCACCGGATTAGCCTGTAAATTAAGGCTGCGGATCTGATTATCCTGGCAGAATAACGTTTCCAATGCCGCATTCGCGCTGATATCCAGATCTTTCAGTGCGTTAGACTGGCATTCGAGGCTTTTCAGCGCCGGATTGGCGCTGACATCCAGGGAAGTCAGTTTATTTTCAGAACATGCAAGATCTTCCAGTGACGGAAAAGCGCTGACAGACAGCGTGGTCAGTTCATTTTTAGTACAAGTAAGCACTTTTAGTGCAGAACTCGTTTTTACGGTTAACGTGGTCAGGCTGTTCTTGTCACAGTTTAACTTTGTAAGTGCCGGGTTGGAGCTGATATCCAGTGTGGTTAATGCATTAGAATTGCATTTTAATTGGGTCAGCGCCGGATTCGTGTCTGTATCCAGCTGTGTCAGTTCGTTGGAATTGCAGTGCAGCCTGGTCAGTTTTGTATTTTTGCGTAAAGATAAGTCTGTCAGGCGGTTGCCTGCGCAGTCCAGCGTTTCCAGCTGCGGATTCTGGCTAAGATCCAGATCTGTCAGACGGTTGTCGTTGCAGACCAGTTTTTTCAGTTCTTTGTTTTTTGTTAAGTTCAAGGATGAAATCTGGTTTCTGCTGCAGTAGATTTCTTCTAACTGTTTCGTACCGCCCAGATTCAGTGTCTTTAATCCATTAAACGAAGCATTCAGGTATGTCAGTGCTGCATTTTTCGACGTGTCCAGTTTGGTCAGACGATTGTAAGCACAGTCCAGAACGATCAGTTTTTTGTTGCCGCTGATATTCAGGCTGGTTAATTCGTTGGATGGACACTGCAGGTCGGTCATAGCCGGATTACCGCTGATACTCAGCGTAGTCAGCTGGTTTGCACCGCAGTTTAATTTTTTCAGGGACACGTTCTTTTTGATATTCAGCTCTGTCAGACGGTTCAGTTCACAGCTAACCTCTTTCAGTGCAGGATTTTTCTGCAGATCCAGCGCTGTCAGCTGATTATCGTCCGCCAGCAGGATTTCCAGTTTTGGATTTCTCTGCAGATCCAGCGCTGTCAGCTTGTTTTCATTGCTATTTAGCTTAGTTAAAGCCGGATTTTGCTGTATGTCCAAAGCGGTCAGCTGGTTGTTGGCACAATCTAAAGTGTCAAGCGCCGGATTCTTTTGTGTATTCAAAGCCGACAGCTGATTGTTGCTGCAGGAAAGCGTGGTCAGAGCCGGATTGTTCTGAACGTCCAGAGCGGTCAGCTGGTTTGCACTACAGGAAAGCACCGTTAGCCCCGGATGACTCTGCACATCCAGAGCGGTCAGCTGGTTGTTATCGCAGATGAGTTCCAGCAATGCCGGATTTTTCTGTGTATTCAGCGTAGTCAGCTGGTTCTCACTGCAGGAAAGGGTGGTCAGTTTCTTATTTTTGCGCAGATCCAGCGTGGTCAGCTGGTTTCCGCTGCAGTTTAAGGTCTCCAGAGACGGATGTACACTGGTGTCGAGTGTTTGCAGTTGCTGAAAGGAGCAGTCCAGATCTTTTAACGCCGGGTTTTTGCTGATATTCAGACTGGTCAGATTTCCATAGCGGATATCCAGCGCTTCCAGTTTCGGCAGCCCGGCAAAGGAAATCTTTCCCTCCAGCCCCAGATCCGGCCATGCAATCCGGGTCAGCCGGCTTTGTTTGCCCATATCCGTCCATGTATACTGGCTGCTGTTATCCAAATCTTTGCTTACAGACGCGCCGGGTTGTGACTGAATAATTTTTTTGATTGCAGCTACATCCTTGGCGTTTTTCTTCTGCGTTGCTTTTTTTACAACATGGATCTGACAGGAAACCGCCTCATCAGTGCCTTTGATGGACGCCGTAACCAGAGCCGTGCCTTCGCTTTTTGCTTTGACGGTTCCGTCCTGGCTGACCGTCAGAATCTGCTGCGGGCTGACGGTCCAGACAACCGCTTTGGACTGCAGCCGTTCATCCCAAACGGTTGCTTTCAGCTTTAATTTCTGCCCTGCCAGCACGGTATATCTGGTATCTTCCATAGTAATCACCGGCTCCCCGGTTTCCCAGGCAGCTTTACAGACAGTCCGCGCGCCTGCTGGCAGTCTGATCAAAAAAACTGCAAGCAGAACGGCAGTAGTCTTGCAAAATCTGCCATACTGCATTTTTTTCCTTCGTCTGTTTTCTTTGCATCTACCGAACATATCTTACCTGCTGCCAGAAATATATTACGTAAACTGGCAGCTTTTCCTTTCCTGGGATTTCAAAGGTTATTTTTGTACAAGATTTACAATTCTGCCCGGCACATAGATCTCTTTGACAATGGTTCCGGTCAGTTTATCAGCTACGGCTTCTTTTCCAAGAGCAATCGCATCTTCTTTTGCCGCATCTTTGTCAATCTGTATAGTCGCTTTTACTCTGCCATTGATCTGGACTGCGATTTCTACCATAGATTCGATGGTCTTTGCTTCCTCATAAGAAGGCCATTGCTGCTCGTAAATCCGCCCGCCATAACTCATAGTTTCCCACAATTCTTCGGTAATATGCGGCGCTACCGGATTCAGCAAAATCAGCAGTGTCTTGTATTCCTCTCTGGTCAGGCTGTTCTTTTTATAAAAATCATTGATCAGCGCCATCATAGCCGCGATCGCCGTATTGTACTTAAGGTTTTCAAAATCATTGCTGACTTTTTTGATCGTCTGATGCATCTTTGTCTCAAGATCTTTGGAATAGCCGTTTTCATCTGTTACCAGATCCTGCAGTTTCCATACGCGCTCTAAAAATCTGCGGCATCCTTTGACCCCGTCTTCCGACCAGGACGCTGCCAAATCAAAAGCGCCGATAAACATCTCATAAGTACGCAGCGTATCCGCGCCATAATCCCTTACAATATCATCCGGATTCACGACATTTCCTCTGGATTTGGACATTTTCTCGCCGTTTTCACCAAGGATCATACCGTGCGACGTCCGCTTTTGATATGGTTCCGGACATGGCACTTGTTTGAGATCGTATAAGAATTTATGCCAAAATCTGGAATACAAAAGATGCAGCGTCGTATGCTCCATGCCGCCGTTATACCAGTCTACCGGCATCCAGTAATCCAATGCTTCTTTGCTGGCCAGAGCTTCTTGATTGTTCGGGTCCGTATACCGCAGGAAATACCAGGAAGAGCCTGCCCACTGCGGCATCGTGTCTGTCTCTCGTTTGGCTGGGCCGCCGCAGCATGGACATGTCGTATTGACCCACTGCGTCATAGCTGCCAGCGGGGATTCTCCGTTATCCGTCGGCATATAGCTGTCCACTTCCGGCAGTTCCAGCGGAAGCTCGCTTTCATCGATCGGCACAGGCCCGCATGTTTCACAATGTACAATCGGAATCGGTTCTCCCCAATAGCGCTGACGTGAAAATACCCAGTCTCTTAATTTATAGTTCGTCTTTGCCGTACCAATCTGATGCTCTTCCAGGAATGCTATCATTTTTTTCTGTGCTTCTTTCACATCCAGCCCGTTCATAAAATCAGAATTAACAATCACGCCGGTCGCTACATCTGTAAAAGCCGCCTGTGAAATATCTGCTTCTTTTCCATTTTTAGAAACAACCTGGATCATCGGAAGGCCAAATTTGGCTGCAAATTCCCAGTCTCTTTGGTCATGTGCCGGAACAGCCATAATCGCTCCCGTACCATAAGACATTAATACATAATCAGAAATCCAGATTGGAATTTCCTTCCCGTTTACCGGATTCACCGCTGTCAGACCGTCAATGCAGACACCTGTTTTTTCTTTGGCCAGCTCCGCGCGTTCAAAGTCTGATTTATGCGCCGCCTGTTCCCGGTAAGCCTCAATTTCATCCCAATTTTTTAATTCTGCCTTATATTTTTCAATAATCGGGTGTTCTGGTGATACTACCATATACGTAACACCGAACAGCGTATCGGAACGTGTTGTATAGATCCGCAGTTTTTCTTCTTTATCTTTGATCGAAAAATCTACTTCCGCACCCTGCGATTTTCCGATCCAGTTGCGCTGCTGTGTTTTAACCCGCTCAATATAATCTACATCGTTTAAGCCTTCAATCAGCTTCTCCGCATAGTCCGTGATCTTTAACATCCACTCGCTCTTTACTTTGCGCACAACCGGCGAACCGCACCGCTCGCAGACGCCATTGACGACTTCTTCATTTGCAAGTCCGACTTTACAGCTTGTACACCAGTTGATCGGCATTTCTTTTTTATATGCAAGCCCGGCTTTGTACAACTTTAAGAAAATCCACTGCGTCCATTTATAATAATCCGGGTCTGTTGTGTTGACTTCCCGTTCCCAGTCAAAGGAATAGCCTAAGGCATGCAGCTGTTCTTTAAAACGGACAATATTATTTTTCGTTACAGTCTTTGGATGGATCTTATTTTTGATCGCATAGTTCTCAGTCGGCAGGCCAAACGCGTCCCAGCCCATCGGGTACAGGACATTATAACCCTGCATCCGGCGTTTGCGCGCCACAATATCCAGCGCCGTATATGGCCGCGGATGGCCGACGTGCAGCCCCTGGCCGGACGGATACGGGAACTCTACCAATGCGTAATACTTCGGCTTGGAATAGTCATCGGATGCGGCGAATGCTTTTTCGTCATCCCAGATTTCCTGCCATTTTTTCTCGACAACTTTGTGGTTGTATACTTCTGACATATTTTCCTCCATTTTCAGATTTAGATGTTTGGACCGCCCTGCGCAGGCATGCGGCAGGCGTATGTGCAGGCTGCAGGATCGGAA
>VSNY01000023.1:0-29605 GCA_009774535.1 Lachnospiraceae bacterium
GTATGAAAAACTGCACAGCTACCAGGCTGTTATAGGGATACTCAGCGGTCTGCTTGACCTGGCAGAGTTTGCGGGCTGCAGGGTGGGTGTGCTTTATCCGGCAGGATATGAGCTGATCCATTTTTATGACCTGCGTCATGCCGCGTTATGCGTACAGGAGCGCAGACAAACAAGCAGCCGCAGCCAGGATAAATTTAAGAATGAACGAATAGATGACGCAGACCAGGATTTGTTCCAGTATGAATGGACAGGAGACATGGAACGGGATCTTGCGGCGGTAATTGCCTGGATTGGATGACAGGCCGCAGTTTGTGTGGTCACAGATGGAAGGAGATCAGACAATGGAAGTAAATTACATAATTGTGCAGGCAGGCGGAAAAGGGACGCGTATGCAGCAGCTGACGCGCAACAAGCCAAAAGCGCTCGTTCCCGTTAAGAACCTGCCCATGCTGTTTCATTTATTTCGGAAATTTCCTGAAAAAAAGTATTTGATTATCGGCGATTACAAATATGAAGTATTGGAGCGCTATTTACAGACATTTGCAGAAGTGGACTATACGATGGTGCATGCAAAAGGCGCGCAGGGAACTTGCGGCGGACTGCGGGACGCGCTTAAGAGCATTCCGCCAAACGAACCGTTTCTGCTGATCTGGAGTGACCTGATTCTTCCGGATGCATATGAAATGCCAAAGGAAGACAGCAATTATGTAGGGATTTCCAAAGATTTTCCATGCAGATGGCGGTATGAACACGGAGTATTCAGAGAAGAAAGCAGCGAGGCACAAGGCGTTGCAGGACTGTTTATTTTTGAAGATGCGTCAGTGCTTGCCGATGTTCCGCTGCAGGGGGAATTTGTCCGGTGGCTGGGGGAACAGCAGATACCTTTTCAGGAACTGCCGCTGCAAAAGACCAAAGAATACGGCCTGCTGTCGGAATATGAAAAACTGGAAACCGAAAAATGCCGTCCGTTTAACCGCCTGACGGTGGAAGGCAGCAGAATCATCAAAGAAGGCATCGACGCACAGGGGCGTGCGCTGGCGGTGCGGGAACGCGCCTGGTATCAAAAGCTGGCGGAAACGGATATTCAAAATATTCCTAGGATCTATGCGCTGGAACCACTGACGATGGAAAATATCGACGGAAAGAATATTTATGAATATTCCAGTCTTTTAAAAGAACAGAAGCGGGACATCTTAAGCCGGATCATTGCCTGCTTAAAGGAAGTACAGCATACAGCGTCCGTTTCGTCTGACTGGGACAGTTATTATGAAGCGTATATTGGCAAGACGTTTGACCGCCTGAATAAGATTCAGGATCTTGTTCCGTTTGCGCGGGATAAGACGGTTACAGTAAATGGAAGAGTCTGCCGCAATGTTTTCTGGGAACGGGAACGTCTGGAACAGCGTATACGGGCCTGGTTCCCGGCACAATTCCGGCTGATTCATGGAGACTGTACGTTTAGCAACCTGCTGCTGAAACAGGACGGGACACCGGTTTTGATCGATCCCAGAGGATATTTTGGCACGACAGAATTATACGGCGATCCTGCCTATGACTGGGCCAAGCTGTACTATTCGATTGCAGGTAATTATGATCAGTTTAATTTAAAGCGGTTTTCGCTGGAGATTGGGGAGCAGGAGGCAGCGCTTACGATCGCATCCAGTCATTGGGAGGATATGGAGCAGGATTTTTTTGAATTGCTGCGGGAAGAAGTAACGCCGGAACAGATAAAGCTGCTGCATGCTCTGATCTGGCTTTCGCTGACGACTTACGCATGGGAAGATTATGATTCCATTTGCGGGGCATTTTACAATGGTTTGTATTATTTGGAGGAAGTATTATGATCCGTTATTTTGAAAATATTTTAAACACGATTGACCAATCGGTGCATTCCCTGGACAGCGAGAAGTTTGAGCAGCTTGTCACGGAAGCAATAGAAGCGATTGAGTCCGGACATCAGGTGATTGTAAGCGGGCTTGGCAAAAATGTACCTGTCTGTGATAAATTTGTCGGAACGATGCATTCGCTCGGACAGCCTGCCAGCTATATGAATACGAACAGCGCCGTACATGGCGATCTCGGCATGGTGGAGCAGGGGGACCTGGTAATCGTATTGACCAAGAGCGGGGAGACGGCAGAATCGATTTATTTGACGGAACTGCTAAAACCGCGCGGATGCAATCTGTGGCTGCTGACCTTTGAAGAGCATTCGACGCTGACGGACGCGATCGGCAAATGTATTGTGCTGCAGCTTGCGCATGAAGGGGATCTGTGGAATGTGGTTCCGAATAATTCTACGACGGTCAATCTGATTGTGCTGCAGGGGCTGGCGATTGAAGTGACAAAGAGACGGGGTGTGACACTTGCGGACTTTAAGAAGAATCATCCGGGCGGGCATATTGGGGTGCAGTTGAAAGATGTTAGATAATCAGGATCATGTGGTTTTAGTTTCAGAACTGGGTAAAACCTGGCTGATTGATTTAGATGGGACAGTAGTGAAACATAATGGATATAAGACAGATGGAAAGGATACATTTTTAGAAGGTGCGAAAGAGTTCCTTTTATCTGTTTCCCCAGAGGACGTAGTGATTTTCCTGACATCAAGAACGACGGAATATGCACGGATGACAGAGACATTTCTGGAAGAAAATGGAATACGGTACGACAGGATTATGTATGGATTGCCATATGGAGAGAGAATATTGGTAAATGACTGCAAGCCGAGAGGGTTAAGAACAGCGATTGCCGTAAATACAAAAAGAGACCAATTTATGCAATCACAATTCAGGACAGATCCTGAGATTTAGCAGATTTTGTGAAAAGCTTCGGTACAAAGATGAAAAAATTGAGGGGAATACGTAATGAAAAAAGCATTGATTACAGGGATCACAGGGCAGGACGGCAGTTTTTTGGCAGAATTTTTATTGGATAAAGGGTATGAAGTAAACGGGATTGTCAGAAGGTCATCCAGTCCGAATACACAAAGAATTGACCATTTGATCCAGGAAAATCGAATTCGATTATATGATGGAGATCTGACTGATACAAGCAGCCTGATCAGAATTATTGGGTCTGTCAAACCAGATGAGATTTATAATCTTGCGGCGCAAAGCCATGTACAAGTAAGTTTTGATGTGCCAGAGCATTCCGGGGATGTAGATGCGCTGGGCGTCTTAAGAATACTTGAGTCGGTCCGTATGCTGGGGATGACAGACAAATGCAGGATTTATCAGGCATCGACATCGGAGCTATATGGCAAAGTCGAACAGGTGCCGCAGGATGAGCAGACTCCTTTTCATCCATATAGTCCTTATGCGATTGCAAAGCAGTATGGTTATTGGATGATCAAAGAATATCGGGAAGCCTATCATATGTATGCGGTGAATGGTATTTTATTTAATCATGAATCAGAGAGACGAGGAGAAAATTTCGTAACACGGAAAATTACGCGGGCAGTTGGACGGATTGTATGCGGCCTTCAGGAAAAATTGTATTTGGGAAATCTGGATTCTTTAAGAGACTGGGGGTATGCAAAAGATTTTGTAGAATGTATGTGGCTAATGCTGCAGCAGGACGAACCAGAAGATTATGTAATTGCAACCGGACAACAGCATACCGTTCGAGATTTTACGCAAAGAGCATTTCAGGTCGCAGGAATTGAAATCTTATGGCAGGGTAATGGAATGGATGAAAAAGGAATTGACCAAAACAGCGGTAAAGTGTTGGTTGAGATAGATCCTGAATGGTTTCGTCCAACAGATGTCGATAATTTATGGGGAAATCCGGCAAAAGCGAGAAACAGGTTAGGATGGAACCCACAAAAAACAAGCTATGAAGAGTTGATCAGCATTATGGTACAGCATGATCGGAAGCTGGCGATGACAGAAAAGAGGAAAGAAACAAATGGAGTATAAGCTTTGTGATGACCCGTGGGGACAGGAAGAAATCAATGCAATCCTACGGGTAATGGATTCCAAAATGTTTACGATGGGCGATTGTGTAGCCGCATATGAAAAAGAATTTGCATCCAGGTTTGGTGTTAAATATGCGGTAATGGTGAATTCTGGTTCTACTGCTAATTTGTTAGTGATTGCATCCTTGGTGTACGCAAATAAACTGCCGCGTGGAAGTGAGATTATTGTACCTGCCGTATCATGGAGTACGACTTATGCGCCGCTTGAACAGTATGGCATGAAGCTTGTTTTTGCTGATATAGACCGGGAAACCCTGAATATGGATGTGGATTCTCTTCTGGCATGCATCACGGACAGGACGAAAATGATCCTGTTAGTAAATTTACTAGGCAACTCCAATTTGTTTGACACAGTATGTGAAATTTGCAAATCCCGGGATCTGCTGCTGATGGAAGATAACTGTGAATCGTTGGGGGCGGAGTATGACGGAAAAAAATTAGGAACCTTTGGGATTGCAGGTACATTTTCCACTTTTTATTCTCATCATTTATGTACCATGGAAGGCGGCATGGCAGTTACGAACGATCCTGAATTATATGAGTATATGTTGTCAGTCAGGGCACATGGCTGGACGAGAAATCTTCCTGCATCCAGTTCTATTTATGAAAAAAGGCCGGAATCTTTTTATGAAAGTTTTAACTTTATAGTACCAGGCTATAATTTGCGGCCGCTCGAAATGGAAGGTGCGATCGGTCTGGAACAGTTAAAGAAAATGGATCGTATGATTGCCTGGCGAAGGGAAAATGCAAAATATTTTCAAGAACGGATGCGCATATTTCCAGATATCAGAATACAAAAAGAAATAGGAAAATCTTCATGGTTTGGCTTTGCGTTGATTTTGCAAGGAACATTGGCAGGTAAAAGGGATGTGATTGTAAAAGAACTGATTAAAAAAGGAATTGAAGTCAGACCGATTGTCGCCGGGAACTTTACTAGAAATAAAGCGATTGCATACATGGATTACAGAATACCGTTTCCGCTTAAAAATGCTGATGAAATTCATGATCATGGCTTTTTTATAGGGAACCATAGTTCAGATAATCAGAAAGAAATCGATTATTTCATACAGGTACTGCACAATACGATAGAAAAAGTGGAGTGAATATCAATGGACAGAGATGCAAAGGTATATATCGCGGGTCACACAGGTTTGGTGGGAAGTGCAATTGTTCGGAAATTGCAAGAAGAAGGATTTTGCAATCTTGTACTTAAAAAACACAGAGAACTGGATCTGACTTGCCAAAATGCAGTGGAACAGTTTTTTCAGGAAGAAAAACCAGAGTATGTCATTATGGCGGCGGGTTTGGTTGGGGGTATTTTGGCAAACCAGAAATCACCAGCAGATTTCTATTATGTAAATATGCAGATGGCAAACCATGTACTGTGGACGGCTTGTCATACACAAGTAAAGAAGCTGCTCTATCTTGGAAGCGCCTGTATGTATCCAAAAACTTGCAGGCAGCCAATGACTGAGGAGGATATTTTGACAGGATTGCCGGAACAGACAAACGAAGGATATGCTCTTGCGAAGATCAACGGATGCAGATTGTGTAGTTACATACGAAGACAGTATGGAATGGATTTTATCAGTGCAATTCCTGCAAATGCGTATGGGCCAGGCGATTGTTTTGATGCAGAGCGTTCTCACGTAATTCCTGCTTTTCTTATGAAATATGAGAAAGCAAAGACGGACGACGAAAAACAGGTTGTTTTATGGGGAACCGGCAAAGCAAAAAGAGAATTTATCCATACAAAAGATCTGGCGGATGCATGTTTGTTTTTAATGGAACATTATTCGGATGAGCAGGCTGTTAATATTGGTACAGGGGAAGAGGTTTCCATCAGGGAATTGGCAGAGATGGTGAAAAAGATCGTAGGATATCAGGGAGAGATTATTTGTGATCCTTCAAAGCCGGATGGAATGATGAGGCGTATTGTGGATATATCTAAGATTACAAAGATTGGCTGGAAGGCAAAGATTTCTTTGGAACAAGGATTGCGGGAAGTGTATGAAGATTATAAAAAGAGCAAGTTAACCGGAGGAATGGAATCATGAACTGCATGGTAACAGATTTTCCGCAGATTGGGTTTGGGACTGCTGATTTGGGTGAAAAAGCGGAACAGGCAGTGAAAGGTGCGGTTATAGACGGATATCGTTTGATTGATACGGCCAGGGCTTATAACAGTGAAAAAGCAGTAGGGGATGCAATTTCTTCTTTGTGTAAAGAAAAAAGAATCAAAAGGGAGGAATTGATTGTTCAGACAAAGTTATCACCAACTGTCAGCGGATATTATCAGACGCTGGATGATTTTCAGCGTTCCTTGGAATTGCTGCAAATGGATTACATTGATGTGTATTTCATTCATTGGCCAGTTATACGTGGAAATGAAGAAAACTACAGAGACAAAAATGTGGAAACATGGATGGCATTTGAAAAATTGTATCAGGAACAGAAAATCAGAATACCAGGCGTATGTAATTTTTTAGAAAGGCATTTATTGGATTTGTTTCAAAACTGTAGTATGCCGCCTTTGATTCATCAGTTGGAGCTGCATCCCGGTTATCAGCAGCGTGGACTGGTAAGATTTTCAAGAGAACATGGCATGTATATACAGGCGTGGTCACCCATGGGGAGAGGTATTTTAAAGAAAACTCCTTTTTTGGAAATGGCAGAGAAGTATCAGAAAGATCTTGCACAGTTAGCATTGCGTTGGAGCATTCAGCACGATTATCTGCCGCTGGTTCGTTCAGGTAGCGAAGAACACAGGAAAAGCAACTTGGATATTTTTCAGTTCTGCATCTCAGAAGAAGATATGCAGAGTTTGGATGCCTTAAATACGAATGATGGATTTATGGATATTTGGAGTTATAAGAGACAGCAAATGTATTAAATACTGACAGGAGACAAAAAGATGGACAGCCGGTACGAAACGATCAAAAAGCTAAAGAAAAAAATTGTAGAAATATCTTATCACAGTCAGGAAGGACATATACCAAGCGCATTCTCTATTCTTGATATTTTATATGTGCTGTATCATGATGTCATGCATATAGATCCCAAAAATCCTATAATAGAACCGCATGACAGGCTGATTATAAGTAAGGGGCACGCTTCGCTTGGAATTTATGCTGTAATGGCTGAAGCTGGTTTCTTTCCGATGCAGGAGTTGGATACTTTTTGCCAATATGGAAGCCGGCTTGGCGGGCATCCTGATTTTCATAAGATTCCAGGCATAGAGGTTTCCACAGGGTCTTTAGGACATGGGCTGCCGTTGGCAGTAGGAATGGCAATGGCGCAGAAATGGAAACAGACGCAGAATAAAGTGTTTGTGCTTATAGGCGACGGGGAATTGAATGAAGGAACAAACTGGGAAGCGTTTATGGCTGCAAAAGAACAGGAGCTATCTAATCTGATATGTATTCTGGATTATAACCATTCTTCAGACCGGGCAGTTGCATTTGAAGATGTAGAGAAGAAACTGCAGCAGTTTGGTTGGAATACGCAATCTGTAGATGGCCATGATCATCAAAAATTAGAGGCTGCTTTGACTATGCAGTATGAAAATGACAGACCGGTCTTTATTGCCGCTCAGACTGTAAAAGGAAAGGGATGCAGGTCGATGGAAAACAATCCGGCCTGGCACCATAGAAGTCCAGATGAGACGGAACGAAGGCAGCTGTTGGAGGAAATTGAAAATGGAAACTAATATGAGAAAACAGTATATTTTAACAACAGATCAGTTGTCTGACGCAGATGAAAGGGTGATTACACTCTTAGGCGAAATTGGCGTTTTCAGCTTTCGTAATATCACACAAAAGCATAAGAACCAGGTTCAAAATCTGGGTATTATGGAGCCAGCATCGATTGGGATTGCTGCTGGGCTGGCGAAAGAAGGATTCATACCGTTTTTTCATACGATTGCACCATTTATTGTAGAAAGAGCCTATGAGCAGTTAAAAGTTGATTTTGGCTATCAGTGTTTATGCGGCAACTTTGTCAGTGTGGGAGCTTCTTATGATGACGGCGGGTTAGGATCGACGCATTACTGTCCGGCAGACGTACCGGCATTGATGCACATTCCAAATATGCAGATTGTAGTTCCTGGTACTGCCAAAGAAACAGACCAGCTTATTTGCAGTTCTTATGATAATGGATATCCAACGTATTATCGGCTTAGTACAGCATGTAATCGTGAGTCGTATTATGAAGGATTTGGGAAAGCAGTTGTGATAAAAAAGGGAATAAAAGCTACGGTTGTAGCTGTAGGGCCATTATTGGAGCCAGTTCTTGAAGCAGTGCGGGATTTGGATGTTACTGTACTTTATTATACAACTGTAACGCCATTTGACAAGGAATGTCTGTGTGAGAATTGTGCCAGCCGTAAAGTGTTGCTGTGTGAGCCTTACTATTACGGAGCGCTGACAACAGAGATTATGACAGCGTTACAGGGAGCGGTTATGATGGATTTTGTTGGGGTTGATCATAAGTTTATTACAACATATGGCTCAAAGGAACAGATTGACAAGGATCAGGGGATTTCTCCGTGTGAGATTGCTGCTAAATTGCGTGTTTTATTAGACAGACCATTGTAAAAAATTAGGATAGACGATGCAAGAAGGTCGGTTTTGGTACATGAAGAAATGGAAGACAAGCAGATGATGGAAGATGTACAAAGTTTAAAGAAGCAGTTGAGAAAAAATTTATTTAAGACTTATCAGGGATGGATGGAGTGGGTAAAAATTAAGAGAAAGCTTACTCCGAAAACAGCAGTTATATTTTTGCCGCAAGATCATACGAAGGATAATTATTATGCCCTGTTATATTTGGATAAATTTTTGGAAAAACATCAGTACGAAAATGCATGGATTCTGACAAGCGATCCCGTAGTGGTGAAAGTTTCGGGATTATTTTCTGAAAATATCTCAAAGGTAGTATATATTTCAGAAAAAGCAAAAAGTAATATCTTGCAGTTTGCGTGTTTATATCATTTTGATCCCCGGTTTTATATCGCATCTCTGACAGTTCCATATGGCAGACATGCAGACCGGCTGATTGGTATTAATCAGATTTCCTATGCAGAGATTTTTTCAGTTGGGGTCTATCAGATGGATAAATTTTATCAGGTGAAAGGACCAAAATATATAGGTAATGATGAAGAGATAAAAAAATTCTTAAATCAGGTATAAATCTAATGTATAAAATAAAAGAAAAAATTAGGGAATTTGCAAAAAAAATAACGCCTTTACGCATAGCGGTGATTTATTACAGGCATGTAAAAAAAGGATTGGATCAATATATCCGAATAAAAGAAAATAATGGTTGGGAATGGCCAATTATTTCTTGCGCGCCAAGAGGAACAGGTGATTTTTACTTAATGGGATTATTTTTTCCGGAATGGTTAAAACAAAATGAAGTCAGCAGATGTACGATTATCTCCTGTGGCAAAGCTGAAAAGAGGGTTTTGTCTCTTTGGCCGCAGCTGCTTACCTGTTGCAAGACCGAACTTATTACGTGGGAAGAGTATTGTGATCTGATGCATTTCAAATTGTTTTTACAAAAGAAAAACTTTGATATTCATGTGTTTCATCATATTGCGGAATTTAGTGGTGAATATATTAACTGGCTTTGGATTACCTGGGATCTGATGGGATATAAGAATTTGTCGCAGACAGATTTTTATCTAAATTATGGTTATTGTCTGCCACAGAATACAAAAAAATCTCTGCCTTATTTTTCTGATAAAACAGCTTTGGCAAAAGCAATTTTTGATAAGTATGATTTGCAACCGCATAAAACAATTCTGCTGTCTCCTTATTCCACGGGTAATACACAACTGCCGGCAGAGTTTAATTGGTCACGTATGGTAGATTTATTTATAGATGCAGGTTATACAGTGTGTACCAATTGTTTTGGTGATGAACAACCTATATTTAATACAATAAAGGTTGAAATTGCCTATGATCAATTAGTGCCGTTTTTGGATATGGCAGGATATTGTATTGGAATCCGAAGCGGTTTTATGGATATTATCAGTTCATCAAAGTGTAAAACATTTATTATTCATACCTTTTATGCGAATCATTGGCCGAATGGTAACTCACTTGCTTATACAGGAGTGAAAAATATGAATCTGAACGATCATGTGTTTGAATATCAGTTGCTGCCTAATAACGAAAATGCGTTAAAAATACAATATTTGATTTTAAAAGAGTTTCATATTGTTCATTCATATAAAAAGTATAAAAGACAAAAAATCGTAAAGATCAAATATGTGGATGTGCCACCAGATTTCGATCAGGAAAGGCACTGGATTACTCGCACATTGAGAAACCGTTATGTGGTGATCTTTTCAGAAGTACCAGATTTTTTATTTTATAGTGTTTTTGGAATGAACTATAAAAAATATGAACATTGTGTAAAGATTTTTTTTACTGGAGAGGATGAAATACCTAATTTTAATGAATGCGACTATGCGATGTGTCATGATCTTTTAGAATTTGGTGACCGTTATATACGTGCAGACGTAGGAGAACGATACGGAGATAATATTGGAGACATTAATCCAGATTGGATCAAAGTGGGATTTACGAAAAAAGGTTGGATCAATAGCAGCCTGATTGATATTACACCATCCATTCAGGATAGATCCGCTGTTTCTGAAAAATTGTGTAACCGTAGATTTTGTAATTTTGTATATTCTAATGACGTTTTTGGAGAAGGCGCAGTTTTGAGGAAAGAATTTTGCCAGCAATTGATGAAATATAGGCGTGTGGATTGTCCTGGCAGGATACTTCATAATATGTCGAATAAGGAATTACCATTGCGTTGGATAAAAAAAGACGGACGTGACAGTATCAATGAGAATTGGGTAATTGATAAATTGCAGTTTATCAGCAAATATAAATTTACAATTGCATTTGAAAATGTATCAATGGATGGGCATACTACAGAAAAGCTTATACATCCTTTATATGCATATTCTGTCCCGATTTATTGGGGAAATCCTGCAGTTGCACATGACTTTAATCCAAAAGCCTTTATCAATTGCAATGATTATGACAATGATTTTAAGGCAATTATCAGCAGAGTTAAGGAACTTGACAAAAATCCGGATAAGTATTTAGAGATGCTCAGGCAGCCGCCTATGCGATCTGACTTTGATTATGGTGTTGAACAAAAGGCAAGAGAATTTTTATATAAAATAATTGAAAAAGGTAATCGCCCATTTGCAAAATGTCAGCTTGCGTTTACGGCTCCTAATATAACCAGAAATTGTGAAAAGAATGTAGAAGCCAGTATGGCGGAATTAGATAAAATTAAAAATTCCAATTCCTGGCGTGTGATGAAACGAATCCACAAATTTGCAGAATCACCAACAGGAACATTACCAAGAAAACTGTTTGTATTTATTATAAATACATATAGAAAAATCAGATATGGTTTATAACAATGGAGGATAAATGAAACGACACATTTTAGACTGCACATTGCGGGATGGCGGATATGTTAATAATTGGGAATTTGATGCCGCTGCTGCAGGCAGGATTATGGATCATCTGTATCAGAGCGGTGTACGCTGTATCGAAATCGGCATTATGGGAAAAGGAGGTCAGAAAGGGAAAAGTACAAAATTTGCTTCTTTTGATGATATGGAGCCGTTGCTCAAAAATAAAAAAAACGACTGCCGTTATGCAGTTATGCTTACACAGGCAGATGCGCATCTGTTTGACATTCCAGTCAGAAGTCCGTATACCGTTGATATAATCAGAATTGCTTTTTTTCCAAAAGAATGGAAGGAAGCTTTGAAAAATGGCGCGCAGCTGATCCAAAAAGGATATGAAGTTTTTTTGCAGCCGATGGCAACTTTTCTATATACGGAAAGTGAACTGGAAATATTGTTACAGCAGGTGAATCGGATTATGCCGAAGGCAGTTTATTTGGTAGACAGTTTTAGTAATTTGTATCCTAAAGATATAAGAACAATGACAGACCATATGCTTGCCTGTCTGGATGAATCCATTGATTTTGGGTTTCATGCACATAACAATATACAGATGGCTTTTGCAAATGTGATGGAATTTTTTGATACGGAAACTATAAGAGATCTTTATGCAGATGGCAGTATATTTGGGATGGGGAGAGGCGCTGGAAATGTACCAGTTGAATTAATTATGGAATATTTGAACCGGAATGGTGATGCATATAAGATTCAACCAGTTCTTTTGGCATATCAGGAGGAACTAAAGCCTGTTTATCAAAAATATCCTTGGGGATATGATCATTCTTATTATTTATCTGCGAGTAAAGGTATGAATTCTGTATATAGCTGGTATTTTATGAATCATGGAATTCGGGATATTTTAAAACTGGATGGTTTATTGGACTGCATAAAAGAGGAAGATAAATATACGCTTGTAAGAAATCAAGCGGATAAGATTTTAGATGCAGTACGAAAGGAGTAATACAATTGACAAAGGCAGCAGAACAATTACGGATTTCCATTTTAAAAACCGCTTGTTATGGCAGAGATGCAAATTTGCAGAGCATTTTTTCATCTGTTGAGATCCTTCGTGTTTTATATGACAGGATTTTAGCGGTTACGCCAGAGATAGTGAATTCTCCTGATCGGGATTATTTTATATTAAGCAAGGGACAGTCAACGATGGGATTGCTGGCTTTGCTGGCTGAAAAAGGATTTTTTCCAACAGAAGAATTAAAAACAGCCTGTCAGTATGATTCCAGAATTAGTATGCAGGCTGACCGTACGAAAGTACCGGGGATTGAGATATCTGCAGGGAGCCTGGGACATGGTTTTCCGATTGCGGCTGGAATTGCTTTTTCTTGTAAGAAACAACACCGGAAAAATCAGATATATGTGTTAGCAGGCGATGGGGAAATGAATGAGGGTACCATGTGGGAAGCATTACTTTTCGCAGCAAGTGAGAAATTGGATAACCTTACATTGATTATTGATGATAATGACTCGATCTCAGAAATGTTGCATATAGGCAATTTAAGGTGTAAGCTTGAGACTTTTGGTTTTGATACAGTTATTACAGACGGGCATTGTGAAGATTCGCTGTATGCTGCACTTACAAGGCCGCATCGGGATATGCCAAGAGCTGTAATTGCGAAAACAATGCGCGGATATGGTTCTGACATAATGATGAATGACAGATCCTGGTTCCACCGGGCACCAGATCACGATGAACTGGAAAAATTATGTGAGGATGTGAGAAATTTTGGAGCGAAAAAATAATCCATATGATGTTATTGACAGTAACAAATATGAGATTGGAAGAGTTACTGTAGTACAGGAGCATTTTTTAATTGATGGCCGCATTTATCCGTATACTTATGTGAATCATAGAGACGGTGTCTGCATCATACCGGTTTATAACGATCAAGTAGTGATTATCGATCAGTATCGGCATGCACTGGATCAGTGGCTGCTGGAATTTCCTGCCGGTGCGGTGGATGATGGGGAAACATCATTAGAAGCTGCAAAGCGGGAATTGCTGGAAGAAACCGGATTTTTAGCAGATGAATGGATGTATATGGGAAATTATTATATGAATGAGGGGATATCATCTGCAAAGTGTGATTTATATTTTGCAAGATGCAGCAAAAGAGAAGAAGTACGGCCGGATCAGACAGAACAAATAAAAACGATGCTCGTAAGTTTTAAAGAATTTGAAATGATGATTGAAAAAAATGAATTTAAACTTTTGATTGGTTTGGTAGGATGGATGCAGGCAAAGAAGAGAAATTATGTGCAGGGGATAGAGTAAATGAGAGCGTCAATGAAAAAAAGTGTGTCAAAAATGATAGAACATCACTGCAATACCATACTGTTGCTGATAGATATTGGTGCAGCAGGATTTCGTGATTTTAGCAGGCAGCATCCGGATCAGGTGAAAAATATAGGAATTTTTGAATCCGGAACAATTGGTATTGCGGCAGGTATGGCTATGACAGGCATTGTGCCTACGGTATATGGAATTTCGCCGTTTATTGTACAGCGGGCACTGGAGCAGTTAAAATTAGACTTTATCTATCAAAAAGCAGGCGGCAATTTTATTACGACAGGAGCTTCATATGACTTTTCTGCATTGGGATATTCTCATTATTGCCCAGAAGATATTTTAACATTAAAGACACTACCGGGAATGGAGATCTTGGTGCCTGGAACGCCAAAACAGTTTGAAATATTGTTTGAGTCCTGTTGTATGAACGGCAGAGCGTCTTATTTTCGTATGACAGATCATTGTAATCATACAGATGTGGATGTTGAATTTGGAAAAGCAGCTGTGTTAAAACAGGGAAAAGAAGCCGTTGTAATTACATTTGCAGAAATGTTGGATGTAACCATTCAGGCATGCCTGGATCTGGATGTGACGGTTTTGTATTATACAACGGCGGAACCCTTTGATTATGTAACACTTAGAAATATGTTGGTATGTCCTAAGATATTTGTTTCTCAGCCATTTTATACAGGAACGTTTTATACAGATCTTATACGTGCCGCTGATGGAATGCGTATTGCGATTGATGGCATCGGGGTTCCCCTGGAAGTGATGCGTTCTTATGGAACAAAAGAAGAAAAAGATATGCATCTCGGTTTTACCGCTTCTGTGATCAGACAGAAGATTCAAAGCTTCCTTGACAGACCGGCATGATTATATTTATGGAGGAAACACACGAATATGAATGTGATATTATTATCCGGCGGTTCTGGGAAAAGGCTCTGGCCGCTTTCAAATGAAGTAAGGTCAAAACAGTTTCTGAAATTATTTGAACGGGAAGACAAGACCTATGAATCTATGGCACAAAGGGTCGTCAGACAAATACGGTCTGTATCTGCGAATGCAAATATAACTGTAACTACCGGGATGCAGCAGAAAAGCGCTGTCAGAAATCAGCTGGGGGATGTTGTGGACGTATGCGTGGAACCGGCTAGAAGGGATACATTTCCGGCAATTGTTCTTGCGGCGGCTTATTTGAAAAAGAAAAAAGATTTATCTTTGGATGATGTGATGATTGTATGTCCGGTAGATCCTTATGCAGATGATCATTATTTTAAAAATTTTGAATTGCTGGAACGAGTGGCGGCTTCAGGGCAGAGTAATTTGACATTGATGGGGATTTCACCTACTTATCCAAGCGAAAAATACGGTTATATTGTAACACAGGAATGGGACAATAGGGATTCTTATGTCAGACGTGTTGTGGAGTTTAAAGAAAAACCTGGAACAAAAGAAGCGGAATGTCTGATTCGTAAAGGCGCTTTATGGAACAGCGGTGTATTTGCCTTTCGGACAGGGTATATTTTAGATATAGCAGCTAAATATGTGGATGATACAGATTATATGTATTTATTTGAAAACTATGAGAAACTTCCCCAAATTTCATTTGATTATGCAGTTGCAGAACAAGAAAAGAATATGGGGTGTATCGAATATAAGGGGCGATGGAAAGATGTTGGCACCTGGAATACACTGGCAGAGGAAATGAGTTCTGACACGCTTGGAAATGTACGGCTGGCGGATAACTGTAAAGGGGTAAATGTAATCAATGAATTGGAGATTCCGATTCTGGCTTGCGGACTAGAAAATGTGATTATCGCTGCATCTGCAGATGGCATTATTGTAAGTGAGAAATATGCGAGTTCTTTTATTAAGCCATATGTGGAAAGTATGGATCAACGTGTCATGTATAAGGAAAAATCTTGGGGAGAGTACAGAGTTTTAAATGAAAGCAGATATGCAATGAGTATCCGGCTGCATATCAGGAGCGGAAAGGCAATGAGCTATCACTGCCATCATAATCGGGATGAAATCTGGATTGTATTGAATGGCAAAGGGATGATAACGATTGGAGAACGGACAAAAGTGGCAGGAATCGGAGAAGTTGTTGTATTGCCTGCTGGTGTCAGGCATTCGATCGAAGCTGTGACGGATATGGAAGTAATGGAAATCCAATTAGGAGAATCTGTTTCGGACTCTGATGTTGAAAGATTTGCATTTGAATAAGATGGAGATGCATCATGTGGTTTGAGATAACTTACATAAGTTGTGGAGCAATTTTTTTGATCTATTTGTGCAATAGATTCAAAATAGACCTAAAAGCAAATGCAGATTCGATCATTTACTTTTTAGTGCCTGCATTTTTTCTGATTATTTATGATAAACATTATTCTGTGAGAGAATTATTGGCAGGAACGTTTCTTATGACATTGCTATTTTGCGTCAGGAAACTGGCAGCGCGTTTGAAAGTGGGTTTAAAACTGACGAGTTTTGTTGTAAAGGGCGGGTTTTGCTTATTGCTTTTTCTGTTAGTGATAAAAAATTATGTACCAGCAGTTCATCATGATCAATTAACCAGGGAAGAAGTATATCTGATATATTTTGTAATTGTATTGTGGTTTCTTTTTTCTTCCAACATACAGGATTTGCTTATGAAACGGGTATGGAAAATATTTACGCCTGTGCTGATGGCATTTGTTCCGGTTCTTGGATTTTATATTATTGAGCGGGCATTTAATGAGAATCTTGGCAGAATGGATGTGCGGTTTGTAATAGGTAATATACTGTGGATGCTTTCTTTTGCATTTGTATTGTATTGTTTTGTACCTGCAAAAGTAATATTGGCGTTATTTTTAACGGTCTGCTTGATTTTCGGAGTCGCAAATTACTATGTGGGAAAATTCCGCGGAAGCCCGGTTATGCCAAATGATCTGTTATCTGCCAAAACGGCATTTCAAGTTGCCGGTGGTTATGAATTTAATGTCCCAGAGTCGGTTGTGGTTAGTGTTTTATGCTGGCTTGCCGGTATTGCAGCTTTATGTTGTCTGCCGGTCAGGCAGAGGAACCATAACAGGAAGATCAAGGCCGCAGCCTGTAGTTTGGCGGTATGTATCTGTATGAACAGTCTTCTTTCTGCCGATCTTGAAAAGATATATGGATGGAGTTTTGATCCATGGAATGTAACGGGCGCTTACCAGGAGGCAGGAAGTGTTTTTAGCTTCGTTACGCTGCTGAAAAAGATGGCTGTGCAGGCTCCGGATCATTACAACAGGAGGGAAGCGGAACAGATCTTAGCAAAAAATAATGAAGAGAAAGAAAACGATATGGTCTTGCCGACGATTATCGCGATTATGGATGAAACATTTAGCGACCTTCATGTATTGGGAGACTTTGCTTGTACTGATGAATTTTTGGAAAATTGGTATGCTACGGATGATTTTTTATACAGAGGAAAATTGTATGTGTCTGTGTACGGAGGATGGACTGCAAATTCTGAATTTGAGTTTCTGACTGGCTGCAGTATGGCAAACTGTGGGACAGCGATGGTTCCTTATCAGTCTTGTAATTTGAAAGATGTAGGAAATTTGGCGGATATATTAAGAAATTATGGATACGAGACAACAGCAATTCACCCGCAGTATAAAGGAAATTGGAACCGGATGAGAGTATATGGGAATTTTGGATTTTGTGATTTTCTCGGAATGGATGATTTTCAAGATCCTGTGTATATCCGCAGTCACATTAGTGACCAGTCGTCTTTTGATAAAATTATAGAACTTTATGAACAAGGGGAGCATAAAAAACAGTTTATATTTAATGTTACCATGCAAAATCATGGAGGATACAATATCGAAGAGATGAATGGCACGAAGATGATCAAACTGAAAGGAGAAACAAAGGATTTCACAGATGTAGAGACTTACCTGACTCTGATCCGGGAAAGCGATTTGGCGATTCAAAATCTGCTGGAGTATTTTAGAAAAGTTGATGAGCCGGTTGTTATTTGTATTTTTGGGGATCATCTGCCAAGTATTAGCGAGGAGTGGGTTGAGCAGGTGACAGGAAAGGAAACAGACAATTTGACACTGGAGGAACGGGAGAGCCGCTATGCGGTTCCGTATATGATTTGGGCCAATTATGACACGCAAAATCAGCCGATCGAGATGGATACCAGCGCGAATTATCTTGGCGCATTGTTACTGGAGCAGGCAGGAATTCCGCGAACGGCTTATACAAATTTTCTGCTGCAGATGCAAGAGAAAGTTCCGGTTTTGAATGTATTCGGATATCAGACAACGGATGGCCAGTGGCATACCTTTGACGAAGAGACAGAAGTATCCGAGTGGGTGGAACAGTACCGGATGCTGCAGTATTATACGATGTTTGATTCCGGGCGTAAGATGGAATATTACAGATAATAAAAAATAACTATGAAATGGAAACTATTGAAAATGAGAGGGAAGACAGGAGAAAAATATGACAGGATTAAAAATATGGGGGGGGGTAAAAGAACCCAGACAGATCATGATATCCGTTGGGCTGCAACAGGCGTTTTTCTGCTTGTTGTTCTGCTCGGGGCATGGAATACAGATGATGGGTATTTTGGATTTGTAATGGCGAGAAATCTGGCGGAGGGGCATGGATTTGTATATAACATTGGGGAACGGGTCAATGTATCTACATGTCCGTTGTTTGATTTGATTTTAAGCGTTTTTTATTATTGGTTCCGGAATATGCCTTTGGTAAGCATTGTGCTTTGTACGCTTTATTCGCTTGCTGCTTACAGCATCCTTATATGGAAGATATGCAAACAGAGATGGCAGGTTTTTGTAGTAACAGTCCTTTTGTGTACTTCCATCTGTTTTATTTCATTTACGACAAGCGGCTTGGAAAACAGTCTGCTATTTTTTGAGGAAGCACTGTTTTTGCATTTGCTTGTAACAAATGATACTTACGACAGAAAAAAACTTTTTCAAATGGCCCTTGTCTGCTCGGCTGTGCTGATGACGAGAATGGATGCCGGGATTTTGTTATTTGCTGTGACGGCGTACTGTTTTCTGGTGAAACGATCCTGTGGCATTTGCAGCATGTTTCTGGCAGGACTGGCCGGATTATGTCCGTTTTTCGGATGGATCGTTTTTTCGGTTATTTATTATGGCGTTCCGTTTCCAAACACCTATTATATTAAAGTAAATACGGGATATCCGCTGGATGAATATATTCTGCATGGACTGGAGTATTTTTTGATCAGCTGGGGATATGATACGGCTTTGATTACGTTTTGCCTGCTGGCAGTTGTGTTGCTTTTTTTGCATGGGCAGTGGAAGTACCGCATGCTTGCGCTTGGTATCTGTCTAAAACTTTTATATGTCATCCGTATTGGTGGGGATTTTATGGTGGGCAGGCATTTTACGGATCTATATTTTGTGTCTGTATTTATGGTGATTGACCTGTGTTATGAAAAAGAATCATTTCATATCGGCAAACGGATAGTTTCCCGTCAGTATGCTTGTATTGGATGTGCAGCTGTATGTGTGATGTTAACATCTGTGACAAGATTGACTGTTAAACAGTACTTGTGGCCGGTACGACAGGATTCTTGTACGGATGAAAGAGATTATTATTTTCCAACACTTGGCATGATTCCGCATTACCTTACAAAAGTAGTAAAAGGAATAGATTCCAGTGAACTTACCTGGGATGCACAGGAAGTGCTGGATTCCAAAGCGAGTGGGAACCAGGGGGATCTGCTTACCTGGGCGCCGGGACTGTTGTCCTTTCAGCATAACCGGGATTTTTATATGAGTGACAGCATTGGCCTTGGAGATCCGCTGCTGGCAAAGCTGCCTGCTGTGTATACAGAAGTCTGGCGTGTGGGACATATGAAGCGTCTGATTCCGGAAGGATATCCACAGTCTTTGCAGACAGGAGAAAATCGGATTGCGGATAAAAGCCTGCACCAGTATTATGATATTTTACTGGAGGTAACGCGGGGCAGAATTTTTTCCAAAGACAGACTGTATAAAACTGCTGGAATGCTGTTCGGAAAATATGACTATCTTTTGGATGAATATCAAAATCACCTGGAACAGAAAACGGAGGAAGTTATAAATGGCGGGTAAAACAAAGAATTTTGAACATGCAACCATTTTACTGCCTGCGATGAATGAGACTTATTCACTTAGGCAGACGGTTGAGATTTTGCTGCAGACATGCAGGAAACAGGATCTTGCGGAAATGATCATTCTGTTATCTGAAAAGTCTGATCCGGCATGCATTGCCGTTGCGGAACAGCTGTGCAGGAAATATCCCAAAAAAGTATGGATACATATGCAAAAACTGCCGTTTGTCGGTGGGGCATGCAGGGAGGGATTTGCTTTGGCAAAAGGTTCTCACGTGGTCTTAATGTCATCGGATCTGGAAACGGACCCATATACTGTCGGCCGTTTGATCCGGATGGCAAAGAAACATCCTGCCTGCGTGGTTACGGCATCCAGGTGGCAAAAAGGGTGCAGGTTCCAGGGCTATCAGAAGATAAAACTGGTTTGTAATTTTATATTTCAAAAAATGCTTGCTGTATTGTATGGAACGAAGCTGACGGATCTGACTTTTGCGTTTCGGATTTTTCCGACAGAACTGGTGAAGGGTATTCGCTGGGAAGAGCTGAAACATCCGTTTTTTCTGGAAACAGCGTTAAAACCGCTGCGTCTGGGTGTCAAATTTATAGAAATACCGGCAGACTGGACAGCAAGGACAGAAGGGATTTCGCAAAATGGTTTTTTTGCCAACTTTAAATATATAAAGACAGCTGTTCGTATACGTTTTTGCAAAAAAAGCAAGCTTTTGAAGCAGGACAGGAAAAAGGGCTATGGAAAGGATAACAGATAAAGATGAAAGAAGAACAGGTGAAGCTGATTTATGCACAGGAAATTGTTGCTCTGATTCAGGAAACGATCACTATATGGCATATGGAAAATGAAAATCGTAGCTCGGATCACGTGATTGTAACAGATCAGATCCGAAACATTCGTCCTTGGAACCAGCACCGTAAAAATATGGCGCAGATTGTACAGGAACTGGCGGCTACCAATACGGAAATCTGGCATGAGGAAGATAAAGTCAGAAGCCTTCAGGATGATGTGGTATTAAAGGCGATCCGAAATATTAATCCATTGAACCAGCATAGAAATGATTTGATGGAAGAGGTGGATGAGCTGGTGGCCGATTATCTTGAATATGAGAAATAGGAGGGTGCAGACGATGGAGACAATCGGAAGTTTGATTGACAAGCTGAGTATTAACGAATTGAAAATTTACCATATGCAAGAACAGGGCAGAAGACTGGATGTGGACGAACGTTTTCGGGCAGACTGTGAAAGCAGGCTTTCCGTGCTGGTTCTGCAGCGCAATGACTTAAAAACCGAACTGGAGGAACTGATGGACGAGGTGCTGGCGGGGAAAAAGACCTTTAAATTATACCGTCAGATGAAAATGTATAATGAGAAAAGATTCAAGGATTAGCGGGGCGGCAGGATGAACAGGATCGGAACAAGGCAAGGGATGAAGCAGTATTTTAAAATATATACTATTTTATTTGCGGTAGCCAGTCTGCTGGTGTTCTGCTGGTATTTTTTTACAGGCAGGACGTTGATCTGGCGCGATGACGGATGGAACCAGCATTTCAGGGCGCTTGTATATTACGCAGAGTATTTGCGCGGTGTGTTCAATGGGATGTTACAGGAACATAAACTGATACTTCCGGCATGGGATTTTGCAATTGGTGAGGGAAGCGATATTTTGCAGACGCTGCATTACTATGTAATGGGTGATCCTTTTGCGGTTTTTTCTGTATTTGTTCCGGTACGGTATCTGCATCATTATTATGATGCTGCTATTTTGCTGCGTATGTATGCTGCAGGAGCTGCTTTTTCGCTTCTTTGTTTTGAGACAGGTAAAAGAGAAAGATCTGCGGTTTTAGCTGGTTCGATAACCTATATTTTTTGCCAGTGGGCTGTTTTGAATGCGGCAAGGCATCCATATTTTATCAATCCAATGATTTATCTGCCTCTGATGATCTGCGGGATTGAGAGGATAATCAGGAACAGGAAGCCGGTGTTGCTAATTCTTTCAGTATTTATTGCAGCGGTTAGTAATTTTTATTTTTTCTATATGCTTGTGCTGGCAGTTGTTATTTATACTATTTTACGTTTGTTATGTGTTTCTGGAAACTGGAAAACCAGGGTTGTTTTTCTGTTTCGGATTGGGACTGCGTCCGTGACAGGCGTGCTTTTGGCAGCAGTTATTTTGCTGCCGGTTTGTTATGCGGTGATTGGTGATTCCAGAATGACGTCCGGCAATCCCTTTCATTTTTTGTATCCGTTATCGTATTACAGCAGTCTGCCAGGATTATTTATAGCGGAAGGCAGTGCTTACTGGATGTGTATGGGCTATGCGGCACCGGTGCTGCCAGCGGTTATGCTTTTATTTTTCAGCAAAAAGAACCGGCTTCTTAAAATGCTGTTTTTCTGCGGAATTATAGTGATGCTGGTGCCATTTTTGGGACAGGCGTTTCACGGATTTTCTTATATGGCGAACCGCTGGAGCTTTGCATTTGCGCTTGTGTCAGCTTATATTCTGACAGTAATGTGGCCGTCTTTACTGGAAATTAAACAGGCGCAGATCAGGCTTCTGACGGCTGGTACAGCGGTTTACGGTATGGTATGTATGATCGCGGAATATTCCCGAACGGCGAAGGCGTTTCTTAGTATTTCGCTGGTGCTTTTGTTGTTGATGCTATTGTCTATACTGACGGAAACACATGGTTTTTGGAATCGGACATATAGAAAACCGGCAGCATTGGGCATTGTTTTGATTAGTATCTGCTGCAACAGTTTCTGGATGAATGCGCAGGGTGGTGGGAATTATGCAGCTCAGGCCAAAGAGGCAAAGGATTTGTCCGGAGAACTGGGGGCGGATGAAACTGCGGCTGTGCTGGAAGTGGCTAAAGCAGATGAAGTGGGTGCGGGGTATCGGTATTCCGGACGCAGTCTTTCTTCAAATGCAGGGATTTTGGCAGGGATATCTTCTACACAATATTACTGGACTTTGTCGAATCCATATATCAACGCATTTCGGAAAGACCTGGGATTTTCAGGTGAAACATTGGCGAACCATTATACCGGATACGATGACCGGGCAGCGCTGGCGTCTTTATCTGCGGTTCGGTATTTTACCGTTCCGGATGGGGATACGGGGTGTATTCCATACGGTTTTACCTATGTAAAAACAAGTAATGTCAGGCAGCAAAAGACCGACCATGCATTGGAAAGTCTGCGGTCGGAACTGCACACTGGACAATTAAGCGAACCACAGATACAGATGGCGCAAAACAGGACAGCTTTTGTATCTGCGGTTTACCGGAACGATTATGTTCTCCCGCTTGCGTATACATATGACAGCTATGTGACGCCGGATGTTTGGAAGCAATTATCCAGTGTAGAAAAACAGGAAGCTATGTTGCAGGGAGTTTTGCTGGAAGATGATCTCAGTGGAGTGAAAAAAACAGATTTCGTGCGGCAAAGCAGAGAGCTGGCATATCAGGTCAGTTGCAACGATGAGCATGTATCCATGCAGGGAGACTCATTTGTTGTCACTCAGGCAGGGGCAGCCGTGACGTTAAGTTTTCGCGGGTTTGCGGACAGTGAGACTTATTTTTTACTGGATGGGCTGAATTTTCAGGGAGTGCCTGCTTATGATCGGTATTTTGGCCAGGAACATGAGGATCCGTTGCAGCTGTATCAAAAGACGAATTGGGACCTGTTGACATACGCCGAAAAAGAGTCCATACGAAAAGAAAAGCTATTTTGGTCCGATCCGGTAAGGGCAGATCTGACCCTGACGGCATCGAATGGACAGCAAAAGACGCTGCATTATTTTACGAATGATTATAGCTGGTACCGGGGGCAGCATGATTTTTGCGCGAACCTGGGCTACAGCAAAGAACCGTTATCATCTGTCACAATTACGTTTTCCAATCCTGGTATTTATACGTTTACTTCCATGCGGGCTGCCTGCTGGCCGGTAAGTCATTATGCAGACTACATAAATAGCCGGAAGGAAAATGTCCTGGATCAGATGAAAATCGGGACGGATGAGATTACTGGTACGATTTCGCTGGATGAACCAAAGCTGCTGTGCGTGGCAGTTCCTTATTCGTCCGGCTGGAATGCTTATGTGGATGGGAAACAGACTGCTGTTTACCGGGCAAATATGCGTTATATGGCAATTGAACCAGGGATTGGCACACATCAAATCCGGTTTGTGTATCATAGGCCGTTGCAGGGTTTGGGATTTTCGGTATCTCTCGCTACAGGTGTAGGTTTTGTAGTATGGTTGGCTGTAGCAGGTCGGAACAGAAAACGGTCATTAAAAACAAAGGAAAAGGAGAAACCAGATGGATTTGCTATTTGTACTGATCGCCGTCTGTCCGGCGGTCATTCTGGCGAACTATGACCTGAAAAGGCCAGGATTTACATGGAAGGCTTTTGTACCTGCATTTGCCGGATGGTTCTATGGCATTACGATTGTAAATATCATCCGTATGTATCTGCAGGGACAGGGCAGTTTTGATTTTTCGGTGCTGAGCGTATCGTTTCTAACCGAATATATGGTCTGCAGTCTGGCGGTCGTCCTTCTTGTGCAGGCAGCCAGAGGGATTTGGAAGGAAGGGAACGGCGGGAAAGCGGAGCAGAAAGGAAACAGTCATGATCGTTAGTTTTTTATGCCTGATCGGCCCGGGAGCGGTTACATGTCTGCTGCGCGCAAGAAGTGTTCGCGAAGATCGCGGCGAAAACGGCAGCTGTGTAAATTCCGGGTTTTGCAGCAGCTGCAGGATGCATACGCCAGCGATTTTTATTCTGCTGAAAGTACTGGCGTATGCAGTGATACATATGGCAGTTACAATCGTGCTGCTGCATCCGCTTGGCGAAGCGGAAATGGTTGTTTTGCCAAATGGTATGCCGTCAGTCAGATACGGCCCTGCGGCTATGGGCCTGTCGGTAACTTTGGCAGTTGCCGCAGGACTATGGGGACAACAACTGTCGGCATTAAAAATCGCAGGAAGGAGCAGGAGTATCGTGATCTATGTGGCAGCGGCGGCAGTGGCCGTCGCATTGCTGGTATTTCCTGCTGGCAGCAGTCCGGCGCAGTTTCAAACCTGTACCATTCCGGTAAAATTAAATCATGAATTTTGTGAAGATACGATGCTGCTTCGTGCGTCTGGTGAGGGTGAGCCGCAATATTTTATTTCCCTGCGGACACTTTCCAAAGGACTTGGACTGGATTACGGGATAGAAAAGTCTGGACTTTTTCGCGTGCGTTATTATTTAGGAAATACTGCTTTTTCTGTAAATCGTATGACGCCAGGCGGCGATTATTGTCTGCGTGGGGAGGAGCTGTTTATCAGCCTGGCCTGCCTGCGCGGGGAGGAACCGTTTGCTGATATCCGTGTGCAGGATGATCCGGTACTGGCGGATGGCAGCAGCCGTGAGATCATTTATATTGAGTATGATCCGAAACGGTTTGATCCGGGATGGGCCGCCGCCGCAGACAGCAGCGGCGGGCAAGCGGCTGACGGGACAATTATTGTCAGTACGGCGCAGGATTTTGCGCAAGCCCATAAAAACGGGTGCCTTGTATTTTCTATGGATTTGCAGACGATGACAAATGCATTGCTGAAAAATAGCGTCCGTCTGCTGGAAACTTTTCCGGATGCCTATCTTTTACTCGAAGTTCCCGCAAGGAATGATACGCAGACAGAAAAGTGGCTGCGCTTATCTGTCCAAACAATGGAAAAGACAGTTCCAGGGGCAGCGGACAGGATCATTCCAATGGTATCTGACAAAGCAGCTTTTGATCCGGTGATGCGTGTTTATCACTGGAAAGATGTGGTATTTCATTTACAGGATATGAAAAGTGTATCAGAACGGGACATCATTGATTTTATCTATGAACAGGGAATTCGGACAGTAGCCGTAAATGCTGGAAGTGACAGAGATTTGCTTACGCATGAACTGCTGGAGCGCGGAGTCAGGATTGTCCGGTTTCAGGATCAGAAGGATTAAATATACCGCAGGAAATATGGGCGATGCAGTGGGAAAGGCTTTCACTTTATGTGGCGATCATATAATTTTTTAAATCGGGCTATACTTATTGGCGAAAATGTATGAAGCTATAACGTATGATTAACCGCAGTTTGCAAAAAAAGAAGGAGGAATTACAATTTGAAAAGATTAAAGATGAAGATAGCTGTTTTTTTATTAGTGGCGCTTGGCCTGTCATTTTGCACTGATATTTCTGTTTATGCGGCAGATGATTACCCGGCAGATTATAAAAATGCAGCTCAGGATGCATTGGTAGATGAATGGAATTTTTATAATCGCGAATGTACCTCTTTTGTAGCCTGGTGTTTGAATTCCAGAAATGGGGTGCCTTTTACCAACCATTATAATGGCGTGCATTGGGGAAATGCAAATAACTGGGGAAACGCAGCCAGACAATGCGGCTTTACTGTAGATATGACGCCAAAGAAAGGTTCTGTTTACTGGTCTGACAGCGGTGCGTACGGACATGTGGCATGGGTGTCAGAAGTAAACGGTAACAGCGTTCGGATTGAGGAGTATAACCATTTGAGCAATCCTGGCGGATATCATGAACGGGTAGTGGATGTGTCGACCGCTTCCGGATATATACATATCAAAGATATTTCGGAGATTTCATCAGAGATACTTGGCTCACATATTGATCAGGGCGGAAAGCAGTCTGTGATGGATGGTGATTATCATATCGTATGTTCGGATAATTTAAACCAGTGCCTGGATATCGAAAATGCTTCAAAGGACAATGAAGCAAATGCCTGGATTTTTAATTCTGTGACAGATTCCAAACAGGTATTTACTGTCCGTTATCTGGGAAATGGATTTTATAGCATTATGAACAAGCATTCTGGAAAATACCTTGATGTGCAAGGCGCAGGTCTGGAAAATAAGACGAATGTCTGGCAGTATGAAAAGAATGGAAGTGACGCGCAGCAATGGGCGATTTATGATGCTGGAGATCAAAAGTCTTTTTGGATACAGTCCCGTTGTAATGGTTTTTACCTTGACAGGAATAATGCAGAAACAAAAAACAAGACGAACGTGCAAGTCCATGTGCAAAACGGCACGGAAGCCCAGAAATGGCTGTTTATCCCATGGGGGCCGTCTGTTGGAAAAACCATTTCAAATGGCACTTATTCGATTGTTGCGACAAAGAATAAGAAAATGGCTTTAAGCACAGAAGGCAATAAAACGTCTAAGGAAACAACCGTCTTGCTTGGGAATAATAGTAAAAAGGCAGGGCAGGTATATGATGTAAAATATCTGGGTGACGGATATTACAGCATTACAAACAAAAAATCCGGTCTTTGTCTGGATGTTGACAGAGCTGCCCAAGAACGAGGTACTAACGTAAAACTATATACGAAGAATGGAAGTGATGCCCAAAAATGGATTATAAAACCAAGCGGAAACGGTTCTTACAATATCATTTCCAAATGTAACGGGAGATATCTTGATATTGTAGATAATAAGATTTCTGATAGGACAAAGGTTTGGATCTATGATGGAAATGGTACAGATGCGCAGGAGTGGAGTTTCAAACGTATTCTGTAATAATTAGGAAATCTGCTGAATTAAAAAGAACTTAGTGTTAATGGCTTTCAGTACAAGTTACCATTTCGCGAATTTCAGTTTAGCCCGATTTAAAAAATTATATCATGAAGAAATAAATGGAAGCTTACAAGAGATGGAGGTCTTACAATGTTTCGTTTTTTATATCTATTCGGTCCGGGAGTGCTTTCCTGGCTTATTTACAGCAGGTATTCCCGCAAAGAGGGTTTTCCGCAAGAGTGGAAAACGATGGTATGGATGCCTGTAGAAATCACTGCTTATGCGTTTGTAAATTTTGCGGTTCTGGCAACAGCTTTAAAGCCGTTCGGACGGATCACATTTATGATCCTGCCGGACGGGACGCTGGATGTGCATTATGGAGCGACAGCATTTCTTACTTCGGCCGTTTTAGCGGCAGCTATTGGTATTTTCAGCTACAAATCTGAAAAACACTGGCAGAAAGGTTAGGTCTGGTATGAGCAGCAAACGCAAAAATATCATACTGATTAATTACACCGGGAGGCACGGCGGCGGCCCGCTGCATGCCTACGAGCTGACAAAAGCGCTGCTGGAACAGGGGATTCCGGTTGCAGCAGTGCTTTCTAAGGATATCGAAAATGTAAAAGCCTGGAAGCGCCTTCCTCTGGAAAAGCTAATCCTGATCCCGACTTATACTTCCGCGGCTTCCTTTCTGAAAAACCATCTGCAATTTATCCTCTATAAAAAATACCGTATCCGCAAAGCATTACAGTCCTATGCGGTTACAGCAGTCTGTTGTCCGATGTGTACTTTCTGGACAGATCCGGTTAACAGATTGTTTCCACACGCTAAAAAAATCGTATTTTGTCATGATCCGCAGCTGCATTCCGGGGAATCCTATGCCATCGCGGTAAAGCTGCTCGGTGTAAATAAGGCATACAGACATGCGGATGAGATTCTTGTACATACGAAAAAATTTGTAAACGAGGTCGAAACACGCTATCATAAAACCGGGCATGTCCATTACCTTCCTTTGGGAAGGCACAGCTATTACCGCCGCGTCTCCGGAAAGCGAACAGCAGTTACCTATGACCCGGAAAAGACGAACTATGTATTTTTTGGAAGGATCTCCCCATATAAAGGGCTGGATCTGCTGGCAGACGCTTATCAGAAAGTATGCCGCCGCTGCGGCGATGTCACGCTGACAATCGCAGGCGCCGGGGACTTTTCGCCGTACCGCGCAAAATACAAGCAGCTGGAGCGTGTAACGGTTATAAACCGCTGGCTGGCAGATGAGGAAGTAGAAAGTATTTTTCAAGGAGAACATCTGATTGCGGTCCTGCCTTATGCGGATGCAACGCAGTCCGGCGTACTGATGGTAGCCATGGATTACGGCGTACCTGTGATTGCGACGGATACAGGCGGATTGGGAGAACAGCTGGAAGACGGTGTTACAGGGCTGCTGACTGACGCAAGTGACAGCAGTCAGCTGGCACGGCAGATGCTGCGCCTGAAAAATGACCGGGAACTGTATCAGACGATTTGCCGGAATATAGAAAAAAAGCTGCCAGACATGGAGTGGGGCGGGGCGGCGGAACTGGTGGCGAAGCTGGCGGGTGTTCCGGCGTACTTGCGGAATCGTTAGGGTATCTAAGAGGGATCAAACGTAAGAGAAATATTTTTGACATTGTGCTGCATATTTTAAATACAACACAATGTCAAATTTGCTGGCTGGAAACAAAATTTTGTGATTTTGTGTAAAAACTGGTTCTGTTTGGGATCTTTTACGTTGCAATCGGTATCATGTTATGTATTTTTAATATTTCTACAATGGTGTCAACATCTTCCTGCAAATTCTTGATATTACGACTCAAACGGTAATCATTATAATTCATTGTGATCTCAATGCCTTTCAGCTTTTCACTGATATGCCCCTGGTTAAATTTAATAATATATATGGTGCTGCTCATTTTGTCAAGTTGGTCATAGATGAGTTGAAATTGTGGTTCCATTTTGTCAAGCCGGTCAAGGATCGGCTGAAGTTGCAGTTCGACTTTATCGAGCCGGTCAAGGATCGGCTGAAGTTGCAGTTCGACTTTATCGAGCCGGTCAAGGATCGGCTGAAGTTGCAGTTCGAC